>NZ_NOXZ01000072.1:0-666 GCF_002258225.1 Rhodococcus sp. RS1C4 | reverse complement strand
GGTATGTGATAAGTGTGTTAAGATCATTTTTTTCGGTTGTAACTTTTGTTTTAACTCCATTGCTTCATTCACATCATAAACCGACCTTTTATTGGGCGGTTGATTTTCTTTCCAGAAAGAAGTCCCGAATATCAATGAATCAAGGTGGTAGAAAGGCAGCCATTGCTCATCAGTTACTTGAAAGGAATCAGTTAAATAGGCCCATTTATATCCATTTATTTTTTGAACTAAAATTCCATAAGACGAACCGTTATGACCATGATTTACTTAATGAAAAGAAATTTTATTGCCATCACTTACCCATTTCGTTGTTCCTACAAAAGTTAGCCCTTTTCTATTGTTTAAGTAAGGAAATCGCTCCTTTAACTGATTAATTACATCTGGAGGACTCACTATTTGTACTTGTTGATTATGCCAGAAGCATAAATCTGCAAAATCACCTAAACCACCGATATGATCGTTATGAGAATGAGTTATAAACACAACTGAAGGAATTGTTCTGTTATTATAAGTTTGAAACTGGATCTTGAAATCGGGTGAAATATCGATAAGATAGCTCTTGTTGCCTAAATGAAATTCACAACTCGGTCTAGTTCGTTGATTGTCTGGTAAGCCCGATTTACAAACTGGACACTTGCATAACAATCTAGGTACCCCTTGAGCATC
>NZ_NOXZ01000020.1:0-27912 GCF_002258225.1 Rhodococcus sp. RS1C4 | reverse complement strand
AGGACATCCAGGCATCCTTGTTCTCGCCGGTGTTAGGCGCGACGCGCAAGGCCGTCCTCTCGGCCCACCGGCCGGGCCCCCGCCCCTGCGTCGTGACGCGCAGGGTCGGCCGATTCCGCCGAATCCACGCCCCCCGGCACGTGACGCCCAAGGGCGCCCTCTGCAGAACCCGCCTCCCGGTCGTCCCCCGCTGCCGAACGCCCGGCAGGATGTCCGACGCCCTGCCGCCGGTCCGCCGCCTCCCGTTCCACCATCCAATCTTCCGCCGACCGGACCTCCGGACGACGGTGTTCCACGCTCTTCGGGCAACGAACCGCCCGAACCGCCCGAGAGAGGTTCCGCCGCGAAAACGAAGAAGAAGTCCAAGTGGCGCACAGTTCGACGGACCTTGTACGTGCTGGTCGCGTTGGGTCTGATCGTTCCGATCCTCACCTTCATGGTGGCGTACACCGTCGAGGACGTCCCTCGTCCCGGCGACATCAAGACCAATCAGGTGGCGACGATTCTCGCCTCCGACGGCACCACCGAGCTGGGCCGGGTCGTCCCACCTGAAGGGAACCGGACCGACGTCACGATCGACCAGATCCCGCTGCACGTGCGCAACGCCGTGCTGTCGGCGGAGGATCGTGACTTCTACTCCAACCCCGGCTTCTCGATCACCGGCTTCGGTCGCGCGTTGCGCGACAACGTGCTGGGCCGCGACAGCGCCGGCGGTGGCTCGACCATCACTCAGCAGTACGTGAAGAACGCACTCGTCGGATCCGAGCGCACTCTGACTCGAAAGATGCGTGAGCTCGTCATCTCCTCGAAGATGGCTCGCCAGTGGTCCAAGGACGACATCCTGGCCGCGTACTTGAACACGATCTACTTCGGTCGCGGTGCGTACGGCATCGCGGCAGCGTCGACGGCGTACTTCGGCAAGCCGGTCGACCAGCTGACGATCGAAGAAGGTGCCGTCCTCGCCGCGACGATTCAGCAGCCCTCCGGCTTGGACCCCGAGTTCAATCCCGAGGGTGCCCAGTCGCGGTGGAACTACGTGCTCGACGGCATGGTCAGCCAGGGCAACATCGATCAGGCTCAGCGCGCAGCCATGGTCTATCCGCCATGGATCCCCAGCTCGGCTGCATCGAACGACGACACCGACAGCGGCCCCAACGGACTGATCAAGGCGCAGGTTCTCCGCGAACTGTCCGCCGCGGGAGTCAGTGAGCAGGACCTGAACACCGAAGGCCTGCAGATCACCACGACGATCGACCCGGCCGCGCAAGCGGCCGCCATCGACGCGGTGAACAGCAATCTCGAAGGAGAGCCGGGCGACCTGCGCACTGCATCGGTGTCCATCGACCCCAGAACCGGCGCGGTCAAGTCGTACTACGGCGGCGCCGACGGCCGTGGATTCGACTTCGCGCAGTCCGGTCTGCAGACGGGCTCGTCCTTCAAGGTGTTCGGTCTCGCCGCGGCGCTCGACCAAGGCATCCCGCTGTCGCAGATGTACGACAGCTCCCCGCTGACGGTCAACGGCATCTCCATCGGCAACGTCGAGGGCGAGTCCTGCGGAACGTGCACCATCGCAGAGGCACTCAAGCGATCCTTGAACACGAGCTTCTATCGCATGCAGCTCGCCATGGACAACGGCCCCCAGTCCATCGCGGACATGGCGCACAAACTGGGTGTCGCCGAGGAAATTCCAGGCGTCGGACCCACGCTGACCGAAGGCGACGGCGTCGGACCCAACAACGGGATCGTCCTCGGGCAGTACCAGTCACGCGTCATCGACATGGCTTCCGCCTACGCCACCCTCGCCGCATCGGGCGTCTATCACGCACCGCACTTCGTGCAACGCGTCGTGACGGCCGACGGCACCGTCCTCCTCGATCGAGGCGCCGAGCCCGGCCAGCAGGTCGTCCCCGCTGCAGTGGCGGACAACGTCACCGCCGCGATGCGTCCCATTGCCGGATACTCCAACGGGCACAACCTCGCCGGTGGACGACAGTCCGCAGCGAAGACGGGTACGGCGCAGCTCGGCGACACCGGCGAGAACAAGGATGCCTGGATGGTGGGTTACACCCCGTCGCTGTCCACCGCCGTGTGGGTCGGTACCGAGCAGGGGCTGCCGCTGCAGAACAGCTACGGCGGCTCGATCTACGGCTCCGGAATTCCGTCGGACATCTGGAAGGACACGATGGACGGAACCCTCGAAGGAACGACCAACGAGACGTTCCCGACGCCCGAGCCCATCGCGGGACAGGCAGGCGTGCCGCAGTATTCGGCGCCGGCCGCGCCGACGACCGTCGCGCCGACGTCCGAGCCTCCGCCCATCACACTGCCGATCCCGACGGAGATCTCGCCGCCCGTGGTGATCACCCCGCGGCAGGTGGAAATCCTGCCTGGCGTGACCATCCCGCTACCCGGACTGGCGCCCGCTCCGACGCCGGAGACTCCTGCCGAACCGGAGGCTCCAGCGCAGGAACCCGAACCGGCCCCGGGCCGGTAACCTGTCCGGAGTGAGCGACAGCAACCCCGGCACCCCCGTCGAACGCAGGGTTGCAAGTCCGGGGCCGCTCGCGCCGGATCTTCGCTCGAACAGTGCCCGGGATCTACCCGCCACGTCGGACCCGATGGCGGCCGAACTCACGGCCGCCATCGGAGGCCCCGCCGGTCGGCACGCGCTGATCGGCAGGCAACGCTTCTTCACCCCGCTGCGGGTTCTGTTGCTGCTCGCCGTCGTGTTTCTCGCGTTCGGCTGGTTCGCGAAGGCAGGCTGTATTCAACAGGCCCCCAACGGTCCCGACGGCGAGCTCGGGCTCGACTGGAGCGGCAGCCGTCAGTACGTGGCAATGTGCTACTCCGACACCGTGCCGTTGTTCGGAGCCGAACGTCTCGACGAAGGCGCCTTCCCGTACAAGAAGTCCTGGGAGGAAGTAGCTGCCGACGGCACAATCCAGATCCGCTACATGGAGTACCCGGTGCTGTCCGGGCTGTACCAGTACGGGTCGATGGTCGTGGCCGAGGCATGGAGTTCGGTGTCCTGGTTGCCGCAAGCGCTCCCGGTCGCCGTCTACTTCAACGTCGTCGTCATCGGCTTGGCGATCGCCTGGCTGGTGACGGTGTGGGCCACCGCCATATCCGCCGGACGCAGAATATGGGACGCCGCCCTCGTTGCCGCGTCACCACTCGTCGTGGTACACGGCTTCACCAATTTCGACGCTCTCGCAACCGCTTTCGCCGCCGGCGCCCTCCTCGCCTGGGGCCGTAAGAGACCGATCCTCGCAGGTGTTCTGCTGGGGCTCGGCGGCGCCGCCAAGCTGTATCCCCTCCTGCTGCTCGGACCGCTCCTCGTACTGTGTTGGCGCGCCGGCAAGATGAGGGAATGGGGACAAGCCACCTGTGCGGCCGTCGCCGCCTGGCTCGCCGTCAATCTTCCCATCGCACTGCTCTATCCGAGCGGATGGTACGAGTTCTTCCGCCTCAACTCCGCCCGCGGCGCCGACCCCGACTCGATCTACAACGTCATCACGTCCTTCACGGGCTGGGGAGGCTTCGACGGCACCCTCTACCCCGGCGACAAACCGTTGGTACTCAACGCCGTCACCCTCGGACTCTTCGCAATCGTCTGCGTCGCAATCGCCTACATCGCAGTCAACGCCCCTATGCGCCCCAGGCTGGCGCAACTCTGCTTTCTCGTCGTCGCGGGATTCCTCCTGACCAACAAAGTCTGGAGCCCCCAGTACTCCCTCTGGCTCGTACCGCTCGCCGTCCTCGCACTACCGCACCGCCGACTCCTCCTCGCCTGGATGACCGTCGACGCCCTCATCTGGTTCCCGCGGATGTACTACTACCTCGGCATCGGCAACAAAGGCGTGCCCGAGCAATGGTTCACCGCCGCAATCGTTCTCCGCGACATCGCCGTCATCGGCCTCTGCGCACTCGTCGTCCGGCAGATCTACCGACCCCAGGAAGACCTCATCCGCCGCAACGGCACCGACGACCCCATCGGCGGCGTCCTCGACCACACCCGCGACGTCCACCGCGTCTCCACCGGTACCCCTGCAACCCAGCCACCCGGGGACCGAACGGTTCATTCGGTCACTTGGAGTGACTGAACGGCACGTTCGCTCCGGCGGGATGCGGGCGGCGGCGGGGCGAGGTTGTCAGGGCCGGATGTAGGGCCCGAGTTGAGGGACGGCTTCGCCGGCGTGTTTGGCGTTGATGCCTTCGCCGATGGCCTGGAGTTTCCAGTTGCCGCCGTCGCGGTAGACCTTGGCCATGACGAGGCCGGTGAACGGCATGCCGCCTTGCAGGGTGAAGCGTGCGAGTTCGGCGTTGTTGGTGTCGTCGACGAGCCGGCAGAAGGCGTTCTGGATCTGCTCGAACGTCTGCCCTCGGTAGGAGGTCACGGTGAAGACGATGGCCGTGACCTGCGGGGGTACGCGGGTGAGGTCGACGTTCACTACCTCGTCGTCGCCTTCTCCTTCGCCGGTGAGGTTGTCACCCTGGTGCAGGATGGATCCGTCCTTGGCGCGGAGTTGACCGTAGTAGACGACGTCGGCGACGTTGTTTCCGGCGAACATGATGGCCGACGCGTCGAGGTCGACGTTGCCGCCTTTGCCGCCCCCGCCGAAGAAGCTGGTCTTCTTCGGTGCCTGGACTGGGTCCCAGCCGAGTCCCATGCGGATGATGGTCAGCGCGACTCCGCCGTCCTTCTTCAGCGTGACCTTCTGGCCTTTGCTGAGGCTGACGGGGCGTGCTTTCGTGAGGTTGACCTCGGGTGGACCTGCCGGCGCGGCCGGTGGTGGCGGCACGGGCGCGGCCGCCGGAGCGGGTGGTGGTGTTGCGGCGGGAGGCGGTGTCGGTGCTGCGGGGGCAGCCGGCGCGTCGTCGACGGATACGCCGTGGTCGGTCACCAGGGCTGCGAACCCGCCGGCATACCCCTGCCCGACGGCGCGGACCTTCCATGCTCCGGAACGACGGTAGATCTCGACTGCGATGACGATGGACTCGCTGCTCAGGCCGTCGATGGTGTAGTGGTAGAGGGGATTTCCCTGACCGTCGCTCACGTACGCAGCCGGGGGTGCGGACCGGCCGAAGTTGGACGATGCATCCTCGAGCGTGATGACCGCGCGAATCTGCTCGATGTCCGCCGGTATCTGCGCGAGCGACACGGCGAGCTGTGCCGGTTGCCCGGCTTGGCCGGAGACCAGCCGAACGCCAGGTCCGGTCGGCTGGTTGAAGAAGACGAAGTCTGCGTCGGTTCGCACCTTTCCGTCCGCTGTCACCAGTAGGGCGGACAGGTCGGCGGGTGCGGACAGTTGCACAGAGACGAGAACATCGGCTGCTGTGATCGGGCCGTTCTGACCCTTTGCCAAGGGTTGGCCGGGAGCAGACATGAAAGAAGTCCTTCGGTCGGATGCGGATGCTGCACACCAATGTACTGGGTGGATTTGTCCGGATGGGGCTACTGCGGCCGGACGCTGAACAGGTCGCCGGGCGTGCACCCGAGCGCGAGGCACACCGCCGTCAGTGTGCTGAACCGAATTGCTTTGGCTCGGTCGTTCTTAAGCACCGACAGGTTCACGACGCTGACGCCTGCGACACGGGAGAGCTCGGCCAAGGTCATTCCGCGGGCATCGAGTATCTCCCCGAGATGGCAGGTGATCAGGTGTTCGGTGGGCTCACCCATCAGACCAATCCCTCGGTGTCCTCGACGAGCCTCGTGCCCTGTTGGATTGCTGCGTAGACGAATTGAAGGAATGCGGCGACCGCAATCGCGATCCAGACCCCGTCGAAGCTGGCCGCGGTGTCCAGCACATCGGTCAGCTCGAGCGATCCCAGGACGGAGTTGGTGCCCATCTGCCGCAGCATTCCGGTGAGGAACGGGTAGAGCACGACGACGCCGGCTACCACCGTCAGGTCGACCGTCGCACCCTTCCCGAAGGCCCGGCCGTCGATGACTCGGTCGCAGAATCGGTAGAGGAATGTCATCCCCACCAGCAACAGAACCAGCCCGACGACTGTCTCGGAGTATCGGAAGAAATCGATCATTCCCATCAGGCGTTGCACGTCGGACTTGGCGAATGCCAACTCGGCCACGTTGCCGGGCTGGAGCTCACCGCCGTAGAGGCCGACGACGGGAGTGTCGACGACGGGCTCGACCGAGACCCGAACGTAGGACGACAGCCCGTACTCGAACAGCCTCCACGCCGACCAGCCGACGGCGATCAGCGCATAGATTGCCATCACTATCCGGTTCGATCGTCGCGATCCCAGTGACGAGCCCATGACAACTCCATATCGATAGTCGATAACAACGAATATCGATATAGTATCGAGAATCGTTATGGTGTCAACGGGTCATCGAACCGCCGTGGCTTTCCCGACGAGCCCTCGAACCTCCGCTACCAGCTCCGACACCGACACCGGAATCACGCTGATGATCGACGTGTGCCGGATCATGTAGCGCCCGTCGCCGGCGAAATCCACCCACTGCACACCGGTCGTTCCCTCGGTCAGCCTGCTGTCCGGTGCCGGGCCGGCGCACACCAGGATCTCGCCTGCACTGGACGGTGGACGGGAGAACAAACGCTCGTAGCGGTCGTCGTTGCTCGTGCGCGACATACTCTGCAGCAGAGGTGATCTCTCCGTGTCGCCTTCGGTGGCGGGCCGGCTCACATCGATCCGCGGGCCGGTGCCGCGCACCACGTTCGGCAACACATCCACGACGGCACGCACACCTCGGAACGATTCCATCGTCTCCAGAGTGATGACGCCGCCGGAGCGGTCGTCGATGCCGGGTGCCTGCGTCAGAACGACGGCTACGTCGTGTCCCACAGCCGCGTGCGCGCGCAGTTTCGTGTGCTCGGTGTCTCCGGTCCTCACGTGCCCGACGAGTTCCACTCGGACAACCGGCTCGACGATTGTCCGGATCGCGAAACGAAGATCCTCGTCCAGGATCTTGAGCGCGGCAGTCGTGGCCTCGTGACGTCTGCGGTGATAGTCGGCAGCGGAGTCGGCCATCGGACGATGCTGAACGGGGAACGGCAGGCGGTCTCGCCCGGATTGCTCGAGGAGCATCCTGAACACGAGACCGTCGAGTGTCCAATGCTGAAGTGTCACTCTCCGAGCACCGGGGGTGCCACGAGCGGAAGCGATCCGATCAGTTCGTCTCCGTTCACCGCGTCGATCAGGTAGCCGGGTGTCTGATGGACATCGTCGTCGCCACCTCCCCCTCCACGGCCCGCCGCAGGGGCCATGCCGCCCATACCCATTCCCGGGGTGCCGGGACGTCCAGCCGTCGCTCCGGCTGCCCCGGCGACACCGCCGCCCCCGGCCGCACCCAGTCCGCTCCCGGACGGGCCGCCGACCGACGAACCTCCTCCCGGTCCGCCGAAACCGCCTGCGCCCAGGCTGCCTGGACCCAGGCCGCCGCCACCGCGCACGCCGCCGGAGCCACCCGAAACTCCGGAACCCCCCGAACCGAACCGCGAGCCTGCGCCGCTACCTCCCGGCCGCCCGCCAGACCCGCCCGGCGCGAGTGCTCCGCCGACCGGTGATCCCGCCGCTGCGCTGCTGGTGGAGGAGGGTGCGCCGGTGCCCTGTGCTCCACCGTTTCCCTGCCCGGCACCGTAGGGGCTCGAATTGGTCTGGCCCGCAGGCGATGCAGCGGATTCTGCGGGCGCCCAGCTCGATGCCTCGGTGGAGGGAGCCTGCGGCGTTGCGGCAGCGTCGCCGCCTGGGTTCGCCGTAGTCGTCCCCGCGCTGCCGGGACCGGCACTGCCTCCGGACATACCGCCCCACCCGGAACCATCGGAATCCGGTCGAGACGCGCCAGGGGACGAAAAGGTAAGCCCCTCGGAACCGCTCAACGGGTTCAGTGCGGGCGGAAGAACCGGAACCTGAACGGCCGCTTCACGAATGACGGGCGCATACTGACTCCTCATCACGGTACGAGCAGCCTCCTCCGCTTCTTCGTGGAGGTGTTGGAAACTCTTGAGGTCACCGGGCAGCAGTGTTCTGGTGAGCCAGGAACCGACGTCGAAGATCTTTTCGCCGGTGCCGTACGGAACGGGCGGGGGCAGAGCAGCGCGGGTGGCACTCACCCCGGCCGACGTCGCTTGAACCTTCTGGGAAAGACCGTCGGCGGCCAGCATCAATTCGCCTGCCGAGGTCGCGTAGCGATCGACACCCTGCCCGGCGGCCTCGGCCGCGGCGCCCTGCCAGTTGGTCCCGACCTGGTTGGTCACCTTCAACGCGAAGGCGGCGGCGTCGGTTGCAGCGTTGTTGCCCAGAATTCGCCAGTTGCCGGACGTGGCGTCGATGTGCTCGGCCTGAAGCGCCTGCGCTTTGCTCCAGATGTCCTCGTGCGACATGACCTCGAACGGGTCGTCGTCGACGGGCCTGCCCTCGTACACCGCGGTGTACCCGAACTGCGCCATGGCGTTGTCCCTGATCTCGGCCCCGGCCTCGCGCGCCCGGTCGGAGCCACCGTTGAGTGCGAGATCCATGCCGCCGGGGAGGCCGATCACCGATGCCGCCACCGCCTCCGCTGTGGCCGGCTCCGGATTCACCGCCCACTCCGGTCAGGTCCGCTCGCGTGCATCCCCATGACTGCCCCCTGTAGTGGTCCAACCAGCTTCTACGCAACCCTTTGCCTAGTTGGACGCACCGGAGACGCTCACGGTTCCCTGTGCTCCGCGATTCGCCCGAAAAACCAGTCGAGGATCTCCTCGCCCGCGCGTCCGCCGGTTGCGGTGGTGACGGTCAAGCCAGGTGGACGAAAGTTCAGTGCCTCGAGTTCGCCGTGTGCGGGCCGAATGGCGTGGTCCGCGGCGAGCAACATGTCCGCGTCGAGTGCGCCGTCACCGGCGGCGAGGGTGATGGACTCCGGCCTCAGGGATCCGTCGTCGACGGCGCGGGCGTGGACCTCGGCGACGGCGCGGCTCTTGCTGACCACGTCGGGCATCGAGTAGATCTTGCGCCCCTGTTGAGACACGTTCCATCCACGCGCGGCGCACCACTGCGACCAGTCGTCCATGAACCCGGCAGGCACAGCGTCGGGCTCCACGACGAGATAGCAGAACAGGTCGTCGGCGGTGCGTCGTTTGAGAACCCAGTCGCCGTCGGCGCGTGCCGCGAGTTCCTGCTGGACGGCCGGTAGGTCGACGTCGTCGAAGGAGGCACGCCACGAGGCGTCGGGCACGCCGTCGACCAGGATGTTGCCTCCGTTGGTGGTGATGGCGTATCGCCACGGTGCGCCGGGCAGATCGATCCTGTCGAACTGCTCGACGGTCCTCGTCGTCGTCGGGACGACCACTGCCTCGGAGGCCAGTTTCTGCAGTAGTTCCGTCGAGCGCACGCTCATGTAGGACAACGGCCCGCCGTCGTACATCTCGACGCAGGTGACCGACGCGTCCAGCGGAAAGCCCAGAGCTGCCGACGAATAGATCATCGTGCGATCCAGGTCCACCGAGATCAGGGCAGTGCTCACGTGACGTCCTTGATCAGTCCCATGCAGGAGTACGCGAGATCGGGAACTTCGACGACGGGAACCCCCCTCGCCTCGGCGAGCATCCGAATGTGTTTGTGCTCGGGAGCTTTCGCATCACGTACCAGCACCCGCCAGGGAACGCGCCTCAGCAGGACCCGGGTGGTCTCTCCCACTCCTGGCTTGACGAAGTTGACGTGCGAGATGCCGAACTCCTCGCGCACCTTCTCCACCGACGCCCACCCGGTCCACGTCGGCGTCCGATCCGACTTCCCGATCGCCGAGGCCTCCGCGGTGGCGGCGTCGCGTACGTCGGCGAAGCGTGCGGAGACGGTGTCGAGGAGGTGGTTGGAGACGTCGTCGGCGGCGAGTTCCGCGTAGTACTTGGCTCCGTGGAAATCGCCGTCGCGGATGAGATCTGCGTTGAGGACGGTGCGGGAGACGAGGCCGGACACCGTCGAGTTGAGGCAGGCCGACGCGATGAGGAAGTCGTCTCTGGTGCCGTACGTTCTCGCGCAGTGGCCGGGGTCGGCCAGGACGGCGAGGTCGTCGTCGAAGTCGGCTCCGTCGAATTCCGCCAGTGCGGCCGAGAGTTCGCGTGCGATAGCGCCCTTGCCGGTCCAGCCGTCCACGAAGACGACCGATCGTGGGTCGTGGTGGTCGGCCAGGTACTTCAGTGCCACGGAGTCGATTCCGCGATCGCGCACGATCGACACGGCGTAGTGCGGGATCTCGATGCCGTGCATCTCGTGAGCCCAGCGACGCATCAGGATGCCGACCGGTGTGCCCGCGCGTGCGAGCGACGCGAGAACGATGTCGTGTCCCCGTTCGGCGAGTACGAGCTCGGTGACGGTGCCGACGGCAAGAGCCAATCGAGATGCGCTGTCGTGCAGAACTTCTTCGAACAACTCGCGATATGCGGCGTCGGGTTGGTACTCGACGGGCAACGATTCGGCGTAGTGGGCCGTACCTTCCTGGATTCTCCGCTCGCGTTCGGCGACGTCCGCTTCCAGGGAGATGTCGGAGAGGTCCTTCAGCAGCCACGTCACCTCGTTCGGTGCGTAGGACCCGAAGTCCGGTCCGGTCAGAGGTGTCGCGCGTCGAGACACGATGAGCCGCTGTGGATCCGCGCCGTTGACCACGACGACCAGGACGTCGGAGCCGGATGCGGCCACGACGTCGGCGACGCCGCCGGACGCGAAGAGACGGTCGGTGTCCGCGGGTGCGTCGACGATCAGCACGATCTGCGCGTTCTCCGGTCCCGACGCGTTGTAGACGTAGCGGGCTTGGGCCTCGTCGTCTTCCGGAGCGAGGAACTCGAACCCTCGGCGAAGGGGGTAGCCCGGCTCGTCGAGCACGTAGGCCGGCGACCGAGTGGTGGTCTGGAACAGTGCCGGGTGCCCACGGTCCGACAGTGCGGCTGCGACTTTCAGTGGCAGGTACATCAGTTCCTCGTGCCCGAGTACGACGACGGGCCGCCCGGGCTCGAGTGCCGACGCGACGGCGTCGGCGACCTCGGCGGCCGCGGCGACGAACGACGCGGTGTCACCGGCACGGAAACCGTGACGGCCACCGTCCGGGACCGTCTCGGGCCAGTGCGCGTCGACGCGCGTGATGGTGCCTGCGTGGTCGGCGACGGGGTTGTACGCCGGTTCCGGCAACGCGACGACGGACTCGATCAGGTCGTCCGCCAGTGCGACGCGGCCCTGGGCGAGGCTCACCGAGTCGAGGGTGACTCCCAATTCCTCGGCCGCTGCGGCGGATTCCGCGAGATGCTCGTCGGTGCGCATGTCCACGAGCGAGGCGATGACGTACCGGGTGCGTGGCGTCACGGCGTGGAGAGCTCGAACAGCGTCGAGTGCTGTTCTACCGGTGGATATCTCGTCGTCGACGAGAACGAGTGGCAGCTGTGGGTCGAGAACGCGCGGCGACGTGGGTAACAGTTGGTGGTCGGTGGCGTGGGAGTGGCCTTCCTGGAACTCGGCGTACACACCGGTTCCCGGGACGTCTCGCCGCGTCGAGTGCAGGTAGCAGTGCGCGTTCAGGCGTGCGGCGACACAGTGGCCCAGTCCCGTTGCGGTTTCCGCGAAACCGAGGACGTCGACGTCGGATCCGCCCACTGCTTCGAGAACCAGGTCTCCCAAGGCGTCGGCAGCACCGGTCACGACGGAAGGATCGACCGGAATGTGTTTGCCGAGTACCTCCGACACCAGCAGATGTGCGCGGCGGGGATTGCGCCGCAGTCCCGGTCGGACGAGCTCCTCGATGGTCCAGTCCGACGAGGTGCTCGTGGCGGTCAGGTGTATTCCCGAGGTCGGGTCGGTCATCGCTCTGCTAGCTCTTTCAGTAGTTCGACAAAGGTGATGCCCTCGTTGGTCACCCCGAACGCGCGGGCGCGCAGCAGGGTTTGGTGCGCCCAATTGCGGTGCGGGCCCAGCTCGTTCATCTTGTTACCGTATCCGGACGCCCGCACACCGCCTGCGTCGGATTCCAGGATGTCGAGAGCGTCGTGGTACTCCTCGTGGGTGACGGCCGACAGTGCGTGCACCGCCGCTACGTGCGACGGATGGATGACGGTCTTTCCTTGAATTCCGTTGGCGCGGTCCAGGGCAACCTCGCGAAGCAGCGCATCGAGGTCATGGCTGACGAGCTGGTGGCGGAAGCGCACGGCTTCCTGCTCGGCGAACGGTGTCTGGCGAAGCATGGGCCGGAACATGCGTTCGTGGTCGGCGAAGTACTCCCACACCGGTCCGGTGATGACGAACCCGGATTCGTTGCTCCGGCCCAGGTGGTTGACGATGGCGCTGATGACGTCGGCGACGACGCGCACGTCGTAGATGGTGAGGTCTCGGTCGCGACGGATCCCGAACATCCCGCACATGTCGGTGGCCCCGATGCGCACGGCGAGGATCTGTTCTCGATGATCCTGCAGCAGAGCGCGGATCGCGACGAGCTCGGTGTCGCGAGTTTCGCGGAACACCACCTCAGGTGACTCCAACACCGGCATCGAGAAGAGGCGTCGGCCGAGGCGGGTGGAACCGCGAGCGACCTCGTCGAGGAACGCACCTCCTCGTGCGGCGGTGAACTTGGGAATCACGAACCCCGCCAACGCCGACGCGTCGGTGCGGAGCGAGGTGCAGATGCGTTCGATCTGCTGCGCGGTTCGTGCGCGGACGAACACGAGCGAGCCGTGGACGTCGTCGGCGTCGAGGGCGTCGAGGGTCGCGACTGCGTTGTCGATCGCCTCTTCGAGGTTGTGATCGGCGACCGCGTCCTCGAGATCGATCACGAGCGAGCACACGCCTTCTGCACTGCGCTTGATCAACGTCTCGGTCAGGTCCGCGCGGGTCGCGGGCATGTAGAGGGTTGCCCCGAGACCGACGGCGACGAGGCCGAGATCGCCCGCGGTGTCTATCTTTTCCGGCGCGTGCAGGAACAGTCGATCCAGGACTGCCCCGTCGAGATGTCTGAAATGTTGCACCGAGATCCTTCGCGGGTAGTGACAGGTGATCTAGCGAGCCGAGCCGCGCATTCGGTCGATCACCCCGGAGATGAAGCCGGAAATACTTCTCAGGTCCTGGAGGTAGGACCAGTAGTCGGGGTGTGTTCCTGTCAGCGTTGCGGTTGCACGGTCGATTCGAGCCAGCTGAGCATCCAACACCGACCCCCATTCGGCAACCAGGGAACGATTGACGGCGAGCTGTTGTGCATCTCGTAACTTGAAGCGCACCCCGCGTTCTTCGCCCGTTGGGTCGAGCTTCACCTCACGCAGCAGTTCGAGGCGATCGGTGACGGCGTCGACCAGTTCCTCGGCGTCGGACAGGTGGCTACGCGCCTGGGCGATGTACTCGAGCGCCTGCTCCGGGTTGGACGAGGAGAACGACGCGCGGGCCGCGGACAGGTCCTCCTCGGCCTGCTCGATGTGCCGGGCGCTGTGCTGTTCGTTGTGCGAGAGATCCGCGGAACTGGCGACGTTGAACTCGCGTAGCAACGCGGAGAACGCGGGGGCGAGACGATCGAATCGGGTGCGTACCGCTTCGACTCTGGTTTTCACCGACGTCAGCGCGGCTCTGGCATCGGCGACGCGGCCCGGTGCTGCGGCAACCGCGGATTCCAGTTCTTCGGCGGCTTCCCGCACCGCCGCCGCGGCGGTACGGGCTCGCGGGGCGTCCTTCGAGCTCATCGCGGCGTCGAGGGCAGCGACCGCGGTGTCGACGCCGCGCCACGCCGAGCGAATCGAGGGGTAGTCGACGAATGCAGGATCGGCCGACGCGACGGCCAGTTGAGCCTTCTCGGCGAGCGCTGTGGCGTCCTGAGCCAATCGCGGTGTCGCGGCGAGCGCGGATCGTGCCTGTTCGAGGTCGTCGCGATGGGCCGCGTAGAACCGGTCGACGGCCTTGGCTGCTTCGCCCAGCAGGTGGGCGGCGTTCTGGAACGCAGCCTGGGCCGGTCCGGTCTCGATGCCGTCGTACTGTTCCATCGCCGCGAGGTATGCCGCGCCTGCGTCGAAGCAGGCCTTCTCGGCCGGTGCCCACGCGGTGGTCGGATCCCGATCGGGGTACATCGACCGGACGGCGTCGACGCCGGACGACGCGATGGACTGGCGCTTGTCCATATCGAGAAAAGCAGCGACGGCCGTGCTCTGTGCCTGGGATGCGTGGGCCTCGCGCGCACGCGGATCCGACTCGCCCGAGCGGCGGAAGAGTCCAGGTCGGCGACTTGTCACCAGCCCGATAGTACTGACGGGAACTTCGCGGTGTGTGGTGCGCGTTAGCGTTGTGAACCGAAGACGAAAGTGACCAATCGGGCACGCGAGACACTACGGTGTTCCTCGGTAGGGGAACTCACGGCGAAAGGAAAGTCATGGGCGTCAGCCTCAGCAAGGGCGGCAATGTCTCACTCACGAAGGCAGCTCCCAACCTGACCGCAGTCACGGTCGGCCTCGGATGGGACATCCGATCGACGACCGGGACGGACTTCGACCTCGACGCCAGCGCCATCGCGCTCGGTGCCGACAAGAAGGCCCTCAGCGATCAGCATTTCGTGTTCTTCAACAACCTGAAGTCCCCCGACGGTTCCATCGAGCACACCGGTGACAACACCACCGGTGAAGGCGATGGCGACGACGAGCAGATCAAGGTGGACCTCGCCGCCGTGCCGCCGAACGTCGACACGATCACGTTCCCCGTGTCGATCTACGACGCCGACGCACGCTCGCAGTCGTTCGGTCAGGTCCGCAACGCGTTCATCCGCGTGATCAACCAGGCCGATCAGTCGGAGTTGGCGCGCTACGACCTCAGCGAGGACGCGTCGACGGAAACGGCCATGGTCTTCGGTGAGCTCTACCGCAACGGCGCCGAGTGGAAGTTCCGTGCAGTGGGCCAGGGCTACGCGTCCGGCCTCGCCGGAATTGCCCGCGATTTCGGAGTAAACGTGTAGTAAAGCCCAGATCAAGATTGGGACTACCCCGCCTCTTCCTTCATGATTGAGGCGGGGTTTGTCGTGTGTAGACACAGCCCGGTTCGTCCCAATACCTGCGCCGGCTACAGAAAGGCCACACGCCCGTGGTTCTACGCATCTTCGGTTGGTCCATAGGCGTCACCATCGTTTCGGTGATCGTCGCCTTCCTCTACGGCGGTTGGCAGGCACTGTTCCTGGTGCTGATCCTCGGCGTTCTCGAGGTGTCGCTGTCCTTCGACAACGCGGTCATCAACGCGACCGTTCTTCGCCGCATGAGCGAGTTCTGGCAGAAGATCTTCCTCACCATCGGCATCATCATCGCGGTCTTCGGTATGCGGCTGCTGTTTCCCCTGGTCATCGTCTGGGCTGCGTCGGGTCTCGGCCCCGTCGCCGCAATCGATCTCGCACTCAACCCGCCGCCGAACGACGCCGCGTACTTCGACGACGGTCGTCCCAGTTACGAGACGCTTCTGACGGACGCGCACCCACAGATCGCGGCGTTCGGCGGCATGTTCCTGCTGATGCTGTTCCTCGGCTTCATCTTCGAGGATCGCGAGATCACGTGGCTGAGCTGGTTGGAGAAGCCACTCGCGCGGATCGGCCGGCTGGATCAACTCGCAGTCGTCGTCGCCAGCATCATCCTGGTCCTCACGGCCGAGTTCCTCGCCGAGGACGAGAAGATCTCCACAGTCATGGTTGCCGGTGTACTCGGCATGATCACCTACATCGCCGTCAATGGCCTCGGCGAGTTGTTCCACGTCGAGGAAGAGGGCGAGGAGGGCTCGGGCGGACCGAGCGAGCTTGCCAAGGCAACCGGCAAGGCCGGCTTCTTCCTGTTCCTCTACCTCGAGGTGCTCGACGCGTCGTTCTCGTTCGACGGCGTCATCGGCGCGTTCGCCATCACCGCGGACCCGATCATCATCGCTCTGGGCCTCGGCTTCATCGGCGCGATGTTCGTTCGGTCGATCACGGTGTTCCTGGTCCGCAAGGGGACGCTCAGCGACTACGTGTACCTCGAGCACGGGGCGCATTGGGCGATCGGTGCACTGGCGATCATCCTGATGGTGTCCATCGGCGTGCACATCAACGAGATCATCACCGGATTGGTCGGTGTGTTCTTCATCGGTGCGGCGTTCATCAGTTCAGTGGTACGGAACCGGAAGCTGGAAGCCGCAGGCACCGACACGCACATGCACGTCTAGTCCTCACCAATCGTCGAGCTTCGTATGGCCGTCCTGTAGCGCACGCGCGAACAGGGCGGCCTTCGTCGGTGCAGGCCTGCCCACGGCGGAGTATTTCTGACGAATCCGGGTCAGGTGAGTGTTGATGGTTCCCACGGAAATGTGGACGGATGCAGCCGCGACGGTTTTCGAGTCCGACGCGAACCAGGCGATCATCACTTCCACTTCCCGCGCGCTGAGCGGTGGTCTGCGATACACGTGCTTACTACGTTCTCCGATCGATGAAACAGACGTCGGTGCGTGCGTACGCATCGGTGCAACGAACACGGAAAAGTACCCCCAGACGAGAAGAATCCCGGACTTGAAAAACAATCACTGAAAACATCGATGACGCCCGACCGCCGTGGTCCGATCCTGTAGCCGTGACGGCCGTCCGGCCAGCCCAACCAGGGGGTCCGTACAGGTCAATACACCGAGACCTACTTCGACCACCGTGAAACCGACCGTTCGCTTATAGTTCCGCCATGACAGCGGTCCAGCCCGATCCCCGCACCATCACCACCAAGGCCGAACTGACCGCGGGCCTGCGCTCGGTGCGGGAGAACTCGGGCAAGACGTATCGAGAACTGGTGAAATTGTCCGGCGCCCTCCACGGCACCATCAGCGGATGGTTCTCCGGCCAACACCTTCCGATGGACGCCAGCGCCGACATGTTCGACAGGGTCCTGCGCGAGTGCGGCGTCGGCGACGCGGACGAACGAGCCCTGTGGTGGGACGCCGTCGTCCGGGTGCGCCCCGCGTCGGGCAAGCGCCCCGACCGCAGCCGGGCGCCGTACAAGGGCCTCGAATCGTTCGAGGCGTCGGACGCGGAATGGTTCTTCGGGCGGTCCGACGTCGTCGCCGAGCTTCGCGAGAAAGTACGTCGCGTCGCCGACGACGGGGGCGGGGTCGTCTTCGTCCTCGGGGCATCGGGATCGGGTAAGTCGTCGGTACTGCGGGCGGGTTTGGCGGCGTCCCTCGGCGGCGCCGGGGTGAACGGTGCTCGGGTGCTTACCGGACTGTCCGGCATCGAAGCCTGGTCGACGACGGCAACCACGAGTTCCAATCCGACGGACCGAACGGACGGCAGTGTCGTCGTCCTCGACCAGGTCGAGGAGTTGTGGACGCTCGCCGGCGCGGATCGGCGGCACGCCGTTCTGGCTGCGGTGCAGCGGAAGGTGGTGGCGGGTGCCGTCGTCGTGATGGGTCTGCGCGCCGACTTCTATCAGAACGCGGTGGCCGAGGACGTCCTGAGGCCCGGCCTCGTCGACAATCCGATCGTGCTCGGTCGCCTTCGTCCGGACCAGCTGCGGGACGCCATCGTCGAACCCGCACGCAAGGCCGGAATCGGCGTCGACGACGCACTGCTTCGGACCTTGTTGTCGGAGATGGAGCCGTCGGGCACGGTGTTCGCGCACGATCAGGGTGCACTCCCGATGCTGTCGCACGCACTGCTCGCGACGTGGTCGACGGCGACGGGCCCGACGATGACCGTCGACGACTACTTCTCCACCGGCGGGATACCGGGGGCTGTCGGCCAGTCCGCCGAGGCCGTCTACTCGTCGCTCGACCCGGCTCAGCAGATCGCCGCGGCCCTGGTCTTCGTGCGATTGGTCAACATCGAGGACGACGTCCTGACGCGTCGACGCGTGGACCGCGGCGAACTTCTCCGCGGGGAGGGCACCGACGCCGACGTCGAAGTGGTGGTGGAGCGTTTCGCGGCGGCGCGTCTTCTCACCGTCGAAGAGGACTCGGTGTCGGTGACACACGAGGTGCTGCTGACAGCCTGGGATCGGCTTCGCCGATGGATCGACGGGGACCGGCAGTGGCATCTGGTGCATCGCCGCCTCACCGACGCTGCCGTGCTGTGGGATCACAGTGGGCGCGACTCGACGGTGCTTCTGCCCGCGAGTCGCCTCGATGCCCTGCACGATTCGCTCGCCGAGGGCGACCGGGAGGGTGACCTCAACGTCGTCGAACGTGACTACCTCGCCGCGAGCGAGAGGCGAGTCGCTCACACCGAGTCGCAGCAGCGCAGGCGTCGGCGAGTGCTCGAGGTGTTGACCGCAGCGCTCGCGGTGCTGACGGTCGTGGCGGTGGTGTCGGCGGTGGTCGCGTTCTCGGCGAGCAGCGATGCGGACGACAGGCGCATCGAGGCCGAAGCCGCGTTGGCGGGTCAGTTGGCGGGCTCGGCCGAGCGCTTCCGCGCACTCGACCCAGGCCTGTCGGTTCATCTGGCCCTCGCTGCGTACGAGATCGATCCGGCGACGGCAGCGAGATCGGCGCTGCTCGACGCTTCGGCGGTGCATGCTCCTGTCCGGCTGCCCGGCGTGTCGGGCGAGACCGTCGCGCGAGTCGATTCCACCGGGGAGGTTCTCGCGGCTGCGGGCGCCGACGGCACGGTCCGGTTGTGGTCGCTCGGTGCACCGGCTCGCGCCCGCGGGACCGTCGACATCGGGGAACCGGGCAGCGCGCTCACCGTCGCGTTCGCGCCGACGAGCCGGACTCTGGCGGTGTCGGGTGCGTCGGGAACAAGCCTGTGGGACATTGCCGACGTCGATTCGCCGGCGCTCCTGTCGGCCGTCGGCGACGACGCGACGACGGCGAAAGCGATGGCGTTCGCGCCCGACGGATCGTCGTTGGCGCTGGTGTCCGGCGGCGGCGCCGTCTCGGTGTGGAACGTGGCCGACCCGGCGGCGCCCACTCTCGCCGTCGTTCCGGCGACGTCGGTCCCGATGAATGCCGTGGCGTTTTCTCCCGACGGATCGGCACTGGTCGCGGCGGGCAAGGCTCGTGGGTTGCAGGTGTGGGAGATGCCGGCGCTGACCACGACCTCCTTCGAGATTCCGTCGGACGGCGGCACCTACGACTACCTGTCGGTGACGTACTCCCCGGACGGTCGCACGATCGCTGCAGGAACGACAGGTCGAGACGTGGCGCGTTGGGCCGTCGAACCCGGTGGTCGCCTCGCCGCACTAGCACCGCTGACCGGCTTCACCAGTTACGTCAACGACGTGGCATTCGACGGCACCGGATCGGAACTCGCCGCCGTCAGTTCCGACAACTCGATCAAGACGTGGGATGCGGCGACGGGTGTTCTACGTGAAACATTGCCGGGATCGACGGTCGTCATGTCGGTCGACTACGCACCGGACGATTCCGCTCTGATCACGGCGGGGCAGGACGGAGTCACCCGCGTCTGGCCCCTGCCTGGACCGGTGATGCCAGGACAGACCGACACCGTCTTCATCAACCCGACGGACGGCAGCGGAACACGAGTCCTCGCCGGCGTCGGTTCGCGCGGCGACGGCCTTCGATTGTGGGATGTCACAGATCCGGACCGACCGATCGCGTCCGCGAGGCCGCTGTCCCCGACCACCGCCGACCCGCTGACGGGTGCGGCGGCGCTGTCGTGGGATGGATCGTTGGCCGCCGGTGGCACGTCGTCGGGAGCGTTCCAACTGTGGGACGTCCGGGCGCCGCAGAATCCGATTGCGCTCGGAACCCCGCACGCCGCCGTCGACTCGCTCGTGGCGTCGTTGGCGTTCACCCGTACCGGTGATCTGCTGGCCGTGTCCCCGCAGAACACTCCCGACGTCGAACTCTGGGACGTCCGCGATCCGTCGCGGCCCACGCGGCTGTCCGGCTTCGACGTCGGCAACAATCCGCAGGTCATGGCCTTCAGTCCGGACGAACGAACGCTGGCCGTTCCGACGCTGAACGACGAGGTCGAACTGTGGAACGTCAGCGACCCGGCGGCCCCGGTGAAGGTGTCGACTGTCGCGGGCTTCTCCGGCGACGCGCAGGCAGCGGCGTTCTCACCCGACGGGCGACTGCTCGCCGCGGGCAGTGCGGACCACACGCTCCGACTGTGGGACGTCGCCGATCCGACGACGCCGCGCCACGTCGCCCAGATCGTCGGTCCGAGGGAGGCGGTGTATTCGGTGGCGTTCGATCCGAGTGGCACCAGACTCGTTGCAGGCGTCGACGGTCAGTCGATGTGGATGTGGGACATCTCCGACCCGTTCGATCCGCGGACGTTCGCCACGCTGACCGCCTACGGCAACCGCGTCAACGACGCCGTGTTCACCGCAGGCGGTGCCGCAGTGATCGGCGGTGGACCGGAGAAGGACCTACGAGTATGGCGGACCGATCCCGAGGACGTGGTCGAAAGGATCTGCGCCGGTGGAGGATCGACGATCACCCGGGAGGAGTGGGATCAGTATCTCCCGGGATCGCCGTTCCGCGAGCTGTGCTGATTCGAGAGCTGTGCTGATTCGTGAGCTCGGCAGATGGTGGGCGTCAGAGATCGGCGATGTCGATCAGGCCGTCCTGCAGGGCACGGGCAACGAGCGACGCCTTGGTGGACGCGGTACGGCCAACAGCGGCGTACTTCGCGCGAATACGCGTGAGATGAGTGTTGACAGTTCCCAGCGACAGGAACAGCGACTTAGCGACCTCGACCTTGGAGTCGCACTTGATCCAGCCGGTGAGCACCTCGATCTCGCGCTGGGTGAGCATGGGCCGAGGCAGAAACGGTCCGGTTGCGCGCGATCCGCCGGTCGGAGGCAGCTGGATGGGCGGTGGGACGAGAGACATGGTCCGTCGCGGAGCTGCGTTGCCGAGCCCGCTGCCCGTACCCGAGGCCGAGGCGTCGAAGGCTGAAGCGTCGAAGGCTGAAGCGTCGATGCTGACTGTCATGTGAATTCTCCCCGAGGTTCCTGCGGTTGTGGCTTGGCACAACCATTCGCGTAAATGATCTTCACAGTTGACTGCCAGGTTTGTCTGCCCTGAAAACTAGGGGCATTGAAACGACAACCATGTACACGGCGTGCACTGTGACCGAGATGACGTACAGGCGCGGTGGCCCGTCAGTTCTGGTTGGGTGGCTCCGGCATCGGGAGCCAGCCGTCTTCCACGGCCCGCTTGTAGAGATCGGTCTTGGTCGGCGCTGGCCTGCCTGCCTCGGCGTACTTGTTCCGGATACGCACGAGGTAGTCGTTGACCGTCTGCTCGGACAACCCGGCCAGCCGAGCGACGCGAGCAGCTTTCTCGCCGGATGCGTACAGCGCCAGGACTTCGCGTTGGCGTGGGCTGAGTCCGACGTCGGGAAGATGCGGATCACCGTCGATGGCCGCGGCCCAGTCGGTCGTGACCACCTGACCACCTGCGGCTGCCCGGCGAATGGCCGAGACGATCGCGGCGGCGGGTTCCGACTTGCGGACCACGCCGAGCACGCCCGCCCTCGCGGCGGAACGCACGAGGAACGGGTTCTCGGCACCGGTGTAGACGAGGACCTGCACGCCGACGGAGTGCAGCCTCTCGACGTTGGACCTCGGCGACGAACCGTCACCCAGCCGAAGATCGAGTACGACGAGATCCAGCCGGTGGCCGAGTCCTACGAGCTCGTCGACGGTGGTGGTCACGGCGACGAGCTCGAGATCGGCTTCGTCGGACAGAATGGCGCGGAGACCGACCGCGACGGACTCGTGGTCCTCGACCAGGCCGATCCGTCGGCGACCTGCCGCGGCGTCGGGCACGGTGTCGCTGCCCATCGACGTCTGCGCCGGCAGCGGTTGCCCTGCTGCTGGTGAATGCGGTTCATCCGCCGCGATGTGCGGTGTCGTCGCCCCCGGAACCACTGTCATTGCCCCACCTCTGATGTCTCAGCCGAGGTGAACTCGGCTGCCTGAGACGAATGTCGAACAACGCGACCGGTTCGTTACGTCTGCGGTGTGGAACGGGGAGAAGTCAGGACTCGGTCAGGGAGCAGCGGATGTCGACGACGTCGACGAGGCGGGAACGTCGGGCGCCGGGACGTCGCCGTCGCGGCGGGACGCATCGAAACGGGGCCGGGCCCGCGCGAACACGAAGAACGCGACGACCAGCAGTACTGCGCGACCCCAGACCCCGAATTCGACGAAGAATTCCTCGGTACCCGCATCGGCGCCCTGAGCGAGCGCGGCGAAGTACCGGAAGACGCCGATGCCCATCGACAGATCGGCCACCAGGTAGGCCGCGACCAGAGCCCACGGCACTCGGAGCAGGACGAAGAACGGGATGAGCCACAACGTGTACTGAGGTGAATGGACTTTGTGCAGCAGCAGGAATCCGCACAGCATGGATCCGCTGACAGCCACCCACGGGTACACGTGCTCGGTACTCGCGCGACGCACACCCATCCACAGCGCAAGACCGAACGCCGCGAACACCAGAAGGGGCGACAGAATGTCGACGGTGTTCTGGAACGCCGTCTCGGCCTGCTCGTGACTTTCCGCCGTCATCGCGTCGGTCACCCACAGTTGCCGCAGACCCCAGTACCAGATCGAGTTCGTGGTGATGTCGGCTTGCCGCAGACTCTGGAACGCGAACGACGCCTTCCATCCCTCGTATCCGAGGACCGCGAAGGGAAGATTGACGACGACGACGGTTCCTGCCGCAGCGGCGAGGACGGACAGCGCGCCGCGCAGGTCCAACTTGGTTCCCGGCACCCGGCCCGTCGCGCCGCCGTACGCGACGTACGCGGCGAGTGGGAGGACGAAGGCGCCCGGGTACAGCTTGAGACAGAATCCCACTCCCAGCAGTATCGCCGCGAGAACAGCCTTCACCCGCAACGACATCCGCATGCTCATCACGAACACTGCACCGACGGCCGTCGCGACCACGGGCAGTTCCCAGTTTTGGAACGCGTACATGACCAACGGTGGACCCACCGACCACAGCAACGCGGACTTGCCGGCCAATCGGCCCAGCATCCAGGCCGTGATCAGCCCGAACGGCGCGAGAAGCAGAGCCGTGTAGAGGAGGAACTCGGCGTCGGTGTGGGCCGGTACCGCACCCAGCCACATCAACACCCCGCTCAGCACGGGGTACTCGACCGTTCCACCCGTCAACACCCCGTTGGAGGTGATCGCCCCGTGAAGGTAGGGGAACACGTGGTTGTCGATGTCGCGGCCGAGCCACAGGAACTGAATGTCGGAGTAGCAGACCCAACTGTCCTTGACGGAGTCGAACGTCGTGCTCCGGCCGTTGTCGTAGAACGGCGCCACGGCACAGCGGGCCTTGTTGAGGTAGCCGAGAATCAACGTCAGCGCACAGGACGCGACCAGGACGATCATCGTCGACGTCGACGCGGCAGCCGATGGCAGGCGACGCCCACGAGACGACCGTCCACCCGGATGCATGAGGTAAGCCTAGGACGAGCCGAGGCGGTCGTCGGAACCGTCGTCTGATTTCGCAGGTCAGGGCATGGCCGTGTACCCTCCAAGGGTTGCTGACGCAACGACCCTCCTGCCGCGGATCGTCCGCGGCCGTTTTCACTCAGTCCACAGGAGGTGATGAGGTCTTATGCGTCATTACGAATTGATGGTCATTCTCGACCCCAATCTGGACGAGCGCACTGTCGCTCCGTCGCTCGATACGTTCCTCAACGTCGTTCGCAAGGACGGCGGCAGCGTCGACAAGGTCGACGTCTGGGGCAAGCGTCGTCTGGCCTACGAGATCGCCAAGCACGCCGAGGGCATCTACGCCGTTGTGAACATCAACGCCGCGCCTGCCACCGTCAGCGAGCTCGACCGCCAGCTCGGACTCAACGAGTCCGTTCTGCGCACGAAGGTCCTGCGACAGGGCAAGTAATTGTCGTTGCTCGCCTCTAGGCTGGCATCAACAAAGACTTACTACTGAAAGAGGAACCATGGCAGGCGAGACCGTCATCACCGTCGTCGGGAACTTGACGGCAGATCCAGAACTTCGTTTCACCCCGGCCGGTGCGGCCGTGGCCAACTTCACTGTTGCGTCCACACCGCGCACGTTCGACCGTCAGTCCAACGAATGGAAAGACGGAGACGCACTCTTCATGCGCTGCAACATCTGGCGTGAAGCTGCGGAGAACGTGGCCGAGAGCTTGACCCGCGGGGCACGCGTCGTCGTGACCGGCAGGCTCAGGCAGCGTTCGTACGAAACGCGTGAAGGTGAGAAGCGGACTGTCGTCGAGCTCGAAGTCGACGAGATCGGTCCCTCGCTTCGCTACGCCACCGCCAAGGTCAACAAGGCCAATCGTGGTGGAGGTGGCGGAGGCGGCGGCTTCGGTGGTTCCTCGGGTGGATCGGGCGGCGGACGCTCGAACTCCAACTCGGGATCCAATTCCGGCGGAGACGACCCTTGGGGCAGTGCCCCGCAGGCGTCGGGCTCCTTCGGTGGGTCCCGCGGTGGGGACGACGAGCCTCCGTTCTAGATCCTTCGTGATCGAGAACAACCAGACGTAACGGAGAAAGACCATGCCGAAACCGCCATTGCGCGACAAGGTGCTCAAGAAGAAGGCGTGTTCCTTCTGCAAGGAAAAGAACACACAGATCGACTACAAGGACACGACGCTGCTGCGTAAGTACGTCAGCGACCGCGGAAAGATCCGCGCGCGTCGAGTCACCGGCAACTGCGTCCAGCATCAGCGTGACGTGGCCGTTGCCGTGAAGAACTCGCGTGAGGTAGCTCTGCTGCCTTACGCCGCGACGGCACGATAAGAAAGGAGCGATCATCATGAAGCTGATCCTCACCGCTGATGTGGACAACCTCGGTGCGCCCGGCGACACCGTAGAGGTCAAGGACGGATACGGCCGCAACTTCCTGCTGCCCCGTGGACTGGCCATTCAGGCCACCCGCGGAGCCCAGAAGCAGGTCGAAGGCATCCGCCGCGCTCAGGAAGCTCGCGCTGTTCGCGGCCTCGAGCACGCCAACGAGCTCAAGCAGGCCATCGAAGGACTCGAGTCGGTTTCCCTGTCGGTCAAGACCGCAGGTGACTCGGGCAAGCTGTTCGGCTCCGTGACGGCTTCGGACGTCGCGTCTGCCATCAAGGCAGCAGGCGGACCGGTCGTCGACAAGCGCAGCATCGATCTCCCCAAGGCTCACATCAAGGCAACGGGCAAGCACGACGTCGTCGTGAACCTGCACCCCGATGTGGCTGCGAAGTTCAAGCTGGAGGTCGTCGGAAGCTGATTCAAGCTTCTGGCCCGATACGGCTGGAAAAAGCCCCACGAACCTTGGTTCGTGGGGCTTTTTTCGTGGTTTGTCACAAAAAATACACTGCCGCAACGGTTTTCAATTGTGAGGAGACTCTCATCACGGGCGCGTAACCCAAGGTTTGCGTACCCTTTAACGAGGGGCGACAGAAGCACACAGATGTGCGTACGCGACACGCAAACGACCGACCAGACGCCTAGACGCCCGGAGGACCTGCCGTGACCACGACAGTCGACAAAGATTCATCGGACAGCGAGTCATCAACGAAAGGATCCGAGTCTCCATCTCGGATCGGGAGCATTCTGAAGTTCGACGTACCGGCATCGCTGGTCGTTTTCCTTGTGGCGGTGCCACTTTCGATCGGTATCGCAGTTGCATCGGGTGCGCCCGTGATGGCCGGGCTGATCGCAGCCGTGATCGGCGGCATTCTCGCCGGCGCACTGGGTGGATCGCCGTTGCAGGTCAGTGGACCGGCCGCAGGTCTGACCGTGGTGGTGGCCGAGCTCGTCAATCAATTCGGTTGGGCCGTAACGTGCCTCATCACCGTTGGAGCAGGTGCGGTGCAGATCCTGTTGGGTCTGAGCCGAATTGCCCGGCACGCGCTCGCCATCTCGCCGGTGGTTGTGCATGCCATGCTTGCCGGAATCGGTGTAACCATTGCGCTGCAACAGATTCACGTTCTGCTCGGTGGTGAATCCGAGAGCTCCGCGGTCGAGAATCTGCTGGCCATCCCCACGTCGGTTGCCGACGGCCAGTGGCCGTCGATCCTCGTCGGTGGCGTCGTCATCGCGTTGATGTTGCTGTGGCCGAGGCTGCCGGGTGCAGTGTCGAAGGTGCCCGGTGCACTCGTGGCCGTCGTCGCGGCAACCGCCTTGTCCGTTGTTCTCGATCTGAACGTCGAACGAATCGATCTGCCAGGCAACCTGATCGAGGCGCTGAGCCTCCCCGCGCTTCCCGAAGGCCAGTGGGCAGGCATCGCCACCGGTGTTCTGACCATCGCGTTGATCGCCAGCGTGGAGAGCTTGCTGTCCGCCGTCGCGGTGGACAAGATGCACACCGGACCGCGCACCAACTTCGACCGTGAACTGCTCGGACAGGGTGCGGCCAACATGGTCTCCGGTGCCGCAGGTGGCCTCCCCGTCACCGGTGTGATCGTGCGCAGTTCCACCAACGTCAAGGCCGGTGCCAAGTCGCGTGCGTCGGCGATCCTGCACGGTCTGTGGATCCTGGTCTTCTCCGTTCTCTTCATCTCGGTCGTCGAGCTGGTTCCGTTCGCCGCACTCGCCGGTCTACTGGTCATGATCGGCGTGCAGCTGATCAAGCTGGCAGACATCAGGATTGCCCGCAAGACGGGTGACATCGCGGTGTACGCGGTCACCGTTCTCGGCGTGGTTGCACTGAACCTGCTGGAGGGCGTGCTGATCGGATTGGCGCTCGCCATCTTCCTGGTTCTCCGTCGCGTCGTGTGGGCGCACGTGCACGCCGACGAGACAGTCGACGGTTCCTGGCGCGTACACATGCAAGGTTCGCTGAGTTTCCTGTCGCTTCCTCGCCTGACCCACGTGTTGTCCTCCGTACCAAGCGGTTCCAAGGTCAACATGGAACTTGCCGTCGACTTCCTGGACCACGCAGTGCACGAACATCTGCACGAATGGGTACGTCAGCACGAGCTCGGTGGCGGCACGGTGCAGATCGAGGAGAACGGATCCGCCTCGCTCGCAGCCGCAGCCGAAGCACCGCCGAAGCGCGGACTCGCAAGCGTCCGTGGCTCGCTGGCCCCGTGGTCGGCATGGCAGCTGAAGGAAGACAGTGCGGTCGACGACAACCCGCCCGCACTGCGACCGGTCCTGTCCGGCGTCGCCGAGTACCACCGGACCCACGCCGAGGCCATCAAGCCGCACCTGCAGGGCCTCACCGAATTCCAGGACCCGGACACGTTCTTCCTGTGCTGCGTCGACTCGCGGGTCATGCCCAACACCATCACCAGCAGCGGACCGGGCGACCTCTTCACCGTGCGGAACATGGGCAACATGATCCCCGCACAGGGTCAGGACACCTCGGTGGAAGCCTCGCTCGCCTACGGCGTCGACGTCCTCGGCACCAGCTCCGTCGTCGTCTGCGGCCACTCCGGCTGCGGTGCGATGAAAGCTGTCCTCGCCGGACCGGACAAAGCAGGCGACGAACGCGTCGTCGAATGGCTCGAACACGGCCTCGCAAGCCTCGAGGCCTACCGCAGCGGGCACCCCGTCGGACGCGCAGCCGCAGAACTCGGCTTCTCCGAAGGCGACCAGCTCGCCATGGTCAACGTCGCAGTACAGCTACAGACCCTCACCCGACACCGCGTCGTCGGCCGCGCCTCCGCAGAGGGGAAACTGAGGGTCACAGGGCTCTTCTTCGACATCCCCACCGCCCGCGTCCTCCAAATCAGCACCAAGGACATCACCGTCCTCGACACAGCCGAAATCCAGCCCGCCTGACCCGCCCGGCCCTCGGCCTCCAGCGCGTCTCACGCCCTACGCCCCCATTTCGGACCGAATGTACCGTCCGGTCACTCAGAGTGACCGAACGCCACATTGGGTCCGGATGGGGGCGTGTGTCGTCCACCCGGTTCGTGAGCGAACGTGCCGTTCGGTCACTTGGAGTGACTGAACGCCACATTGGGTGCGGATGGGGGCGTGTGTCGTCCGCCCGATTGGTGAGCGAACGTGCCGTTCGGTCACTTGGAGTGACTGAACG
>NZ_NOXZ01000009.1:0-29626 GCF_002258225.1 Rhodococcus sp. RS1C4 | reverse complement strand
ACCCACCGACACCGCCCGCACCCGAATCCGACTCCTCCGCCGAAAACTACGACAACACAAAACCATCCAACACCTCCGCGAACGAAAGAAACCACCACCGTTCTGATCTACGAAGGCGGTCGATCGTCCTCGGGTACTCGGTATTTGCCGCCGCGGATCACATACACCGCGTATCCGGCGATGCCGAGCACGTACGCGACGGTCGGAGCCGCGAGGACCCACGTCGACACCGACCCGTCGTCGGATCCTGTTGTTCCGGCGACCACGGTCATCCACGTCAGGAGGGCGATCGTTGCTGCGCCGATCCATTCGAGATCCTCGGCGATCATGTGATCGAACGTTGGGCGCTGCGCGGGATGCGTCCAGTATCGGTGTGCCCTGGGATCGGGGAGATTGATCATCTGCGCGGGGATGTACCGGATCCACCGGCGCGCACCCGCGAACAACACACCGAGCGCAAGACCGACGCCGGCCATCGTGGCGACGAACGACCACGGGGATTCCGTTCGCGTGACGACGCCGGACCCGTCGAAATGTGCCGGAACGTCGCCGTCGGAGGTCGCGGCGACGAAAACGAGCGAGAGAACGAATACCAGACACGAGGCCCAGAAGGCTGTTCTGGATGCGTGCCGACCGTTCCTCATCGCCGACAATTCTACGACGGTGCCCGGTGACCGCTGATGCCGGTGGTGAGGAGGGCGGCGAGCTCGGCGTACGCCTGGGAGTCGTCGAGGCCGGTGCGTTCGGAGATCTCACGCGATTGAATGCGCGCCATTGTCGATGCGGCGACGTCGGCGACGAATGCGGCATGGACGCTGCGGACTTCACCCGCGGCGGCACCGTCGTCGATCAGGTCTTGAACGCGTTGGGCGGCGAACGCAGTGTTCTGCTCGTAGATGTCGCGGGCAGGAGGGAAGGCGGCGAGGTCGTCCATGAACTGTCGTGATGCCGGCTGCAAGGCAATTCCCACCGCGGTCAGGTACGCGGTCAGGCGGTTGCCGAAACCGTCGACGCCGACGATCGCTGACTCGACGCGGTCCGTTGCTCCGCGGAAGAAGTGCACGGTTGCCGCTCGAACGAGTTGTTCCTTGCTGCCTGCCAGGGTGTAGAGCGTCGATTTGCTGCAGCGGAGGCGTCCCGAGATGTCGTCGAGTGTGAGGTGGGCGAACCCTTCGCTCAACAAGAGGTCGACGAGTTGGTCGAACAGTTGGGCACGGCGGGCCGTCGCGTGAGCTGCGGTCATGAAGCATGACAGTACTGCAGTGGGCGAGCCAGTATCATCTACAGTACTGTGATGGGACCGTCAGTACTGTGAGGAGTTCGAAAGTGCCTGTCGATCGTTTGTTGCCCACCGAGGAAGCTCGCGACCTCATCCAGCTCACGCGCGATGTCGCGGACAAGGTGTTGGATCCCATCGTCGACGAGCACGAGAAGAACGAGACCTATCCCGAAGGTGTGTTCGGCACCCTCGGTGAAGCCGGGCTGTTGAGCCTCCCGTTCCCGGAGGAGTGGGGCGGCGGTGGCCAGCCGTACGAGGTCTACCTGCAGGTGCTGGAAGAACTGGCGGCCCGCTGGGCGGCGGTGGCCGTTGCGGTCAGCGTGCACAGCCTCGCGTGCTCCCCGCTGCTGGCGTTCGGAACCGAGGAGCAGAAGCAGCGCTGGCTTCCGGACATGCTGGGCGGCAGTCTCGTCGGCGCATACAGCTTGTCCGAGCCGCAGGCCGGATCCGACGCCGCCGCGTTGACCTGCAAGGCGACAGCCAAGGACGACGGATACGTCGTCAACGGCGCCAAGGCGTGGATCACGCACGGCGGTATCGCAGATTTCTACAACCTCTTCGCCCGCACCGGTGAAGGGTCGAAGGGTATTTCCTGCTTCCTCGTTCCCAAGGATCAGGAGGGGCTCTCCTTCGGCAAGCCGGAGGAGAAGATGGGTCTGCACGCAGTGCCCACCACGTCGGCGAACTACGACAATGCCTTCGTCTCGGCGGAGCGACGTCTCGGCGCCGAGGGGCAGGGCCTCCAGATCGCCTTCAGCGCACTCGATTCCGGCCGCTTGGGAATTGCTGCGGTCGCCGTGGGTATTGCGCAGGCAGCGCTGAACGACGCAGTCGCCTATGCCAACGAGCGCACGACGTTCGGCAAGAAGATCGTCGATCATCAGGGCCTCGGGTTCCTGCTGGCCGACATGACGGCCGCGGTCGACTCCGCGAGGGCCACCTACATCGATGCTGCGCGACGTCGGGACGCCGGGTTGGACTACTCGCGGGGCGCATCCGTCGCGAAACTCGTCGCAACCGACGCCGCCATGAAGGTCACCACCGACGCGGTCCAGGTGTTCGGCGGGTACGGCTACACGCGGGACTTCCGCGTCGAACGGTACATGCGCGACGCCAAGATCACTCAGATCTTCGAGGGCACCAACCAGATTCAGCGCCTTGTCATCGCACGGAGTCTGCGGAACTGATGCCTGTGCGGTGGATCCGTCTACTGCAGTTCGTGGACGGTCTGCTTCCCTTTGAGCCAGCGATTGGGTAGCCGACCGACCAACTCGCCCAACGGATTCACCGCCTGCGACAAGATCTCGACCGAATCCTGCAGGATGTCGATACTGACGCCCATGCGTTCGATGTTGGGTGCCAGCTGCGACAAGGTTTCGGTCAAGGTCACGAGCTGATCGAGCGGACCACCCTTCGCGGTCAACCTCTCGATGGCACCGCCCTCGGCGAGCAGCTGTTCCAACAGGCCGCCTTCCTGGGTGGCGCGTTCGATGATGCCGTCCTCGCGAGTCAGAAGTTCGAGCGGCCCGTCCTTGGCGGTGAGGCGTTCGAGGGGGCCGTCGACGGCGGTGATCCGATCGAGAAGTCCGCCGTCGGCAAGCAGCCGTTCGAGCGGACCGTCCTCGGCGAGCAGCCGGTCCAGCGGTCCGTCGGTGGCGGTCACACGATCGACGGGTCCGCCGGGTGCCAGCAACCGTTCGAGCGTGCCTTCCTCCGATGTCAACCTGTCGACGACGCCACCCGGCGCGAGCAGCCGGTCGAGTGGCCCGCCCTCACGCAGTGCGTTGCCCAACGCTCGGTCGTCCGAGGTGAGCTGACCCAGCTGGGACAGCAGCTGCATCGTGCCGCCCTTGGGATCGGTGAGCGAGGCCAGGTTGGCAGGCGTGGCTGCCCCGGTCTCGAGAGCGAATCGAGTGGTGGACAGAATCGCCCCCGAGACCTCCAGGGCAGTTTCCGCGATGGCAATCCCAGCGCGTGCAGGCAGTGTGATCGCGGACACCCAGTTCATGGAAGTTACTGTAACTGCTGGATCGGTCAGTGCAGCAGCTTCAGTCCGACGACGCAGCCGACGATGCCCACGAGCAGCGCGACCTTGATCCACGACGACGATTCGTCGCCCGTGATCATCGCGTAGGCGACGGTGAGGGTTGCGCCGATTCCGACCCAGACGGCGTATGCGGTGCCGACAGGCAGGGTACGCATCGCGACGGCCAGGCCGCCCATGCTGGCGACGAGGGCGACACCGAAGACGATCGTGGGAACGGGACGCGAGAAACCGTCGGACTTGCCGAGGGCGGTGGCCCACACTGCTTCTAGTACGCCGGAGATGACAAGAATGACCCAAGCCATGAGAAAACACTCCCATGCACCGTCTTGTCGCTGGCCGGGTACGGTGCGCTCGTCCGCTGGTCCCACTGTGTCGAATTCAGCAAGACTGGTACTAGTGTACCACTAATAGGCGTACGTGTTCTCGGGTTCGTCGATCTGCTCGACGCCGGTCACCGCCATCGTCGGAATGTTGCCCGTCTCCGGAGACGACTCACCGACGGTTCCGCGCACCCGTAGCCACTCGCCCTCGACGTCTCGGTCCAGGTGGATGCGGATGGATCGCGCGTCGGCTGCGCAGCAGATGATCAGAATGCGCGCCAGATCGACACTGCCGTCCGGGTTCTCCACTCGAATACCCGTCACGGTGATCTCGCGATCGTCGAGGCTGCCCGTGCTGTCCCGCGCGGCGCGCTGCACGACGTCGAGCAGTGGTACTTCGGGCGCTTCGCCGTCGGGCAACGGTGGAAACGCAGTGCGCTGCACAGGACCGGCCGCGACCACCCGATCCGACACCGACGACACGTCGAGTGCGGGCGGCGCGACGAACAGAATCAACGCCGCCGGAAGAAGCAACATCCAGTACGGACGAGAGCTGTGGGCGTGGTCGTCGTCCGCCGGTCCTCCTCGCCGGACGTCGCGCACGATCGCCACCAACGCCAAGCCGACGATGAAAATCCCGCTGGCCAGCAGGTAGGGGTGCAGGCTCGGCTTCACGTACCGCAGGAAGCTTCCGTCCACGGAGATCTTGACCATCGCGCCACCGAAGAGCAGAAGCAGGACATTCTGCGTCTCCCGCCTCATCGGGCACCCAGAACGAGAAGCCCGACGGAGGTGGCGCACGCCACCGCGACGACGAAGGTGACCGGGGCGAATCGGGCGACGAATCCACGTCCGAAACTGCCCGCCTGCATCGCCATCAATTTGACGTCGACCGCGGGGCCGACGACGAGGAACACCAGCCGGGGGAGCAGAGGCAGCATCGACATGCTCGCTGCGACGAAGGCGTCGGCCTCCGAACACAACGCGAGGACGACGGCCAGAACTGCCATCACCAGAATCGCCAGGAGCATCTGCCCGGCGAGGTGCTCGAGGATGGAATCGGGAACGACGATGTGCAGCAGTGCCGCGGCTCCGGCTCCGAGGACGAGGAAGGCGCCCGCCTGCATCAGGTCGTGTCGGGCGGATTCGGTGAACACTTCCCATTTCGACCGCGAGGAATCGTGGCTGTGATCGGCAAATTTCTTCGTGATCCACTCGGCACGTCCGATTCTGGCCCACAACCAGCCCATCACCAGGGCGGTGGCCAGCGATGCGAGAAATCTCGCCAACACCATCCGCGGTTCACCGGGGAACGCGACAGCCGTCGACACCAGCACCACAGGGTTGATGGCAGGTGCGGACAGTAGGAATGCGAGCGCCGCCGACGTCGGCGCACCCTGGTCCATCAGACGCCTGGATACCGGAACGGCGCCGCATTCGCACCCCGGCAGGGCCATTCCGGCCAGGCCGGAGACACCGACAGCAGCTTTCTCGTCGGCCGGCAGCAGTCGTTTCAGAACCCGCGGCGAGACGAACGCGGCGATCGCGCCGCTGACCAGCACGCCGAGCACCAGAAACGGGGTTGCCTGAACGAAGACGCCCAGGAAGATCGTCGCACCTGTTCGGAGCTCGGGAAAGGAGTTCACCGCCGTGACCAGCTGATCCCGGAACACGATCGCGCACACGAGCAGAAGTGCGAATACGTGCATGGAACTGATGCGGCGGGCCGGACTCGCCGAGGTGTCCGTCGTCGCCATCGCCGTCCATCATGCACCCCGTGCGGCACTCACAGAAACCTCACAGCGAGAGTGCAGCAAGTGCGCAGGCTGCGGGTCCAGAATGGGTACGTGAGCGAAACACCTGAGGCCCGTGTGCTGGTCGTCGACGACGAACCGACGATTCTGGAACTGCTGTCTGTCAGTCTGCGATTCCAGGGGTTCGACGTCCAGACCGCATCGTCCGGGCCCGAAGGGCTCGACAAAGCGCGCACCTTCCGTCCCGAAGCGGTCATCCTCGACGTCATGATGCCGGGGATGGACGGGTTCGGTCTGCTGCGCAGGCTGCGCGCCGACGGCGTCGACGCGCCCGCGCTGTTCCTGACCGCTCGCGATTCCGTGGAGGACAAGGTCTCGGGCCTGACGCTCGGCGCCGACGATTACGTCACCAAACCGTTCAGCCTCGAAGAGGTGGTTGCTCGGCTGAGGGTCATTCTGCGTCGATCCGGAAAGACGGAGGAGACTGCACCGTCGCGAATCTCGTTCGCGGACATCGAACTCGACGACGACACCCACGAGGTGTGGAAGGCAGGCGAGCCGGTTGCACTCTCGCCGACGGAATTCACGCTGCTCCGGTACTTCATGGTCAACGCGGGCACCGTGCTGAGCAAGCCGCGAATCCTGGATCACGTGTGGCACTACGACTTCGGCGGTGAAGTCGGTGTCGTCGAATCCTACGTGTCCTATCTGCGCCGCAAGGTGGACACCGGGGACACCAGACTCATCCACACTCTGCGTGGTGTCGGCTACGTCATGCGGCAGCCGCGGTGAAGAAACTGCCGACGCCCAGGGACGTTCCGCTACGGTTCACGCTCGTCGCGGCACTGCTGCTTCTCGTCGCGACCGGGCTGCTGGCGTCCGGTGTCGCAGTGACGTCCGCGCTGCAGCAATCGCTCGTCGAACGCGTCGACAAGAGCTTGTTCGACGCGTCCCGCGTGTGGGCGGAACCCCGGAACCCGGACATGCCACCGCCTTCGGAGTCCAGGCGACCACCGGCGGACTTCTACGTGAAAGCGACCGACACCGACGGCCAGATCAGGATCGAGGAGGACGCCGGGCAGAACGTTCCCGACGTCGACGGCGTCGACACGTCTCGGCCCACCACGGTCGGTTCCGTCGACGGAGACGAGGAGTGGCGAGCCTTCAGCGTCACCAACTCCCAGGGCACCACCGTGGTTGCGCAGAGTCTGACACCCACCAAGATCACGGTCGATCGTTTGGTGGTGCTTCAGTTGATCATCGGGACCATAGTTCTGGCACTTCTCGCGGTGCTGGCGTACTTCGTCGTCCGCCGCAGTCTGCGTCCACTCGTGCAGGTCGAGGAAACAGCGGCCGCGATCGCAGCCGGTGACCTGCACGAGCGGGTGCCGGAGCGGAGTTCGCGCACCGAGATCGGCAAGCTGTCGATTGCGTTGAACGGCATGCTCACTCGCATTCAGCAGGCGTTCGCGGCGAGCGAGGCGTCCGAGGAGGCGGCCCGCGCATCCGAGGACAAGATGCGGCGCTTCGTCGCCGACGCGAGTCACGAACTACGCACACCACTGACGACGATTCGAGGATTCGCGGAGCTGCATCGGCAAGGCGCGATGAGCGACATCACGTTGTTGATGAACCGCATCGAGGGTGAATCGGCACGCATGGGTTTGCTCGTGGAGGATCTGCTGATGCTGGCCAGGCTCGACGCGCAACGCCCGTTGGAGGCTCGATCCGTCGACGTGCTCACCATCGCTGCCGACGCCGTGCACGACGCCCGGGCCGTCGCTCCCGAACGCGACATCTCACTGAAAGTCGTCTCAGGGCCCGGCATTCCCGAGGTGACCGGTGACGACGCACGGCTACGTCAGGTAGTGGCCAACCTCGTCGGGAATGCTGTTCGGCACACTCCGTCCGATGCGTCCATCGAGGTCCGTGTGGGCACCACGGACACGTCGGTGCGACTCGAGGTCAGCGACACCGGGCCCGGCTTGTCGGCCGAGGAATCGGCGCACGTCTTCGAGCGCTTCTATCGCGCGGACAGCTCCCGTACTCGTGAAAGTGGGGGCAGCGGACTGGGATTGTCGATCGTCGCGGCCCTCGTCGCCGCGCACGGCGGAACCGTCACCGTCGACAGTACGCCGGGCCTGGGCGCAACGTTCCGGGTGGAACTGCCCCGGGTGAATCAGGACCGGGTCGACTAGGCCCGGCGGCGGCAGGCAAGAACCACCAGCGCGCCGACGATGGACGCGGCGGTGGTGAACAGCACTGCGCTGTTCCACCCCTCGACGAGGCCCGCGACACTGGGCGTTCCGGTCGGAACAGCGAGCACGGCAACCACGGTGACGCCGACGGCCGAACCCACGTATCGAGCAGTGTTGTTGGCGCCACTACCCATGCCTGCACGCCCGGCGGGCACGCTGGCCACGGCCTCGCGCCCGAGGGCTGCGTTGAGGACACCGCTGGAGACGCCGGCGACGAGCAGGCCGGGCAGCAGGCGAGACCACGTCGAGTCCTCGGACAGACCGAGAAGAAGGAGCTGCCCGACGGCGACGCCGAGCAGTCCGACGGCCAGTTGTGTTCCGCCCGAGATGCTCGGCGGAATCCTCCGAGCGAGCAGAGCTGTGACGACCGACGTGCCGGACCACGCGAACATCAGCAGTGCAGCTTCCAATGCTTGGATACCGTAGGCATTTCCGAGGAATCCGGACACATACGACATCAGGGCGATGACGCCGGCACCGGTCATGAGTGCCGCGAAGGTCGCTGCGACGAACGGGGGATGAGCGAACAGCGACAGGTCCAGCATGGCCGTGCTGCTTCGTAATTCGACAATGACGAACATGCTCAGTAGCAGTGCTGCGACGACGAACAATCCGATGGGCAGAGGGTCTGCCCATCCCTGGCGCCCCTCGACCAACGCAGCCAGCAGCGCACTGACGCCGAGGCCGAGCAGAAGCGCGCCCGCCGGATCGAGGCCTCGCGGAACGTCGGTTCTCGACTCGACGACGAAGCGGTGCGAGACGTAGGCCAGCACAGCTGCGGCGACCGCGAGCACGACGTACGCATCGCGCCAGGTGGCGATACGATCGAAACCGGCCGCGATCAGCGGCCCGAGGGCAATGCCTGCGCCGACGCTGGCGCCCCAGATCCCGCTTGCGCGCGCCCGCAGCGGGCCGACCGGGTGAGTGTGCGCGATGATCCCGAGGCTCGACGCGACGAGTGCTGCGCCGCCGATGCCCTGTGCGATGCGGGCGATCACGAAGATCAGGGTGGTGGGGGCAACCGCGCAGGCAACGGATCCCGCGGCGAGCACGACCGCGCCGATCGCGAACGTCCGACGGCGTCCGAAATCGTCGGCGACGGTTCCCGCGGTCAACAGAGCAGCACCGAGCCCGATGCTCATCGAGCTCAGAATCCAGGTCTTCCCGGCAGCGTCACTTCCGAGGGTCGTCGCCGTCGGATTGATGGTCGCCAAGGGCGCTGTGAACGCCACCAGGGTCAGCAGAGTGCCGAGCGACGCGATCACAAGTGAGCGTCGTTGCACGGTGGACGGGTCGGTGGTGGTCATGGTTCCCCTTGGTTCGGTGACCGAACTGTAACCGCGCGATTAGGTTCGGTCAACAGACCATTCGGGTAGGCTTCCGTACATGGCCCTCGGCGTCGACTACGTACATCAGGATTGCTCGATGGCACGTGCGCTCGAACTCGTCGGCGAGCGCTGGACGCTTCTCATCGTGCGTGACTCGCTGTTCGGTGTACGACGGTTCTCGGACTTCCAGACCCATCTGGAGATGTCGAAGGCCGTCCTCACGCAGCGGCTCGCAGGCCTCGTCGACGCTGGACTGCTCGAGCGCGTACCTCATGGCGGCCGCGACGAATACGTTGCGACGACAGCGCTCGAGGGTTTGTGGCACGTGGTCTTCGCGCTGAACGACTGGGGCGGTACCCAGGTCCCGTCGCCGGGCGGTGCGCGTCGGGAATTCCTGCACGCAGACTGCGGCACCCTACTGACCGGCCCCGGTCTGTGCACCCGTTGCGCGCTCGCGCCTGGCCCCCGCGATGTGCTGATGCGTCCCGGGCCCGGAATCGGTGGCACCGTGCGGCCGAACGCAGTGTCCGCGGCCTTGCGTTCGACGCGACGGTTGCTCGACCCGATCAGGTAGGGACGTTCGCCCCGTAACCCAGGTCGGTCAGTGCAGACTTGATCTTCCGCGCTGCCTCGTCCTGGGACTCGGCCGACGGACTCGGGTCCGCGCCGGAGATGTCGAAGTTCCCCATCTCGAACGCCGGGAACACGTGCAGGTGCAGATGCGGCACTTCCAGTCCGGCGATAAGGAACCCTGCCCGCGGCGCGTCGAAGCCCTGGACCACCGCTCGACCGATCTTCTGTGCAACCGACGTCAACTTGCCGAACACCGCGCCGTCGACGTCCTGCCACTGGTCGATCTCCTCGCGCGGCACGATCAGGGTGTGTCCCTGAGTGACGGGAGCGATGGTCAGGAACGCGACGACGTCGTCGTCCTCCCAGACGAATCGTCCCGGAATCTCTCCACTGATGATCTTGCTGAATACCGATGCCATGCGCCCAACCCTATGCGGCGTGCGGGACCCATGGGTCATTCCGCAGGCTCCACTCCGGCGGCACAGGAAACTGCCAGCTTGGATCCAGGCTGGTCGCAGGCAGGTAGACGAATCTGTGGTTCATGACATCGAACTCGCTACTCCGAGCAGGTGGCCGTGAGCCAAGCTCGTCCCCAGGTGACGCTGCGACGGCCGTCCTCGAGGTGGTCATTCCGGTCTACAACGAGGAGGCGGATCTCGAGCAGTGCATTCGTAGACTGCACACGCACCTCGAGGGCACCATTCCCTTCCGCGCCCGGATCACCATCGCAGACAACGCCAGCACCGACGCCACACTCGACGTCGCCCGGCGATTGGCGGCCGAGATCGACGGCGTGCACGTCCGCCACCTCGACGAGAAGGGACGTGGCCGAGCGCTGAAAGCGGTGTGGCTGGAGTCCGATGCCGACGTCGTTGCCTACATGGACGTCGATTTGTCCACGGATCTGAACGCGTTGATGCCTCTGATCGCTCCGCTGCTGTCCGGGCACTCCGATCTCGCGATCGGTTCACGCTTGAGCCGATCGTCGCGGGTGGTGCGCGGAGCGAAGCGTGAATTCATCTCTCGCAGTTACAACCTCATCTTGCGTACCTCGCTGCGTGCGCGGTTCTCCGACGCGCAGTGCGGCTTCAAGGCGATGCGCACCGATGTCGCGCGGACACTGTTGCCGCTCGTGGAGGACAACGGCTGGTTCTTCGACACCGAACTGCTCGTCATCGCCGAGAAAGTGGGTCTGCGGATTCACGAGGTGCCGGTCGATTGGGTCGACGACCCCAACAGCAGCGTGAACATCGTCGACACCGCCGTGAAGGACCTCGAAGGATGCTGGCGAGTGGGCCGAGCATTGGCGTCGGGCGCATTGCCGGTCGCGGAGTTGCGCAAGAGTCTCGGACGGGAGCCGCTCGTGGCCGGAGTACCGCACGGAATGGTCGGGCAATTGGTCCGATTCGGAATCATCGGCGTCGCAAGCACGGTCGCCTACGCGCTGCTGTATCTGATTCTGCACCCGCTCATCGGTGCACAGGCCGCCAACTTCCTCGGATTGTTGATCACCGCCGTCCTCAACACGGCGGCGAACCGGGCCTTCACGTTCGGAATACGTGGGGCCGAGAATGCTGGCCAGCACCAACTGCAGGGGCTGTTGGTGTTCGGCTTCGCACTGCTGGTCACCAGTGGTTCACTCGCCGCACTGCACGCCGCGGCACCCGACGTGTCGCGGCACGTCGAACTCTCGGTGCTCGTCGTTGCGAATCTCGTTGCAACGGTGTGCCGGTTCGTTGCCCTTCGTTGGGTGTTCCGTACCAAGGAGGACGCGTAGAAATGACGACGCTGATGCAACGACCCGTCGAGGAACCCACCCAGGAGACGCACTCTCGATGGGAATGGATCGGTCTTGCAGTGCTGTTGGTGGGTACGGCCGTGGCCTACATCTGGGGCCTCGGCGCGTCCGGTTGGGCGAACTCGTTCTACTCCGCGGCAGTGCAGGCCGGTTCGGTGTCCTGGAAAGCGTTCTTCTTCGGCTCGTCGGACGCGGCAAATTCCATCACCGTCGACAAACCACCCATGTCGTTGTGGTTGATGTCGTTGTCGGTTCGAGTCTTCGGACTCAGCTCCTGGGCGATGCTGATCCCGCAAGCACTGCTGGGCGTCGGTTCGGTCGCGCTTCTGTGGGCGACCATTCGTCGTCAGTTCGGTTCCGCCGCCGGTCTCCTCGCCGGACTGACCCTCGCAGTCACTCCCGTTGCGGCACTGATGTTCCGCTTCAACAATCCCGACGCCCTGCTGGTGCTGCTGATGATCGCCGCGGTGTGGGCATCGATGCGGGCCGTCGAGAACGGGCGTACTCGGTGGCTCGTGCTCACCGGAGTGTTCGTCGGGTTCGGGTTCCTGACCAAGCAGCTCCAGGTGATGCTCGTCATTCCGCCGATCGCGTTGATGTACCTCGCTTTCGGCCGGCCGAAGTTGGTCACCAGGCTGATGCAGCTCTTTGCCGCATTGGGCGCGGCGATCGTGTCGGCCGGCTGGTGGCTACTCGTCGTCGAACTGTGGCCGGCGTCGTCACGGCCCTGGATCGGGGGCTCGCAGGACAACTCCATCCTCGAACTGACCCTCGGATACAACGGTCTCGGCCGCCTCAACGGTGAGGAAACCGGAAGCGTGACCCCGGGCGGCGGTGCAGGAGGTGGCATGTGGGGTGAAACCGGCATCACGCGCATGTTCGACTCCTCGCAGGGCGGTCAGATCGCATGGCTCATCCCGTCGGCGCTGATCCTGTTGGTCGTCGGCCTCGTGATCCGAGGACGTGTTCGCCGCACCGATCCTCAGCGCGCGGCCTTGACGGTGTGGGGCCTGTGGTTGCTGGTCACCGGTCTGACGTTCAGCTTCATGGCGGGCATCTTCCACTCCTATTACACGGTGGCACTGGCACCTGCTGTGGCAGCACTGATCGGCGCGGGCAGCGTGCTGGCGTGGCGCAACCGCGAGCGGTACTGGGTGCGCATCGCCATGGCAGTGTCGACCCTCGCCGCCGTGGCGACAGCCTGGGTTCTGCTCGGCCGCAGTGCGGACTTCGTGCCGTGGCTTCGGTGGGCGATCCTCGTCGTCGGCGTCCTCGGCGCGGTCACACTGCTCATCCCGGCGATGACACGTGGAAAACTTTCTGTCGCAGCCATTCTCGCAGTGATGTTCGCGGGCCTTGCGGGCCCGACCGCGTACGCACTCGACACCATCGCGACCCCGCACACCGGATCCATCGTCTCGGCCGGGCCGTCGACAGGAATGGGCGGTCCAGGCGGTATGGGCGGTGGCCGCGGAATGGGCGACGGCCGGACCCGCGACGGTCAATCTCGGATGCAGGGCTTCCCGATGCAGGACGGTCAGATGCCTGCAGGGCTTCCCGGCGGTGGCATGGGCGGGGCCGGTGGACTCCTCAGCGGCAGCACCCCGACCGAGGCGATCACCTCGTTGCTCGAACACGACACAGACTCCTACACCTGGGTCGCGGCAGCCATCGGATCCAACAGTGCGTCGGGTTATCAGCTGGCGACCGAGGACCCCGTCATGGCGATCGGCGGATTCAACGGCACCGACCCGTCGCCGACGCTCGAGCAGTTCAAGGAGTACGTGGCCAACAGTGAGATCCACTACTTCATCGCAGGTGGAGGGATGGGTGGGTCCAGTTCCGGCACGTCCGCCGAGATCTCCGAGTGGGTCGCGGCGAATTACACGGCCACTACCGTCGACGGTGTGACGTTGTACGACCTGAGCTGACCATCTTTTTCTCCGATGGGAGTCGAGCCGATAGTCTGATGCACTGTGCGCGTACTCGTAATCGGTTCAGGTGCTCGTGAGCACGCCCTTCTCCTTGCGCTGAGCAAGGACCCTAAGGTCAGCAAACTGCTGGTCGCTCCCGGCAATGCAGGCACGGCGTCTATCGCCGAGCAGCATCCCGTCGACGTGGCGTCGGGTGCAGCGGTGACCGAGCTGGCTCGCAAGGTCGAGGCAGATCTCGTGGTCATCGGTCCCGAGGTCCCGCTCGTGCTCGGTGTTGCCGATGCTCTGCGTGAGGCCGGTATCGCCACGTTCGGACCGTCGGCCGACGCTGCTCGAATCGAAGGTTCCAAGGCGTTCGCCAAGGACGTCATGGCGGCAGCGGGTGTGCGGACGGCGCACAGTGAAATCGTCGATTCGCCGGCGAAGCTCGACGAAGCTCTCGATCGTTTCGGCCCCAACTGGGTCGTCAAGGACGACGGGCTCGCGGCGGGCAAGGGCGTCGTGGTCACCACCGATCGCCTCGCGGCCCGCGATCACGCTGCCGAGTTGCTCGAGACCGGGCATCCGGTGTTGCTGGAATCGTTCCTCGACGGACCCGAGGTGTCGCTGTTCTGCCTCGTCGACGGCGAGACAGTGGTTCCGCTTCTTCCGGCGCAGGATCACAAGCGCGTCGGCGACGGGGACACCGGTCCCAACACCGGTGGCATGGGCGCCTACACCCCGCTTCCGTGGCTGCCCGAGTCCGTCGTTCAGCAGATCGTCACCGAGGTGGTCGAGCCCGTTGCCGCCGAGATGGTGCGGCGTGGCTCACCGTTCTCCGGTCTGCTGTACGCGGGACTGGCGATCGGATCGCAAGGACCGGCAGTCGTCGAATTCAACTGCCGCTTCGGCGATCCCGAGACCCAGGCAGTGCTCGCCTTGTTGGACTCCCCGCTGGGCGAGGCCCTGAACGCAACGGCCACCGGCACGCTCGACTCGCTCGAGCCGCTGCAGTGGAAGAACGGCTCGGCCGTGACCGTGGTGGTCGCAGCCGAGAACTACCCCGGCCGTCCGCGTACGGGCGACGTCATCACGGGTGTGGATGCCGACGGTGTTCTCCACGCAGGCACCGGGCACAAGGACGGCGCAGTCGTCTCCGCCGGCGGCCGCGTGCTCAGCGTCGTCGGTTCGGGCGCGGACCTGGCAGAGGCCAGAGCGGACGCCTACGCCAAAATCGACGCAATCAAATTGCCGGGCAGTCACTACCGCACCGACATCGGCCTCGCTGCGCTCGAAGGGCGCATCTCACTCTGAGGACCCGATCCTGATGCTCCACTATCGAGTCGAATGCGCAGGAAACCGCGTATCCGTCGAAGGAATGGAGCGTCAGGCACCCCTGCTGCGCTGACGAGAACGCCTGTGGATGAACCGGTTACAACTCAAGCGGCTCGATCCGTGCCCGCGCACGGATGTCGTCCGGGGTGACCGAGGCAAGGGCGTCGAGGTAGGCCACCGAGAAAGATCCGGGCCCCGACGACGTGTGTTCCGCCACCTCCGCTGCCACCGCCACGTGCGTGTGTGCGGCGGTGAGTCCGGTCAGCGAATCCGGGGTGACGGCCAGGTAGGCAGCGACGAGAGCGCCCAGCGAGCATCCCGTTGTCGTGACCTTGGTCAGAAGGGGACTGCCACCGGCGACCGTGAGGCCCACTGGACCGTTGTTGCTGCGCCCGACGAGGTAGTCGATCGGTCCGGAGGCGGACACCGCGTCAGCGTGGTCGAGTAATGCGATCGCGGCCGGTACGGCGTCTTTCGAATCGACCGAGCTGTCGACTCCGCGTGTCGAGCTGCCCAGGCCTGCGAGTGCGACGATCTCGGAAGCGTTGCCGCGGACAGCCGTCGGGCGCCGGGTGAGCAGGTCGGCAGCCAGGGACGTGCGCCACGGAAGCCCGCCGACACCGACGGGGTCGAGTACCCAGGGTGTTCCGGCTGCCACCGCGCCGTCGGCGGCGAGAACGAAGGCCTCGGCAGTGCCGTCATCGGGGGTGCCGAGATTGATCAGTACCCCACCTGCGATCGCGGCGAATGCGGCAGCTTCGTGCACGTTGTCGATGTGTGCGTTGCTCGCACCCGCCGCCAGGAGGACGTTGGTGACGAAGTTCGCCGAGACGACGTTGGTGAGTGACTGAACCAACGGGGTCGTCTCGCGCAGTGCGTCGAGGGCATCGGCGACGGTGTGTGCGGTGGGGTGTGTCATGCGAATCGACCTCGGATGGTTGGGCAGGCGTACCCCACGAACGTAGCGATAACCTCGATCGCGTGCGTACTCCGTCGTCCAGGTCCGAGATTCAGCCCTTTCACGTCATGGATGTGTTCAAGGCTGCTGCTGTGAGAACTCGAACGCATGGGGACGTGCTGTCGCTTGCTGCGGGGCAACCGTCGACGCCTGCGCCGGCACCCGTGCTGCGGGCTGCTCGGGAGGCCCTGGACGGTCATCTGCTCGGGTACACGGAAACTCTCGGCATTCTGCCGCTTCGGGAAGCGATCGCGGCGTATCACTCGGCCGAGTCGAACATCGACGTGCACCCCGACGAGGTCGTGGTGACGACTGGATCGTCCGGCGCGTTCACGCTGCTGTTCCTCGCTGCGTTCGATGTCGGGGACACCGTGGTCATGGCCCGTCCGGGGTATCCCGCGTACCGAAACACTCTCGCTGCCCTCGGCTGCCGCGTGGTCGAGCTGGACTGTGGCGCCGAGTCGCGATTCCAGCCGACCGTAGCGATGCTCGAAGAACTCCCCGAGCCGCCGAAGGGCCTGATCATCGCCAGTCCCGCCAACCCGACGGGAACGATCGTCGACGCCGACGAGTTGGCCGCGATCGCCCGGTGGTGCGAGGCCAACGGAACCCTCCTGATCTCCGACGAGATCTACCACGGTATTTCCTACGGGGACGTGACGACGTCGAGCGCGTGGGAGACCTCGCGCACCTCGTCGGTCGTCATCGGATCGGTGTCCAAGTACTTCTCGATGACGGGGTGGCGGCTCGGGTGGATGCTGCTGCCGTCGCACCTGCACCGCGCGGTGGAGCGCCTGGCGTCGAACATGACCGTGTGCCCGCCTGCGATCTCGCAGGTAGCGGCCGTCGCGGCGTTCACCGAAGAGTCGCGCGCCGAGCTCGACGGTCACGTCCGGCGCTACGCCGTCAACCGGCGGATCCTGCTCGACGGATTGACCGCGGCCGGTGTCACCGACCTGGCGCCCGCCGATGGAGCGTTCTACGCCTACGCGGACATCGGTCACCTGACGCAGGACTCACGGGCGTGGTGCGAGCGCATCCTCGCCGAGACCGGTGTGGCTCTCGCCCCCGGCGTGGATTTCGACACCGTGCACGGCCACCACACCGTCAGGTTCTCGTTCGCCGGAACCACCGAGCACGTCGAAGAGGCGCTGACTCGCCTCGCGCCTGTGCTCTAGAGCCGGCTCAGGGCATCCTCGATGTCGGATCGTGAGACGTCTCGGTGGGTGACGAATCGTGTTCGTCCGACGACGCCGACCGCGGCTATCCCGAGATCGGCGAGCTCCGCGACGGTCAGAGGTCCGTCGGCGAGAACGATGTTGGTCTGGGGTTCGTCGACGGTCCAGCCGCGTTCGCGGAGACCGTCGGCGAGGAGACGGGCATGGGCGTGGTCGTCGGCGAGGGAGTCGACGGTATCCAGTGCCACCAGGCCCGCCGCGGCGAGTACTCCGCCCTGTCGCACTCCTCCGCCGAGCATCTTGCGGATGCGCCTGGCTTCGGTGATGCGGGCGGCGTCGGAAACGAGCATCGAACCCACCGGTGCACCCAATCCCTTGGACAAGCACACCTGGACGGTGTCGGCGCCGCGCGTCAGATCCGAGACCGGGACTCCGAGCGCCACGGCCGCATTCCACACGCGTGCGCCGTCGAGGTGCACCGTCAGGCCCCTCTCGCGGGCCGCGGCCAGCAGGGCCGCCCATTCCTCGGCGTCGAACACGGCCCCGCCGGCGAAATTGTGGGTGTTCTCGAGGCACAGCAGCGTCGTGGTCAACGTGAAGTACGGGCCGTCGGACACCGCTGCGGCGACGGTCTCGGACGTCGGGCGTCCCGGTCCCGCGTCGTGCGGCAGGATTCGAGGCATGCCTTGGGCGAGCCACGCGGCCGTGCCCAACTCGGAATCGAGGACGTGCGCGTGTTCCGGCGCGAGGAATGCGTCACCCCGCCTCAGGTGCATCATCAGCGCGATCAGATTTCCCATCGATCCGCTGGGCACCCACAGCGCACTCTCGTACCCGAGAACGTCCGCAACACGCTCCTCCAGCCGGGCCATGGTGGGGTCGTGGTCGAGAACATCGTCGCCCACCTCGGCGTCGTACATCGCCTGCCGCATCTCCGGCGAAGGCCGCGTCACGGTGTCCGAACGGAGGTCGATGGTCGAAAAGTGCATGATCTTCAGGATTCCACACCGTTTACCCCAGAAGAACCGACGCGGGCTGGCACCATGATTCGAATGTCAGCAGGCCACACCGATTCGCCGAGCAAGGCGTCGGGTGCGACCCCGAAAGGGGAGCGTCGACGGCACGCACTGGCGTGCGCAGCGGCAGATCTGCTGGTGGAAGGCGGATTCGACGCGGTGCGTCACCGTGCCGTTGCCGCGAAAGCAGGACTGCCACTGGCGTCGACGACCTATTATTTCGAGTCGCTGGGTGATCTGATCGCCTGTGCCGTGGAGCTTCTGGGGACACGGGAACTCGAAGTGATGCGCGGCCGGATCGATTCGCTGGGAGACCTGGCGCACGACACCGATTCGACGGTCGCCCTGATCGTCGACCTCCTCATCGGGCCCCAGGGCGCGGTCGACGACGGTCCCGAACGCCTGATCGCGCGGTACGAGCGTTTCATCGCCTCCGCCCGTCATCCGCAGCTCCGCGAAGTTCAGCTGCGGCTGCGCGCGCAGACCGACGACCTACTGACCGACGTCCTGCGCAGATCCGGTCGAATCGTGCAGGAGCAGCAACTCCGCCGCCTCGTCGCTGTAGTCGACGGGGCGGTGGTCGGAGCTCTCGGCGAAGTCGACCCGGAACCGCGGGCCATGGCGTCGTCGATGCTTCTCGCAGTCCTCGACGTTCTCGCTCCTGCCGGGGCTAGCTAGACTGGGCAGTCGTGACCATTCCGAATGTCCTCGCCACCCGTTACGCCAGCCCCGAACTGGTGGACCTCTGGTCTCCGGAACACAAGATCGTGCTCGAGCGCCAGCTCTGGATCGCGGTCCTCAAGGCTCAGTCCAGCCTGGGAGTCGACGTTCCGTCCTCCGCCGTCGCAGATTACGAACGCGTGCTGGATCAGGTGGACCTGCAGTCCATCGCCGAGCGTGAGCGCGTGACGCGCCACGACGTGAAGGCACGCATCGAGGAGTTCAATGCTCTGGCCGGCCACGAGCACATCCACAAGGGTCTGACCAGCCGCGACCTGACCGAGAACGTCGAGCAGCTGCAGATTCTGCGGTCCCTCCAGCACATCCACGCACACGGTGTCGCCGTCGCAGCCAGGCTCGCGGAGAAGGCGGCCGAGTACTCGTCGATCGTGATGGCGGGAAGAAGCCACAACGTCGCAGCCCAGGCGACAACGCTCGGCAAGCGTTTCGCATCCGCCGCGGACGAGACGCTGATCGCTCTGGTCCGCCTGCAGGAACTGATCGCGCGCTACCCGCTTCGCGGAATCAAGGGCCCGATGGGCACCGCGCAGGACATGCTCGATCTGTTCGGCGGCGACTCGGCCAAGCTGACCGCGCTCGAGCGGATCGTCGCCGATCACCTCGGTTTCCGGCACGTCCTGACGAGCGTCGGTCAGGTGTATCCGCGTTCCCTCGATCACGAGGTCGTCTCTGCACTCGTCCAGCTCGGTGCGGGACCTTCGTCGTTCGCACACACCGTTCGGTTGATGGCGGGCCACGAGCTGGTCACCGAGGGCTTCCAGCCGGGCCAGGTGGGGTCGTCGGCGATGCCGCACAAGATGAACACCCGCTCCTGCGAGCGCGTCAACGGTCTGCAGGTCGTGCTCCGCGGGTACGGATCGATGGCCGCCGAACTCGCCGGTGCACAGTGGAACGAAGGCGACGTCTTCTGCTCGGTCGTCCGCCGAGTGGCACTTCCCGACGCGTTCTTCGCCATCGACGGCATGATCGAGACGTTCCTGACCGTGCTCGACGAGTTCGGCGCGTACCCGGCCGTCATCGCCAAGGAACTGCAGCGCTACTTGCCGTTCCTGGCCACGACGAAGGTGCTCATGGCCTCCGTGCGCGCCGGCGTCGGCCGCGAGACCGCGCACGAGGCCATCAAGGAACACGCGGTGGCCGTCGCGCTTGCGATGCGGGAGCAGGGCCAGGAGCCCGACCTGCTCGATCGCCTGGCGGCCGACGATCGGATTCCGCTGGATCGGGATGCGCTCGACGCCGCCCTCGCGGACAAGTCCGCATTCATCGGATCTGCGGAAGCGCAGGTGGCGGCTGTTGTCTCCGATGTGGAGACGCTCGTCAGCCAGTTCCCGTCGGCAGCGAAGTACTCGCCGTCACCGATTCTCTAGGACACCGGGAAGGTCTGCGACCGAGCCGATGACGTGGTTCGGTTGCAGCCCGAATTCCTGCTTGGATCGGCGGTCGAGCACGTCCTGCTGGAACTTTCCGGTGCGGACGAGCACACCCGTCATACCCACGACCTGAGCCGCCAGCACGTCGTTGTCCAGGTCGTCGCCGACCATCACGACGTCCACCGGGTCGACGCCCATGCGCTCGGCAGCAGTCTGGAATCCGAGCGGTGCGGGCTTGCCGATGGCTTTCGCCGTGTGCCCCGACGCCTTCTCCATCCCCGCCAGGTACATCCCGGTGTCGATGCGTAGACCGGCACCCGTCGTCCACATCAGGCTTCGGTGCATCGCAACGACGGGAATTCCTCGGCAGAGCCAGTCGTAGACGCGGCTGAGGCGTTCGTGGGTGAATTCGGGACCCGCGCCGCCGACGACCACCACGTCCGGATCGCCGTCGCCCTCGTCGACGAATTCGATGCCCGGCATGTCCCCGGCGATGTCCCCGTTGTTGATCAGGACCGTGCGCGCCCCAGGGTAGGTCTGACGCAGGTAATCGGCCGTCAAGGACGACGCGGTCACGATCTCGTCGGCGTGGACCGGCAGGCCTGCTTCGGTCAACGCGTCGGCGATCTGGGATCTGGTCTTCGACGTGGTGTTGGTGAGGAAGGCGCGTGCGATGTCCTTGCTGTCCAGATAGTCCAGTGCCTCGGCAGCACCTGGAACGGGCTGCCACGACGTGACCAGCACGCCGTCTATGTCGAAGAGAACCCCGCCCAACAATCCCATGGCCGAACTCTAGTCGGGGCGCAAGGAGGTCGCAGTCTCTGCCTAGACTGGCGAAGTATGAATCCGTACACGATCTTCGCCGAAATCATTGCCGGGAACGCCGAATCCAGCCTCGTGTACTCCGACGATGTCGCGGTGGCGTTCATGGATATCCGACCGGTCACCAGAGGCCACGTCCTGGTCGTTCCCAGGCAACAAGCGAGGTCCCTCGCCGAACTCGAGCCCGACGTGGGGGCACACCTGTTCGTCGTCGGGCAGAAAGTCGCGGCCGCGCTGCGGGCGACGAATCCGCGTATCGCGGGCGTCAACTTCTTCCTCGCCGACGGAGAAGTGGCGGGTCAGGAGATCTTCCACGTCCACCTGCACGTCATCCCGCGGACCGTAGGGGACGGTTTCGGTCTTCGGGCGCGCCCGACGTCGCCGCAACGCTCCGAACTCGACGCGCAGGCAGGCGACATCTCTCGCGCATTGGGTGCCGCGGGTAGGTAAGCCGTGCCTGTGTAAGGTGTACCTAATTCGAGTAGGACAGGTATTCCGGGAGCACCACGATGACGACGGTAGTGAAGGCGGGTGACTCCGGAGACCCGGAAGCGCCTGTCGCAGGCCGGCTCGAGACGCCGAGCACTCCCGGAGGGCTTGCCAAGACCAACGCCAGACGCACCGCGGGTCTTGTCGTCGTCATCGCGCTCCTTGCAGCGATCTGCCTGCTCAGCATCGCCGTCGGTACCAAGTACATTCCACTGAACGAGGTGTGGAACGGACTGTTCGCGTACGACGACTCGAACAACGCCGTCATCATTCGCGAACTCCGAGTCCCGCGAACGGTTCTCGGTCTCATCGTGGGAATCGCACTCGGCGTCAGTGGAGCGCTGATCCAGGCCATGACCCGTAATCCCTTGGCGGACCCGGGGATTCTCGGTGTCAACGCCGGAGCTGCGTTCTTCGTGGCCCTCGCGGTCGGTGCGCTCGGCTTCACCGGTATCTGGTCCTACATCTGGTTCGCGTTCCTCGGTGCGATTCTGGCCACGGTCGCGGTCTACGCGCTCGGGTCCATGGGACGAGCAGGCGCGACGCCGATTAGATTGACTCTGGCCGGAATTGCGCTGGCCGCGGTTCTCGGCGGTATCACCTCCGGCATGCTCCTGCTCGACCCGGAGGCGTTCGACAAGATGAGATTCTGGGGCGCAGGTTCGCTGTCCGGTCGAGGCCTCGACATCTCGTTCGCCATCGGACCTTTCGTACTCGTCGGACTGATCCTCGCCCTCGTCATCGCACGGCCGCTGAACGCAATCGCCCTGGGCGACGACCTGGCTCAATCCCTCGGTGCGAAAGTCACCCACACCCGCACCATCGGCATCGTCGCCGTCACGTTGCTCGCCGGCGCCGCCACCGCAGCCGCAGGCCCCATCGGCTTCGTCGGACTGATGATCCCGCACATGGTCCGCTGGTTCGTCGGGCCCGACCAACGCTGGATCCTGCTCTACACCGTCGCGGCCGCGCCCTGCCTGCTGCTGTTGTCCGACGTCGTCGGCCGTCTCGTCATCCGGCCGGGTGAACTGCAGGTCGGCATCGTCACCGCCTTCGTCGGCGCTCCGGTCCTCATCCTTCTGGTTCGACGCAAGAAGGTGAGTGGGCTGTGAGCACGGTGGATTTCGGTCGGCGAGTTCGTATTCTGCGTCTCGCCGACGACGAGGTCAGTGGACGCATCGACGTCAGGACCGTGGTGGTGTGCGCCGTTCTGGTCGCACTGTCGCTGGTGGTGTCGGTCGTTGCACTCGGGTCGGGTGATTACTACATTCCGCCGGGCGGGGTTCTGCAGGCGCTGTTCTCCGATGCGCCGCGGTTCACCGAACTGGTGGTGATGGAGTGGCGGTTCCCTCGTGTCGCGCTCGCACTGTTGCTCGGTGGCGCCCTGGGGGTGTCGGGGGCGATCTTTCAGTCCTTGACACGAAATCCTCTGGGAAGCCCGGACATCATCGGGTTCGACACGGGTGCGTACACCGGTGCGTTGATCGTCATCCTGACGCTCGGCGGTGGCTACTACCAGACCGGAGCGGGAGCGCTGATCGGCGGAATCTGCACGGCTGCAGTGGTGTATCTGCTGGCGTTCAAGAAGGGTGTGCAGGGGTTTCGGCTGATCATCGTGGGAATCGCCATCAGCGCCGTGCTCGCGTCGGTCAACACGTGGCTGATCATCAAGGCCGATCTCGCCGACGCCATGGCCGCGGCCGTGTGGGGTGCGGGCAGTCTCAACGGGCTGGGGTGGGCGCAGGTCGGACCCGTCGTGCTGGTTCTGGTGGTTCTGACGCCTGCCATCGCGGTCGTCGGCAAGAGATTGCCGATGCTCGAGATGGGCGACGACGCAGCCAAGGCCCTCGGTATCAGCGCCGAGCCGACACGGTTGATCCTCATGGTGCTCGGCGTTGCGCTGACGGCGCTGGTGACCGCAGCCGCAGGTCCCATCTCGTTCATCGCGCTCGCCGCCCCTCAGCTGGTTCGACGGCTGACCAGAACGGCAGGGGTCGCGTTGCTGCCGTCGGCGGTCATGGGCGCGTTTCTGTTGGTGCTCAGCGACTTCGCGGCTCAGCGTCTGTTCGCGCCGACGCAGTTGCCCGTCGGCGTCGTCACGGTGTCCATCGGCGGCGCGTACTTCGTCTGGTTGTTGGCTCGGGAAGGTAGAAAACAGTGATGTCGAATACGGGGACTCGGGTGCGGGCCAAGGCCCGGCTGTACGCCGACAACGTGACCATCGGGTACGACAAACGCGTCATCAGCGAGAACCTCTCCGTCGAGATTCCCGACGGCAAGTTCACCGTCATCGTCGGACCCAACGCGTGTGGAAAGTCGACGCTTCTGCGTGCGCTGTCGCGGCTGCTGAAGCCCGAGGCAGGCACCGTCCTGCTCGACGGCAAGGCCATCAGCTCCTATCCGGCGAAGGAAGTCGCACGTCGGCTCGGGCTGTTGCCCCAGACATCGATCGCACCCGACGGCATCTCCGTCGCGGATCTGGTTGCGCGAGGACGATACCCGCATCAGAAGCTGATCAAGCAGTGGTCGAGGGACGACGAGGCCGCCGTGGTGTTCGCGATGAACGCGACCGGGGTGACCGAACTGTCCGGCCGGCTCGTCGACGAGTTGTCCGGCGGACAGCGTCAGCGAGTGTGGGTTGCGATGGTGTTGGCGCAGCAGACCCCGTTGATGCTGTTGGACGAGCCGACGACGTTCCTCGACATCGCGCATCAGATAGATCTGCTGGAACTGTGCTCCCAGCTCAACCGCGAGCAGGGAAACACCATGGTCGCGGTGCTCCACGACCTCAATCACGCCTGCCGCTACGCCGATCACATCATCGCGATGAAGAACGGTGAGGTGGTGACCAGCGGGCGTCCGGCGGAGGTCATCACGGCGGAACTCGTCGAGTCCGTCTTCGGGTTGCCGTGCCGCATCATCGAAGATCCCGAGTCGCACACTCCGTTGGTCATTCCGCTGGCGCGAGTTGGTCGGCCTAGACATTTGGACATGAAGATAGGTTAGGCTTAGCTGGTTGATCCCTCGACTGACTAAGGACGGCACGTGCCCAAGGTGAACAGCGCTCGCGACGTGGTGGACATTCTCGGCGTCGGATACGGCCCATCGAACCTGGGGCTGGCCATCGCGCTGGCCGAACGCAACGAAGCGGTGTCCGAGAGCGAACAGATCACGTCTGCTTTCGTCGAGCGTCAACCGGAGTTCACGTGGCACCCGGGAATGCTCCTTCCAGATGCCACGATGCAGATTTCTTTTCTCAAGGATCTCGCGACGCAGCGGAACACTCGCAGCGAGTACACATTCCTTGCCTACCTCCGGCAGCGAGATCGATTGAACCACTTCATCAACTTGCAGACGTTCTTTCCCTCGCGCATCGAATTTCACGACTACCTGCGGTGGTCGGCCGACAAAGTCGACGCGGACGTGTTGTACGGGAGCACGGCCACCGAGGTGTCGTGGAACGGTGAGCTGTTCGAGGTACGCGTCAGTGGCGCGGAAGGTGATGGCCTACTGCGTGCGCGCAACGTGGTGCTGGCAGGCGGACTGACGGCTACTCTGCCGGACGGAGTCACCTCGGGTGCACGTGTATTCCACAACCATCGTGTCCTCGATCATCTGGATTCGTTGCCGTCGACGCCCCATGGAAGATTCGTTGTCGTCGGTGCCGGTCAGAGCGCCGCCGAGGTCGTCGCTTACCTCCATGAGCGCTACTCGGACGCTGAGGTTCACGGTGTGTTCGGAAAGTACGGCTACAGCCCCGCCGACGACAGTCCCTACGCAAACCGGGTTTTCGATCCAGAGGCCGTGGACGATTTCTACGTCTCCACCCCCCAGCTCCGCGAGCAGTTGATCGCCTACCACCGAAGCACCAATTACTCAGCGGTGGATCTGCCTTTGATCGAGGAACTGTACAACCGCGAATACACCGAGCGAGTGACGGGCAGACGTCGATTGTTCGTCCGCGGTGCGTCCGAGGTGAGTGTCCCGCGAGAGACCGACGGTGGCGTGGAAGTTACTGTGTTGCACCGTCCGACGGGGCGCGAAGAAACGCTCACCTGCGACGCTGTGGTGTATGCGACGGGCTTTCGTCCGCTCGACCTCCACGGGATCCTCGGCACACTTGCCGACGACTGTGTATTCGCAACCGACGGCACGCCGGAAGTGGAGCGAGACTACCGGCTACGGACGTCGTCCCACATCACCGGCGGAATCTACCTGCAGGGTGGTACCGAGCACTCTCACGGACTCACATCATCCCTGTTGTCCAACATCGCCGTGCGATCCGGGGAGCTCGTGGATTCTTTCGAGTTGAGACGCTTCGCCCTCGTGAGCGGGAATCGATAGGGAGACTGCTCCAGTTGTTCGACGCTCCTTGTTCGATGTCGTTTCGAAGAAAGGTTGGCCATGCGAGTGGTGATGTTCGGTTACCAGACCTGGGGGCACAAGACCCTGCAGTCCCTGATCGACTCCGTGCACGACGTGGTAGGTGTTGTCACGCATCCGACCAGCGACCAAGTGTACGAAAGCATCTGGGCCGATTCCGTCGAGGACCTGGCTCGCGAACACGACGTTCCCGTCCATCTTGCTCGCCGTCCGGATGCAACGATGCAGGAGCAGATCCAGGCCTGGAAGCCGGACATCATCGTCGCCAACAATTGGCGTACTTGGTTGCCGCCGGAAATTTTTGCCCACCCACCGCATGGAACGCTCAATCTCCACGACTCGCTGCTTCCGAGGTTCACTGGTTTCTCCCCGATTGCGTGGGCGCTGATCAGCGGTGCCGAGGAAGTAGGACTGACCGCGCACCGAATGGACGGCGAACTCGACACCGGTGACGTCCTCACCCAGGCTGCAATCCCGATCGGACCCCGAGACACTGCAACGGAGTTGGTACGGGCCACCATCGATCTGATTCCCGGCGTGCTGCTCGAAGCACTCGAGCGCATCGAGTCCGGCACCGCACAGTGGCGTCCCCAAGACCTCGCGCAACGCACCTTCTTTCACAAGCGGCACGAAACCGACAGTCTGATCGACTGGTCGTGGGAGGCGTCGGACATCGACCGGCTGGTGCGAGCGATGTCGGATCCGTACCCGAACGCGTTCACCTACTACCGCGGTGAGCGTATTTCGGTCGTACAGGCTCACGTGTCGGAAGGCATCTACGGCGGGACGCCAGGCAGGGTGTTCATCCGCGAAGGCGACGGAATGGCCATCGTCGCCGGCCCCGACGCCCACCGTGGCCGTAATCACGCCCTCGTCATCGACCGTGTCCGAAGCAGCGACGGCACGGAATGCTCTGCGCTCGAATACTTTCCGAGCGGCGGCGGGTACCTCACAGCCGATTCACGCTGAATCGGACAATCTATATCGGAAAGGTTTCACGTGGCGATCAAAGGATTGCAGCGCTTCTCCTACGCCGAGGTGGTGAGCGCGAAGCGTATTTCTCCCTCGCTCGTGCGCGTCGTATTCGGCGGCGACGGATTGGCCGACTACACATCGAATGGCACCGCTGACGAGTGCGTCTCGCTCTATTTCCCGGCCGAGGGCGAAGACAAGCCGCCGGCCATGACCGAGAAGGACGGCGACTGGGCCTATCACGACATCGACGAGCCCGAGCATCGCAACTACACGGTTCGGGTGTGGGACGCGACCGCCAAGGAAATGACGATCGACTTCGTCGCTCACGAGGGCGGAATCGCGGCGGCATGGGCCCTTGCGGCGACACCCGGTGACGTCATTGGATTATGGGGACCGCGCGGCTGGTACGACCCGCCCAGTGACACTGCATGGCAACTCCTCGTCGCCGACCTGACAGGATTGCCTGCTCTGTCCCGAGCCGTCGAAGAGTTGCCGGCCGGCTTTCCTGTCCGGGCAGTCGTGGAAGTCCTCGACGAAGGCGACAAGATCCCGATCGAGACGAGTGCGGACCTGAGCATCGAGTGGCTGATCGGCGGCAACGGACATTCGCCGTCGCAGCTGGCCGACGCCGTACGTGCCGAACGCCTTCCAGAGGGACCGGGCTATGTGTGGTTTGCGGGCGAAGCGGCTGCGAGCCGGGATGTGCGCAAGTACCTGCGCAAAGAACGAGGCTTCGGCAACGCGCAGTTCGAGACCATCGGGTACTGGCGCGTCAGGGCCGAGGAGTGGCTCCAGAAGTACGAAGCCGTCGAAGATCAGCTCCACAGTGAGTACCAGCAGCTGATCGACGCCGGAGTCGAAGAAGCAGATGCCGACAACCGCTGGGAGGAGATGCTCGAGGAGGCCGGGCTGTAACTGTCCTCGGTGGGTGCGCCAGAGATGTGCGTGCCCTCTTCGGCCACGGTGCCGCCCTCCAGGACCACGATTCGATCGCACACTCGTGCTTGCGAGAGCCGGAGGGCATGATCCGGGCGCGTACTTCCCGCCGTGCGACCTCCCACACAGCCGCACGAATCCGTGCAGCGCGTCCGGGAGCGGCTTGGACTGCCTTCACAGTGGGAAGCGCCGACAGGGTGGTGAGCACGCGTTCTTGCGAATCGTGATCCGCTGTGTCGGTGGTGTATCCGGGATCTCGAAGAAGGCTGGAATGTACTTGGTTGACTTCCACGCCGTCTTCACACTCGGCTGCGCTTGACGTCGGTCGCCGCGTCGAACCGTGCGGACAGCTCGATTCCCAGTGTTGCCACCGCGCTCTGCGACAGCCCGATGACGTCGAGCTCCACCGAACCATCGGTGACGGAAAAGCGGATCACGCAGCGGTACGCGGTCTCCACGCCCTCCCTCGAGCCTGGGTCGGCGAGCTTTCCGACGGTGTTCGTCACGAGCACAATGGAATTGCTCGACTTCCGCAAGCTCCGCCGCCCGGCACGGTTGTGGTAGCGAAGCAACGAATACTGTCGTCGTTCGGCTTCGGACAGCCCGCTGATGTACGGCCACGTTGCGGTGAACGGCCCGATCGCAGGTCGCGGTGATGCCATAGTCGTTTCGAGATCGACTGTCACCTCTGTCGAGTCTCTCTGTGCAACCTGGCGAAGAGACTCGGCGATGAGCTCCGGCAAGTCCGATGCCTCGACCGCCAGGTCAGCCCGGATGTGTGCATGATTGCCGTCGGACCACATGGTCGAATCGCCGAGCCGGCTGACACCGGTCGCATCGACCCAACGCTGCGCGAGTTCGCCGTCGAGGTTCTGTCCCGCGGTATCGACCGCTTCCAGCGCGGTCTCGAGTGACACAGTCGCCGAAACCTCGACGTGCCCGGTAAGAATACGGGCGATCTCGTGAACCGAGCCTCGGTCGGCAGCCGCGGCATGCGCAGCAACCAGTAACCAGCTCTGGGTGGGTGTGCTCCACGTTGCGATTGCCGCCGGTAGACCCTCCGTGATGCTGATCAACGATGCGACGCGAGAGGCTGCGGCGGAGTCACTGGTCTCCGGATCGATTTCGACGACCTGCTTCGAAAGATCGACCGTTCCGGCGGGCGCGATCTCGGATGTCCACAGCCGACGGTTCAACGGCGAAACCCTCATCCGCAATGCATCGGTCCTGTTCACAAGCGAGACGAACGCGGACTGCAGTCCCGACAGAGCTGACCGGTCGATCGCGATCAGCTCGGTGTAGACCCAATCGTTCGGCTCGGCACCGGCCTCGCGGAGCCGTTCGAGCGTGGAAGAGGCACTGAGAGGAATCGGGTCTGCCGCGATCTCCGGAATGTCCAGGACCCCGGCCAGACCCGCGATCGTGCGCTTTTCGAAGACGTCTCGCACGGTGAAGTGCAAACCTTCACGGCGAGCTCTCGAGACGACGAGAATCGACGAGATGGAGTCGCCGCCGAGGCGGAAGAAGTCGTCGTCGATGGACAAGGGTGCATCGCTGGGTAGTCCGAGTACGTCGGTGAAGATGGTGGTGAGGGTGATTTCTGTTGCGGTGGTGGGTGCTGTTCCGCCGGTGAGGGCGGTGGTGAGGTCGGGTGTGGGGAGTGCTCGGTGGTCGAGTTTGCCGTTGGGGGTGACGGGGATGGTGTCGATGGGGATGAAGACGGTGGGGATCATGTAGTCCGGTAGCCGGTCGGTGAGGAAGGCCCGTAGTTCCTCGTCGGTGTTGTTGTCGGTGTTGTTGTCGGGGTTGGTGTTTCCGGTGTGGTAGGCGGCGAGGTATTTTCCGGTGCCGCCGGGGTGTTCGGCGGCGATGACGATGGCGGTGGAGACGGCGGGGTGGTGTTCGAGGACGACGCGGATCTCGTCGAGTTCGATGCGGAAGCCGCGGATCTTGACCTGATCGTCGGTGCGGCCGAGGTAGTCGAGTTGCCCGTCGTGGTTCCAGCGGACGAGATCGCCGGTGCGGTAGAGGCGCTGACCTGATCCGGCGCCGGTGGTGGGGTCGGCGATGAAGCGGGTGGCGGTGAGGTCGGGTCGGTTGATGTAGCCGTCGGCGAGTTGGGTGCCGCCGAGGTAGAGCTCTCCTGTGATGCC
>NZ_NOXZ01000065.1:0-675 GCF_002258225.1 Rhodococcus sp. RS1C4 | reverse complement strand
GATACGGGCGCTACAGGCAGCACTGGACCAACAGGTCCTACCGGCGCTACAGGCAGCACTGGAGATACCGGACCTACGGGTGCAACTGGTAGCACTGGTTCAACAGGTCCTACTGGTGCAACGGGGATTACTGGATCAACTGGTGATACGGGTGCCACTGGTAGCACTGGACCAACAGGTCCTACCGGCACTACAGGGATTACCGGATCAACTGGACCTACTGGTGCAACGGGGATTACTGGATCAACTGGTGATACGGGTGCTACAGGCAGCACTGGACCAACAGGTCCTACCGGCGCTACAGGGATTACTGGTTCAACTGGACCTACTGGGGCTACAGGGATTACTGGATCAACTGGACCTACCGGCGCTACAGGGATTACCGGATCAACTGGTGATACGGGTGCGACGGGGATTACCGGATCAACTGGTGATACGGGTGCTACAGGGATTACTGGTTCAACAGGTCCTACCGGCGCTACGGGGATCACTGGGGCGACTGGTGATACGGGCGCTACAGGGATTACCGGATCAACTGGACCTACTGGTGCAACTGGGATTACTGGATTAACCGGCCCTACCGGTGCGACGGGGATTACTGGATCTACTGGTGATACGGGTGCCACTGGTATCACTGGATCAACTGGACCTACCGGCGCTACTGGGATCACTGGG
>NZ_NOXZ01000006.1:0-33767 GCF_002258225.1 Rhodococcus sp. RS1C4 | reverse complement strand
CCCCCTCCCTCCCGAACTGCGCTTTCCATCACCGAAGTGACGAAGCTCATTTCCAGGAATCAGGGGTCTGCGGAGCGGGTGTAAAGAAACCGAACGTGACGTTCGGTCACTTGGGTGGACCGTCTATCTGGAGCGAACGTGGCGTTCGGTCCGTCAGACGGACTGAACGCCACGTTCGCTCCCGAATGTGCGGAGCTACACCACCGGAGCCTGCGGAACGACCTAGGCCGAGCCGTTGAACAGGCTTGTGACGGATCCGTTTTCGAAGACCTCGCGGATGGTGCGGGCGAGGAGGGGTGCGATGGACAGCTCGGTGAGGGTGTCGAATCGCTTCTCGTCGGTGATGGGGAGGGTGTTGGTGACGACGACTTCCTTGGCTCCGCAGTTGGCGAGGCGTTCGGCGGCGGGGTCGGAGAGGACGCCGTGGGTGGCGGCGATGACGACGTCGCCTGCTCCGGCTTCCTTGAGGACCTTGACGGCGCCGGCGATGGTGCCGCCGGTGTCGATCATGTCGTCGATCAGGATGCAGGTGCGGCCTTCGACGTCACCGACGACGCGGTTGGACTTGACCTGGTTGGGCACCAGTGGATCACGGGTCTTGTGGATGAAGGCGAGGGGTGCGCCGTCGAAGCTGTCGGCCCATTTCTCTGCGACGCGGACTCGGCCGGAGTCGGGGGAGACGACGGTGATGTGTTCGAGGCTGTACTTGTCGCGGATGTGATCGGCGAGTTGGCTGTGTGCGTGCATGTGGTCGACGGGGCCGTCGAAGAAGCCCTGGATCTGGTCGGTGTGGAGGTCGACGGTGATGATCCGGTCAGCGCCTGCGGTCTTGAGCAGGTCGGCGACGAGGCGTGCGGAGATCGGCTCACGTCCGCGGTGCTTCTTGTCCTGGCGGGCGTACGGGTAGAACGGCAGGATCGCGGTGATGCGCTTCGCCGATCCACGCTTGAGCGCGTCGATCATGATGAGCTGTTCCATCAACCAGGTGTTGAGCGGGAAGGGGTGGCTCTGCAGGACGAAGGCGTCCGATCCTCGGACCGACTCCTCGAAGCGAACGAAGATCTCGCCGTTTGCGAAGTCGCGTGCGGTCTGCGGGGTTACCTCGATCCCCAGTTCCTTCGCAACCTGCTGTGCGAGTTCGGGGTGAGCTCGACCCGAGAAGAGCATGAGGTTCTTCTGGTTGTCGATCCAGTTCGGGGTGGTCACTGCTGTTCGCCGTCCTTTGATTTTTGCGCGTTTGCCGATTCGGCCGCCAGAGCGCGTGCTGCAGCGTCTGCTGCGGCAGTGCCTGGACGCTTCTTCTCGACCCAGCCTTCGATGTTGCGCTGGGAACCAGCGGAGACAGCGAGCGTCCCCGGTGGTACATCGTTGCGGAGCACGGTGCCTGCTCCGGTGTACGCGCCGTCGCCCACTCGCACGGGGGCGACGAACATGTTGTCCGAGCCGGTGCGGACGTGGGATCCGACTACGGTTCGGCTCTTGTTGACGCCGTCGTAGTTGACGAACACGCTCGATGCTCCGATGTTGGAGTGTTCGCCGATGGTCGCATCTCCGACGTACGTCAGGTGCGGCACTTTCGAGTGGTTGCCGACGGTCGAGTTCTTGGTCTCGACGAAGGTTCCGATCTTGGCGCTGTCCCCGATGTCCGATCCGGGGCGCAGGTAGGCGAAGGGCCCGACGGTTGCGCCGGACCCGATGGTGGATTTGTCTGCCTGCGTACGTACGACGGATGCGCGTTCGCCGACGACGACGTCGCGCAGAGTCGTGTCGGGTCCGATGACGGCGTCCTCGCCGACGTGGGTGCTGCCGAGCAGCTGGACACCCGGCTCGAGTCGAACGTCGGCACCGACGGTGACGTCGATGTCGATCCAGGTGGTCGCGGGATCGACGACGGTGACTCCCGCGCGCATGTGCTTTTCGACGATGTGGCGGTTGAGGACGGCGGTGACGTGGGCGAGCTGAACGCGGTCGTTGACGCCCATGACCAGGTCGGGGTCGGCGAGCTGGGTTCCGTACACGGGTAGGCCGCTGCTCTTGCTGATCTTGACGACGTCGGTGAGATAGAGCTCGTGCTGCGCGTTGGCCGTACTGAGCTTGCCGAGCGCGACGCGCAACGCGGTCGCGTCGAACGCGTAGACGCCGGAGTTGACCTCGTCGATCAGGACCTGCGCGGGGGTGGCGTCGGCGTGTTCGACGATCTCGGCGACCTGATCGTCGTCGGCGCGGACGATGCGGCCGTACCCGTTGGCGTCGTCGGGCACGAACGTCAGGACCGTCGCTGCTGCGGGAAGCGGCGCGCTCAGGTGCTCGTCGAGCAAGGCTTTGAGGGTGTGTCCGTCGAGGAGGGGGACGTCGGCTGCCGTGACGAGGACGGTTCCCTCGAAATCGTCGGGAAGTGCACTGAGGCCGCACTGCACTGCGTGGCCGGTGCCCAGCTGCTGTTCCTGCACCGTGGTGACGATGGTGCGTCCGAGTTCCTCGCTCAGTTCGAGGACGGATTCGGTGACCCGCTCGCGGTCGTGTCCGACGACGGTGACGAGGTGGTCGGGACCGAGGTCGGCGGCGGCGTGCAGAGCGTGCGCGAGCATCGTCCGCCCGGCCAGCGGATGCAGAACCTTCGGGGTCTTGGATCGCATTCGGGTGCCTGCACCTGCTGCGAGAACGACCACGGCGGTATGCAACGGCAACGGGGCTCCTCGGGCGACGATCGCTGAACTGGATCTTCAGGGCAATGTTTCTCGCTCCGCCGCCAGGACTCGAACCTGAACTATCTGAACCAAAATCAGAGGTGCTGCCATTACACCACGGCGGATCATTTCACCAGCGGTTTCTCCGGTCGCCGGTGTCTGCACAAGACAGACTACTGGCCTCGAAGCTCCCGCCGAGCGCAACGAGTCTCGCATGCGGGGTGGCCCGAGGTCGAACCGCTCCCGCCGATCGGTGTCATTCGTCCCATAAGCTCGGGTTTCGACGCTGGGAGACCGGAGCTCCAAGTTTCGACGCCGGGAAACCGGCAGGAGTGACCAGATCACAGGGAGGTGCGCCATGTCCGAGCCCGAGAAGGCGCCGCGTGTCCGGATGACGGGCACGCAGCGTCGCGAACAGTTGATCGAGATCGGCCGCTCCTTGTTCGCCGAGCGGGGGTACGAGGCGACGTCGGTGGAGGAGATCGCGGTCCGCGCGAACGTGTCGAAGCCCGTCGTCTACGAGCATTTCGGCGGCAAGGAAGGTCTCTACGCCGTCATCGTCGACCGCGAGATGTCGACTCTGCTGCACATGGTCACCTCGTCGCTGTCGCAGAACCGATCGCGGGTGAGGGTCGAGCGGGTTGCTCTCGCATTGCTGACGTACGTGGAGGAGCGAACCGACGGGTTCCGCATCCTGGTCCGTGACTCTCCGGTCGCTGCTGCCGACGGCAAGTACTCGTCGTTGCTGAACGATGCGGTGGGCCAGGTCGGGCACATCCTCGCCGGCGACTTCACCCGTCGAGGTTTCGACGCCGGGTTCGCGCCGCTCTACGCGCAGGCGCTGGTCGGGATGGTGTCCATGACGGCTCAGTGGTGGCTCGACGTCAGGGAGCCGTCGAAGGAAGTCGTCGCCGCGCACGTCGTCAATCTGTGTTGGAACGGTCTCACCAATTTGGAGGCCGCGCCCCTACTGGCCGGTGAATGAGCCGAGTATTTCCCCACGTGTCGGTGAAAGAGCGGGTAGGGTTGATTTGCGTCCATGAGACCTACTTCACAGCGACGCATGTATGTTGTTCGGACCATCTGCACGTTGACCAAGGTAAGAATGCCACCGAGTGGTACCGTTCGCTCGTAATTTGCGCAGTGGCAGTCGAGTATTGCGAAGGCGGATCCAATGGTCAGACAGGCACGCGCTGAGATCACGCGCGACACCGTGCTGTCGGGTGCCGCAAATGTTTTTCTGCGGCTCGGCTACGCGAACGCGAGCCTCAGCGAGATCATCTCTCAGTCCCAGGTCACCAAAGGTGCCCTCTACTTCCACTTCGGGTCGAAGGAAGAGTTGGCTCGCGCGGTCATCGACGAGGGCAACGGCCGGCTCATCGCGGCGTGCCAGCAATTCAACGACGGCCGTATCCCCGCGCTGGAAGCAGCCATCGGCATCTCCTACATCGTCGTCGACATGTCGGTGAGTGACCCGATGGTGTCGGCAATGCTGCGGCTCAGCCACCAGATCGGTGACTACCGGGGCACCCAGGGCAACGTGATGTCCGGCTGGAGCGAGTCGTTCAACGCGCTGGCCGCCAAAGCGATCAAGCAAGGTGACCTCGCCGCTGATGCCGACCCCGCGACCATCGGTGCTCTCGTCCTCGAGATCCTCACCGGCGTGCACATGGTTGCCGTCGCCACAGGCAACACGGAGGAGCTTCCGTCTCGGATGGAACGTCTCTGGTACTACCTCCTTCCGTCACTCGTGACGGCGGGCAAGGTCGAGTACTTCCGTGAGTTCGCGGCCCGGCGCGTCATCCGGCACTAGTTGCCCGTAGCTGGACGTATGTAAAGGACGCACGACGTCGGCGGTAGGATCGATCGCGATATCCATTGCGCCGATCTCGCTCAGGAGCCCCGCAGTTGTCTTCCGATTCTTCGCTTGCACTGTCGGGCCTCGCGCGCGTCGCACTGTCGGACTCCACGCTCGCCGCCGTGCGCGACGCCGTCGGAGCCGCGGAGCGCACCCTCGTCGCACCCAATTCGGTGCGGCCGTTCGTCGCATCCGCCATCGCCGAGCGAGCGCAGGTCCTCGTCGTCACCGCAACCGGCCGTGAGGCCGACGATCTGACGACGGAACTGAAACAGATTCTCGGCGACGCCGTCGCTCAGTTCCCGTCGTGGGAGACACTGCCGCACGAGCGGTTGTCCCCGAGTGCGGACACCGTCGGCCGACGGCTCGAGGTTTTGCGACGCCTGGCCCGGCCGGACGACAAGGACTACGGCCCGACGCTTCAGGTCATCGTCACCACCGTTCGCTCGCTCGTGCAGCCGATGGCGCCGGGGCTGGGGGAGATCGAACCCATCGGCTTGCGCGTCGGCGTCGAAATCGACTTCGACGGGCTCATCCACCGCCTCGTGGAACTGGCCTACACGCGCGTCGACATGGTCGGTAAGCGCGGTGAATTCGCCGTTCGCGGCGGTATTCTCGATATCTTCTCGCCGACGGCCGATCACCCCGTTCGCGTCGAATTCTGGGGCGACGAGGTCACCGAGCTGCGCGCCTTCTCGGTCGCGGACCAGCGGTCGCTCCCGGACGTCGACATTCAGTCGGTCATCGCGCCGCCGTGTCGTGAGCTGATTCTCACCGAGACCGTCCGTGACCGTGCGGCGGCGCTCGCTGCGGACAACCAGGCGGACGCAGCGTTGGTCGAGATGCTGGACAAGCTGTCCGCGGGTGTTCCCGTGGAAGGCATGGAGGCTCTGCTACCGCTGCTGCAACCCGGTGAGCTCCAGCTGCTCGCCGACGTATTGCCCGACGGCGCGCATGTCCTGCTGTGTGATCCGGAGCGAATCCGCACGCGTGCAACCGATCTGGTCCGTACCGGCCAAGAGTTCCTGGAAGCGTCGTGGACGGCCGCGTCGGTCGGCGGAGCGGCTCCGCTCGACGCGTCGACGGTCAACACCGACAGTCTCGGCGGAGTGAGCCTGGATCTCGGGGCGTCGGCGTACCGCTCGCTCAGGCAGATTCGTGAATCCGCACAGGCGCTGGGACGACCGTGGTGGACCATCAGTCCTCTCGCGTCCGGAAGCGAGGACGAGGTCGCACTCGTCGTCGAGTCGGTCCCGGAGGTCCGTGGCTCCGAGGAGTTGCTCGCCGGTGTGTTCGCGATGCTCCGCGCACACGTCTCGACGGGTGGGCGCGCGGTCATCGCCGTCGCCGGTGCAGGCACCGCCAACCGCATCATCGAACGACTCGGCGAAGCGGAAGTACCTGCGGCACATATCGAGTCCGGGTCCGAGCCGTTGCCGGACGTCGTCAGCGTCCTGTGTGGCACGTTGAACGAGGGACTGATTCTGCCCGACGCCCGGCTCGTGGTCGTCACCGAGAGCGACCTCACCGGAAACCGCGTCGCTGCCACCGAAGGGCGAAAGCTACCGGCGAAGAGGCGAAATCAAGTCGATCCGCTCGCTCTCGTGGCCGGCGACAGCGTCGTGCACGATCAGCACGGCATCGGACGATTCGTGGAGATGATCGAGCGCACCGTCGGCGGTGCACGACGCGAGTACCTCGTCATCGAGTACGCACCCAGCAAACGCGGTCAGCCCGGCGACCGATTGTTCGTGCCGATGGATTCGTTGGATCAGCTCTCGCGCTATGTCGGTGGCGAATTGCCGTCGCTCAGCAAGCTCGGCGGATCGGACTGGGCGAACACCAAACGCAAGGCGCGCAAGGCGGTTCGTGAGATCGCCGGCGAGCTCGTGCAGTTGTACGCGGCGCGTCAGGCGGCACCGGGCCACGCGTTCGGTCCGGACACCCCGTGGCAGCGTGAGATGGAAGACGCGTTCGGGTTCACCGAGACCATGGACCAGATGACCGCGATCACCGACGTCAAGGCGGACATGGAGAAGGCGGTTCCGATGGACCGCGTCATCCTCGGCGACGTCGGCTACGGCAAGACGGAAATCGCCGTCCGCGCCGCGTTCAAAGCAGTTCAGGACGGCAAGCAGGTGGCGGTACTCGTGCCGACAACACTGCTGGCACAGCAACATCTGCAGACGTTCACCGCACGAATGGCCGCGTTCCCCGTGACGGTCAAGGGGCTCTCTCGCTTCACCCACGGCGCCGAGTCGAAAGAGGTCATGGCCGGTCTGGCCGACGGAACCGTCGACGTCGTCGTCGGCACGCACCGCCTGTTGCAGACGGGTGTCGTGTGGAAGGACCTCGGCCTCATCGTCGTCGACGAGGAACAGCGGTTCGGCGTCGAGCACAAGGAGCACATCAAGTCGCTCCGCACCCACGTGGACGTGCTGACGATGTCCGCGACTCCGATCCCTCGTACGTTGGAGATGAGCCTCGCGGGGATTCGTGAGATGTCGACCATCCTCACGCCACCCGAGGAGCGCCATCCGGTTCTGACCTACGTCGGCGCGTACAACGACAAGCAGGTCGCGGCTGCGATTCGACGCGAACTGCTGCGCGACGGTCAAGTGTTCTTCGTGCACAACCGTGTCAGTTCGATCGACAAGGCCGCGAAGCGAATTCGTGATCTCGTTCCGGAAGCGCGCGTCACCACGGCGCACGGCCAGATGAACGAGGAGACCCTCGAACGCACGGTGCAGGGCTTCTGGGAACGCGAAACCGACGTGCTGGTGTGTACCACCATCATCGAGACGGGTCTCGACATCTCCAACGCCAACACGCTGATCGTCGAGCGCAGTGATTCGCTCGGCCTGTCTCAGCTGCACCAGCTGCGTGGACGCGTCGGACGTAGCCGCGAGCGTGGTTACGCGTACTTCCTGTACCCGGCGGAGAAGCCGCTCACCGAAACTGCCTACGACAGGCTGTCCACCATCTCGCAGAACTCCGACCTCGGTGCCGGTATGGCCGTCGCCATGAAAGACCTCGAAATCCGCGGCGCCGGAAACGTTCTGGGCGCCGAACAGTCCGGCCACGTCGCCGGCGTCGGATTCGATCTATACGTGCGGTTGGTCGGCGAAGCCGTGGAAGCGTACCGGGCAGCCGCCGACGGCAAACCGATCTCCACCGACGAAGCGCCCAAGGAAGTGCGCATCGACCTGCCCGTCGACGCACACATTCCGCCGGACTACGTCACCAGCGACCGGTTGCGGCTCGAAGCGTACCGAAAGCTGGCTGCTGCAACGGATTCCGACTCGATCAACGCGGTGCTGGACGAGCTCGTCGACCGCTACGGCCCACTTCCCGAGGAAGTGGGACGCCTGGTGTCCGTCGCCAAGCTTCGTTTGATCGCGAAGGAGTACGGGCTCACGGACGTCAACGTCGCGGGCACCCAGGTCAAGCTGGCCCCGATGGATCTGCCCGATTCCAAGCAGATCCGACTCAAGCGGCTCTACCCCAACGCTGCGTACCGCGCCACCACCGGTGTGGTGCAGACGCCCCTGCCTCGCGTGGAAGGCGGCGGCGTCGGTGCTGCGCGAGTGCGGGACGTCGAGTTGGTCCAGTACATCGCCGACCTCATACTGTCACTCGACGGTAAACCGTCCAGGTCGGTGTTGCTGGAGCAGACTGTGGGGGTGTGATGACGGTAGTGCTGCTGGATCCCGTTCGCCCGACGATGGTCCCGGCCGAGGCCGTGGAATTCCTCAACGGAATCGTCGAGTTCACCGAGGAGGTTCCGGTGCGCACCCGGTGGCTGTTCTCGGGTACCGCGCACGCCGACGGCTCCGCCGAGGTCCTCGTCAGCACCGACCCGTCGAACCCGGATGTGCAGCAGCGCATTCGGCGCGGTGACCGCGTAATCTCGTCGCCTAAGCTGCCTGGTGACGACCTTATCGCTGCCGTACTTCTGATGGACCGCCTTCGGGTCCGCGGTGGGTGGGAAGCTCAGCAGACACACGCGTCCTTGAGCGGTTACCTGCTCGAAGAGACGTACGAGCTTCTCGATGCGATCCACAGCGGCAACCTCGACGACCTGAAAGAGGAACTCGGCGACATCCTGCTGCAGGTGCTGTTTCATTCTCGGATCGCGCAGGACGCGTCGGAAAATGCATTCGACGTCGACGACGTAGCAGCGGGTCTTGTACGAAAGCTGACTCACCGAACCCCGCACCTCGACGACGGATCGACCGGCCCGATCGACATCGCTGTGCAGGAGAAAGCGTGGGAGGAGAAGAAGGCAGCCGAGAAAGCCCGCGGTTCCTGCTTGGACGGCGTCGCACTGTCCCAACCCGCACTGGCACTGGCCCAGAAAGTCGTCGCGCGGGCGAGCAAAGCGGGACTGCCCGACGAGCTGATTCCCGACGAACTTCGCGTCGTACACATCGGCCTCGACCACAGTCACGGGGGCGAAAGCGCCGAGGACTTGTTGCGACGCAACGTCTTGCGTTTCGCCGACCGTATCCGCGACGCCGAAAAATCCGCCAAGGTCCACGGCGCAGTCCCCGGCAAACTCACCGCCATCGAATGGATCGAGAACTGGGGTAGGCGGTAGGTCCGCCCCCTTTGGCGCACGAATGGGCCCTGCTAGCTACCGGTACGCATGAATGTGACATCCAAGCGATGAGGGGCTGGTCGGCCGGTTTTCCGGAGCGAATGTGACGTTCGGTCAATGCTGCGCACCTGGGCGTGCGTCTGCGATGAGGCTACTTACGCCAGAGCAAGTGGTGCACGACGCCGCTGGGGCTGGGGATGGTTTCGTGCTCGAATCGGTCGTCGAGTTCGTCGTGTGACTCCCATAGTTTCAGGCCCGACCCGAACTCGATCGGCGCGACAGCAACGTGCAGTGCGTCGACGAGATCGACGTCCAAGAACTCTCGGATCGTGGTGACGCCGCCGCCGAGTCGAACGTCCTTGCCCTCGGCTGCCTGCTTGGCTCTGTCCAGCACATCTGCCGGCGAGCTGTCGACGAAGTGAAACGTTGTGTCTGAGAGTTGGATCGAGGGGCGCTCGTGGTGCGTGAGTACGAACACCGGGGTGTGGAACGGCGGTTCGTCACCCCACCACCCTTGCCATTCGTGGTCCGTCCACGGCCCGCGTTGAGGTCCGAACTTGTTCCGGCCCATGATCTCGGCGCCGATGTTGTTCGAGAAATCGCGGGCGAAGTAGTCGTCCAAGCCCCGGGACCCACTGGAACCGGCGTTGCCCGGAAAACTTGCCGTGGCGAAGAACCACTTCATCAACGTCAGATGGTCGAGACCGAACGGGTTCTCGAGACTCTGGTCGATGCCTGCGGCGACCCCGTCGGCTGAGATGGTGAAATTCTGTACCCGCAGTAGCTGTGCCATGTGTCTCCCCGCATCGAAGGTGCCGTTCCGGAGTGTAGACCCGGCATCCGCGCAAACTTCATCGCCGACGGCGGCGAGGCCTGGCCGGTGGATCAGTTGGGGAACGTCTGCGCGACGTCGGATGCATTATCTGTATCGGTGTCCGAGTACTGATCGAAGAACTTCTGGAACACCGCCTGCATTTCCTTCACCACTTGAATGTGGCTGTCGATGACACCGACCATGCTGTTCTGTCCGCCCACGGCTTTCTCGGACAGAATTTGTGCAAACTGTTTGCCCATCTCGAAGTCGCCGTATCCATCGATCTTGCCTAATTGACGCGCCGTCGCTCGATGTCGGTCGAGTCTGTCGAGGTAGTTGACACAGCTCTGATTGCATTGCCTAGCGGTATCGGCGTCCAAGTACAGCTGACCGTTGTCGGCGGCGATGGCCAAGCTCTGCCAGTAGGTAAGACGAGGTGCAATCGGGTGTTCAGGCGACATCAGAATCTCCTCTGTTGCAGTATCCTACGATTTCGGCACGGCGGGACTTATGGAACGAGTATGGCGAACGACGATTTCGCACAGGTCTCTCGAGGATTGCGACGACCCTTTGCGTGACGCGCTGAACAGGGCGAGACCAATCGCGGTATCGAAAGCGATCTCGCACGAATTCTCGGTGTCGGTGACTCTCGATTGGTAGACGAGTGCATTTCGATCAGTGACCTCGACGCTCTGGAATCCCGAGTTCTGCGGGTTTTCACGTACATCGTTGAGGTCGTAGTCGGGGGTGAAGTAGACATCGAATGTGTACCAATCTTCCCCACTGATCGAGTCCCACCCGCAAATGGTCCAGCCCGGGGTGGTGTAGCCCTTGTCTGCCATGGAGTCTTTGGAGGCTGGATCGAGGCCTGCGGCGGTGATGGTGGTGTCGGGGATGGTGCAGGGGTCGAAGGTCTGGTCGGAGGGGGAGTCGGCGACGGCGCTGCCGGTGATGTCGGTGGAGCAGCCGACCAGCAGTGCGACGCTGATCGCCGTCAGACAGGCCTTACGCATAGTCTCCCCCTCGCAGAAATCACGTCGTCAGGTTAGACGCACGCGAGGCCGGATCGGTTCCACTTCGGCAGGAGACGTTCTCGTCGAGCGGCCTGGATGCGCCACACACGCTGTCTGCTCGCATGAATGAACCATTCATGCGAAGAGGGTAGACCCCCAGAATTCCGATTCACCCAATCCGGGCGGGCAGGCGAAGACGGCGGAGCCGACGTGTTGGATGTATTCGTTCAGTAGGTCTTTGCGTGCCAGGGCCAGCTGCATGGGCACGAACTGCTCGAGTGGGTCTCGGCAGTACGCAATGAAGAACAGTCCTGCGTCCAGGTGACCGAAGCCGTCGGAGCCGTCGGTGAAGTTGTAACCGCGCCTGAGGATTTGGATGCCGTCGAGGTTCTCCTTCGAGGCGAGACGCACGTGGGCGTCGGAGTCGATCAGCAATCCTTCAGGACCCTTGGAATCGAGGTCGAGAGCGTCGAATTCGTCTTTCAGGCCCAGGGGTGCGCCGGTTCCCTTACTGCGCCCGATGACTCGTTCCTGCTCCTTCAGCGTGGTCCGATCCCAGGATTCGATCAGCATGCGGATTCGACGCGCAACGAGGTACGAGCCTCCGGCCATCCATGGTTGATCGTCGTCTTCCCCGACCCAGATGTAATCGTCGAGCAGGTCGGGATCCTCGGCTTTGAGGTTGGCCGTTCCGTCTTTGAATCCGAACAGATTTCGTGGTGTCGCCTGGGTGGTCGACGTCGACGACGTGCGCCCGAATCCGAGTTGGGACCATTTGACTGACACGGTGCCGAATCCGACACGTGCGAGGTTGCGGATGGCGTGGACTGCGACCTGCGGGTCGTTGGCGCAGGCCTGGATGCAGAGGTCGCCGCCGGAGCGGCGTTCGTCGAGATTGTCGGCGGGAAAGTGCTGCAGGTCGGCCAGGGACGTCGGCTTGAGATCCGCAAGCCCGAAGCGGGTGAACAGTCCGGGCCCGAATCCGATCGTCAGGGTCAACGACGACGCGGACAATCCCAATGCCTCACCGGTGTCCGACGGCGGGCGGTACTCACCCGCGCCGACGGCGCCACCGTCGAATGTTTCTTCGCCCCGGGTGAGCCGCTCCGCCATGAGCGTCCACTTCTGGAGCAGCGCAACGAATTCGTCGCGTGACTCGGTGGTGATGTCGAATGCGACGAAGTGCATGCGGTCCTGTGCCGGGGTGACGATGCCGGCCTGGTGCGCTCCGCGAAATTCCACGATGTCCGACGGCCGGTCCTCGTTGGACTCCGCGCATGCGGCAACGGCTCCCGTCCCGACGAGGGCCGCGCCCACCCCGACGGCGCCGAACAGGCGCCGCCGAGAGAAGCGAGAGGTATTACTGTCCGGCAACGACACCCTGTACCTGACTTACCTCGGCGGACAGTGCGTCGATCTTGTTGGAGAGTTCCTGACGCTGGGGTTCGGTGACGGTGTCGTAGAAGACGAAGCCGTCGCCCTGGCGGTACTCGGCCAGTTCGGCGTCGAGCTCGGCGAAGCGTGCATCGATGGCTGACCCCAGTTCTGCGTCGTTCTGATCGATGATCGGACGCACTGCGGCGACTGCTGCCTGGGAGCCGTCGACGTTCGCCTGGAAGTCCCATAGGTCGGTGTGCGAGAAGAAGTCTTCCTCACCGCTGATCTTGGTCTTGGCGACCTCGTCGAGCAGTCCCTGGGCGCCACCTGCGACCTGAATGGGGTCGATGGTGAAGTCCTCGGCCTTGACCTTCTCGGCGAGTTCTGCGATGTCGGCCTGAAGCTGATCGGCCATCTGGTTCGTGTCGGGCTGCAGCCCCTGCTCCCAGAGATCTTTCTCGATGCGGTGGAAGCCGGTCCAGGTATCACCGGGCTCGACGTCCGGTTCACGCAGATCGATGCGCGGGTCGAGGTCGTCGGGGAACGCCTCGGCGACCGGCTCGATGCGCTCGTAGTAGCTGCGGGTGACGGGGAACTGGGTCTTTGCGGCTTCGATGTCGCCGGACTTCACGGCGGCGACGAACGATGACGTAGTCTCCTGGAGCGCGTCGACCTGGCTGACGACGTATCGTTTGTAGCCGGTTGCTGCCTCGTCGAGCAGTCCGTTCTCGTCGGCCTGACGCACGGCGTCGCCGGAGACGACGAAGTCTGCGCGGATTCCGTCGCCGACCATGCCTGCCTTGCAGGCGGTTTGGTAGGTGCCCGGGTCGGGCAGGGCGACGATGAGCTGACGCGTCAGGCCCGGTCCGATGTTCTCGACCTCGCCCATGACACGGTCGCCTTCGCCGTAGACGTAGAACTCGGTGACCTTGGTTCCGTTGTTCGTGATCTGGAACGTCGAGTTGCCGGTCGTTCCTTCGGACGTCGCGACATCGCACGTGGTGTCGGTGGCGGCGACGGCGATGTCGCCGGAACCGGACTCGGATCCGCCGTCGGACGACGATTTCTCGGTGCAGCCGGCGAGAGCGAGCGGCAGAGCCGCGAGTGCGGCCAGCGCAAAGGTGGTACGGCGCAAGGGAGTGCCTTTCATGAGGTGACTGCGGGTTCGGGTACGCGAACCGGCCGAAGGAACAGGTAGAGAACGACAGCGAGGTAGAGCACCCATCCGGTGACCTGCAGGACGGTGGGTTCGGGTCGGAAGTTGAAGATGCCGGCGAGGACGGTGCCGTACCAACTGGAAGCGTCGAACTGTGCGGTGATGTCGAAGGCCGTCGAACCTCCGCCGGGCAGAATCCCGCCGATCTGCAGTGCACGGATTCCGTACGCGAGAATGCCTGCCGCGACGACGATCAGGAAGATGCCGGTGTATTTGAAGAACACCGCGAAATTGATGCGGATGGCGCCGAAGTACAGCAGAACCGTCAGTCCGGCCGCGGCGACGATTCCCAGCAGAAGTCCCAGCAGCGGCCACGAACTGCCGCCCGTGTTCTCCGCGTATCCGACCATCAGCAACGCAGTTTCGACGCCTTCGCGTCCGACGGCGAAGAACGACAGCGCCAGGACCGCGAGTGGTCCGACGGTCAACGCTCGCTCCATGCCGGAGCGGAGTTCGCCGGAGATGTCCTTGGCAGCGGTGCGCATCCACAGCACCATCGCGGTGACGATGCCGACGGCGACCAGCGAGGCGGCTCCGGCGATGATCTCCGCGGTCAGTCCGGTGACCGTCGACGTTCCGTAGTGAATGACGAAAAAGATCGCTGCCACCATGGCAACAGCCAGCCCGACTCCCAACCAGACCCACTTCAACGCGTCGCGCCGCTCGGCCTTGACGAGGAAAGCGACCAGGATCATGACGACGATGCCCGTTTCCAGGCCTTCTCGGAGGCCGATCAACCCGCTTCCGAACATTTGGGTGGCGATGGGCGGAGCGGCTAGGACGGACACGTTCGGTGCTCCTGAAGCGTTGCGAGAAAGGGTAGGGAACCCTCATGTGGTTGAGAGCAACATACACCCTCGTGCATACTGGAAAACGCCTTTGACCTGCGCATACTCGGCGCTTTAGGTTTCTATTACTTTTCGTGTGCAGGATGGACCTGTGAAGAAGCGAGTGGCCTACGTCGTTGCTGTGGTCGCGGTGGGTCTGTTGGCTGCGGCGTGCGGCTCGTCGGAACCGCCGCGTGCGATTCCCGAAGGCATTCCTCCCGGAGCGGGAACGCCGGTGCCCGAGATCGACTTCAACGCACAGGGGAGAACGGCGGACCTCCTGCTCGATTGGGCGGAGCCCCAGGCCGACGCCATGAACATCTCGGTTCCGGCGTTGGCGGCCTACGGTCACGCCGCCGCGATCATGTCCGACACGGCACCCGGCTGCGGCATCGCCTGGACGACGCTCGCCGGAATCGGCTACATCGAAAGTCGCCACGGCACGTACCAGGGCTCGTCCGTCGCCCCCGACGGTCTTGTGTCGCCCGCGATTCGCGGCATCCCATTGGACGGCGGCCCGGGCGTCGCCGAAATTCCCGACACCGATGGCGGCCAACTCGACGGCGATCCGGTGCACGACCGCGCGATGGGCCCGATGCAGTTCATTCCCGAGACCTGGAAGAAATGGGGCGTCGACGCCAACGGTGACGGAATCGCCGATCCCGACAACCTCGACGACGCGGCTCTGACCGCAGCTCGCTACCTCTGCGCGCGCGGAGGTGATCTGCGTACTGCGGAAGGGTGGGAGCGCGCGCTCATGGCCTACAACCAGTCCGGTGTCTATCTCCGAGACGTCCGCGACGCTGCAGCCGCCTATTCAGTCGGCACCACTGCGTGACTCCGCAGGCTCCGCTCCTGACTTTCCCTGGTCACTCCGCAGGCTCCGCTCCTGACTTTCCCTGGTCACTCCGCAGGCTCCGCTCCTGACTTTCCCTGGTCACTCCGCAGGCTCCGCTCCTGTGCGTCGCGGGGAGGTCAGGCGAGCGGCTAGTCTGACACCCGGCACTTACCCGCCCGCCCCCGTTACAAGGAGAAGCATTCGTGGCCATCATTGAGCAGGTCGGAGCTCGCGAGATTCTCGACTCCCGTGGCAACCCCACGGTCGAGGTCGAGGTCGCACTGGACGACGGAACACTGACCCGCGCAGCGGTTCCTTCCGGAGCGTCCACCGGTGAGCACGAGGCAGTCGAGCTTCGTGACGGCGGCGAGCGTTACGGCGGCAAGGGTGTCGAGAAGGCCGTCAACGCTGTTCTCGACGAGATCGCACCGGCTGTCATCGGCCTCGACGCCATCGAGCAGCGGGCCGTCGACCAGGCTCTTCTCGATCTCGACGGCACCCCGAGCAAGGCGCGTCTCGGCGCGAACTCGCTGCTCGGTGTTTCCCTCGCGGTGGCGAAGGCGGCTGCGGAGTCCGCTGGACTCGAGCTGTTCCGTTACCTCGGCGGACCGAACGCGCACATCCTTCCCGTACCGATGATGAACATCATCAACGGTGGCGCGCACGCGGACAGTGGCGTCGACGTCCAGGAGTTCATGATCGCGCCCATCGGTGCGCCGACCTTCAAGGAATCCCTGCGCTGGGGTGCCGAGGTCTACCACTCCCTCAAGTCGGTGCTGAAGGCCAAGGGCCTGTCGACGGGCCTCGGCGACGAGGGCGGCTTCGCGCCCGACCTGGCCGGAACCAAGGAAGCGCTCGACCTCATTCTCGACGCCATCGCCAAGACCGGCCTCAAGCCCGGACAGGATGTGGCGCTCGCACTCGACGTCGCAGCCACCGAGTTCTACACCGCAGGCACCGGCTACGCCTTCGAGCGCGCTACCAAGTCCGCCGAGGAGCTGTCGGCGTTCTACGGCGAACTCGTCGACGCCTACCCGCTCGTCTCTATCGAGGATCCGCTGGACGAGAACGACTGGGACGGCTGGGTTGCCCTCACCGAGGCCATCGGTGACAAGGTGCAGCTCGTCGGCGACGACCTCTTCGTCACCAACCCGGAGCGTCTCGAGGACGGCATTGTCAAGGGTGCGGCCAACGCGCTGCTGGTGAAGGTCAACCAGATCGGCACGCTCACCGAGACCCTCGACGCCGTCGACCTCGCGCACCGCAACGGCTACAAGACGATGATGAGCCACCGGTCCGGCGAGACCGAGGACACCACCATCGCGGACCTGGCGGTTGCCGTCGGCAGCGGTCAGATCAAGACGGGTGCGCCCGCACGTTCCGAGCGCGTCGCGAAGTACAACCAGTTGCTGAGAATCGAAGAAGCTCTGGGTGACGCGGCGCGTTACTCGGGTGAGCTGGCTTTCCCCCGGTTCAATTACGAGGGATAGTTTTCAGCTCGATTCGACGAGGGTGATTGCATGGCGGCACGACGAGGAAGATCCGGGACAAGCCCAGGTGGGCGTGATCCCAGGCCTCGTGGTCGCTCTGCATCCCGGGGCCGGACGTCCGGAGCTGCGTCGGGAGACGAACGCAGCTCCGGTCAGCCGGCGCCGGAGCCGTCCGATCAGGCGCGTGACGCCGTGGTCGGCGGCAAAGCAGCTCCCCGACGCGTGGGCGCGCGGGCTTCGTCCGGCGGTGAGCGCACCTTTCTCGGCCTGTCGACGGCCAAGGCCGTGGTCCTCGCCGTCGTCGTGTGCGCGTTGGCGTTGACGCTCGCGATGCCGCTGCGCACCTACTTCTCGCAGCGCGCCGAGCTCGAGCAGGTTCTCGCCGAGCGCACCGGACTCGAGCAGGACGTCAAGGACCTGGAGCTCGAGAAAACGCAATTGAACGACCCGACGCGCATCGCAGCCAATGCGAAGTCCAGGCTCCGCTGGGTGATGCCGGGGGAGACGCCGTACACGGTGCAGTTGCCGGGGGACGTCGGTCCGCCGGTGGACGACGTGGAAACCACCAAGCAATCCGAAGGCCCGTGGTACCGGGACCTGTGGGAGTCCGCGGTGCAACCGCAGGGGCCCGTGGAGGAACAAGAAGTGGTGCCGGATCGGGCTGTTTTGCCCGAGCCTGCACCGGACATCGAAGGAGGACCGGTCGGGTGAGCTCGGCAGTCTCGAAGGAAGATCTCGACGCCGTAGCGGCTCAACTCGGACGCGAACCCCGCGGTGTTCTCGCCATCGCGTATCGATCCCCGGACGGTAGGCCCGGTGTGGTGAAAACTGCCCCCAAGCTGCCCGACGGCACCCCGTTCCCCACCCTGTTCTATCTGACGGATCCGCGCTTGACTGCTGAGGCCAGCCGTCAGGAATCGGCGGGCGTGATGCGAGAGATGACTCTTCGGTTGTCCGAGGACGAGGAACTGGCCGCCGGATATCGGCGCGCGCACGAGTCCTACCTGGCCGAGCGCAACGACATCGAATCTCTCGGAACCGATTTCACCGGCGGAGGTATGCCGGATCGGGTCAAGTGCCTGCACGTGTTGATCGCTCACTCCCTCGCCAAGGGCCCGGGCGTCAACCCACTCGGTGACGAGTCGGTGGCGCTCGCCGCCGAGACCTCGTTGCGCGGCACAGCAATTCCGGCCGACTGGCCGACCATCGCCGAACTTCGCGGAGAGACTTCATGACTCGGGTAGCAGCCATCGATTGCGGCACCAATTCCATCCGCCTCCTCGTTGCGGACATCAAAGACGGTGTTCTGACGGATGTTGCGCGGGAGATGCGCGTCGTGCGCCTCGGCCAAGGCGTCGACGCGACGGGTTCCTTTGCGCCCGAGGCGATCGAACGTACCCGCGTAGCGCTCGAGGAGTTCGCCGGCATCATTCGCGAAGCCGGTGCGTCGGCGCTGCGCATGGTCGCGACGTCCGCCACCCGCGACGCCGCGAACCGCGACGACTTCTTCGCGATGACGCGAGAGATCCTGGATCCGATCGTGCCAGGTTCGGTCGCGGAGGTCATCACCGGTGACGAGGAAGCACGGCTGTCCTTCGCCGGTGCCGTCGGCGAACTCGACGCCAAGGGTGCACCGTTCGTCGTCGTCGACCTCGGCGGCGGGTCCACTGAACTCGTTCTGGGTGATCGCAAGGGTGTGCGTGCGGCGTTTTCCGCCAACATCGGGTGCGTCCGTCTGACCGAGCGTTTTCTGCACTCCGATCCGCCCACCGCCGACGAGATCGCCGGAGCTCGCGCGTACGCCCGCGAGAAGTTGGAGGAAGCGTTCGAGGACGTGAACATCGGCGAGGCCTCGAGTTGGGTCGGCGTCGCGGGCACCATGACCACCATCGCAGCCATCGCTGCAGGTCTGCAGGAGTACGACGCGGACAAGGTCCACCTGACACGAGTGTCCTTCGGAGACCTGTTCGACGTGTGCGACCGTCTGATCGGGATGACCCGCGCCGACCGAGCGGCGTTGGGGCCCATGCACCCCGGACGGGTCGACGTCATCGGTGGCGGTGCCATCGTGACCAGTGTTCTGGCCGAAGAGTTCGAGCGTCGCGGCGCCGTCAGCACCCTGGTGGTCAGTGAGCACGACATTCTCGATGGCATCGCCCTGTCCGTGAAGGCGTAGTTCTGCAGATTCGCAGGTAATACCTGCGGCGATGCTCCTTGCATCGGTGTCCGATTCGGTGAACTCTGTGACGTGCGACACGCACGCGCAGGGGACTACGCCGAAACGAGGATCATCGATGACGACGACGCAGGCACCCGCCGAGAAGGGCCTGGCACGGCTCGCGCAAGGACTGGCTCGAGCCACCGAAAAATGGTTCCCCGACGCCTACATCTTCGCTTTGGTGGGCGTTGTCGTCGTCGCGGTGGCGGCGTTCGCGAACGGGTCGTCGCCGCAGAACGTCGTCGACGCCTTCGGTGGGGGTTTCTGGGATCTGACGGCGTTCACGCTGCAGATGGCGATGGTGGTGCTCACCGGGTACGTCGTAGCGACGTCGCCTCCGGTGGCGCGGCTGATCACCCGTCTGGCACTGCTGCCTCGTTCACCCAGCAGCGCAGTGAGTTTCGTGGCCCTGCTCTCCTGTACGGTGTCGTTTCTGAACTGGGGATTGAGTTTGGTTTTCAGCGGTCTGCTCGCTCGCGCGATCGCGCGACGGTCGGACATGCAGGCCGACTACCGGGCTCTCGGTGCCGCGGCATTCATGGGACTCGGTGCGGTGTGGGCGCTCGGAATGTCCTCGTCCGCGGCACAATTGCAGGCAACTGCGAGTTCCCTGCCCGGACCGCTGCTGCAGATCACCGGTGTTCTCGATTTCGGTAAGACCATCTTCACGTGGCAGTCGTTGGTGACCTGTTTGATCATCACGGTGATCACCGTCGTCATAGCGCATCTGTCCGCTCCGAAGGGCGCGGCGATCAAGACTGCGGAGAGCATGGGCGTCGATCTCGACGACACGATCGACGAGCCGGCTCCGCGGTCGCGTCCCGGCGAGTGGCTCGAGTACAGTCGGGTCCTTCCGTTGCTGATCGGTGCAATGACGCTGGGATGGCTTGTGTCGCAGCTACTGACGTTGCCGGTGCTGTCGGTGGTGTCGAGCCTGAACGGCTATCTTCTGGTTTTTCTGATCCTCGGTCTCGTCCTGCACGGAACGCCCAGAAGGTTTCTCGACGCAGTGTCCAAAGCAGTGCCGGCCACCGCGGGCATACTCGTTCAATTCCCGCTGTACGCGGCGATGGCTGCCATTCTGGTCGAGGCCGAGGGACGGGGAGGCGTCACGATCTCCGAGCACCTCGCGAACTTCTTCACCGACATCGGTAGCGGCGGCGGCTTTGCTGTCGTCATCGCGATCTACACCGTGATCCTCGGGCTGTTCGTGCCCTCCGGCGGAGGTAAATGGCTGGTCGAAGCGCCCTACGTCATGCAATCGGCTACCGACGTGCAGATGAACCTTGGCTGGACCGTCCAGATCTACAACGTCGCCGAGGCACTGCCGAACCTCATCAACCCGTTCTTCATGCTTCCGCTGCTCGCCGTACTGGGCCTGCGGGCCCGCGATCTCATCGGATTCACGTTCCTGCAGTTCATCTTCCACTTCCCGGTCGTCCTGCTGCTGGTGTGGCTCCTGGGCATGACCTTCGACTTCGTGCCACCGGTCATCCCCGCCCAGTAGCGGACCGATATGATCGTCACCGCTGGAACCAGCGGTCCCAGCAATCGCCCCTATAGCCCAATTGGCAGAGGCAGCGGACTTAAAATCCGCACAGTGTCGGTTCGAGTCCGACTGGGGGCACCAGAGTCCAGATGGATCCATTCTCGATTGCGGCACAGCGTATTTCGATGGGCATAGATGTACTGGGTGGACGCTCGCGGATGTGTATGGACCCCGCGGAGTAGCGGATTCTGTTCGTTGTCAGAGAAGTCGTGCGTTCGGTCGAGTTTGTGCTGTTCAGAGCGCTTTCGCAGGAGTGTGTTTTGCCTCGAGTGTCATGGCTCGGTGTCACAGAATGTCACAAGTCATCACGAACTGGACGCGTGCGGCACGAGTCCATCCGTCCATGCAAATGGCTTTGCCGGTGACTCGATCCATCGCGGCAATGTCATCCGAAAGTGTCATTCGAGTAGATGAAGGGGCCGCCGGCCGAAGTCGAAGGGCACCGGATTTGTCTGGATGGGTCGCTACAGTGCAGGAACTAGCAACGATCAGAACAGAGGTGTCACGGGTGGCGAAGCGTCGAGGTTTTTTCGCGGAGATGCAGCACCAAAACCGGCTACGCGAACAACGTGACCGCCAGCAAGCACGAGCCCACGCGCAGGCGACTGCACGAGCTGTGCGGTTGTCGGAAAAGGCACGGCGCGATTGGGAGCGCGCGTGCGCCTCCGCCGACCGCGCGGCGAATCAAGCTTCTGCAGCGGCGGTCAAAGAACGCGCCCGCTTGCACGTGGAGGCGCAACTGGCAGAGGTCGATGCGCGAAACGCCACCTTGGCTGAGAAGTACGAGGCGATCGACGGCATCCTGGCGGCCACGCTGGACGTGGACGATTACGTCGACCTGAACGCTTTACGACAGAAGATCGAGCATCCGCCGTTCGATCGACCGGATCTGACTACACCGACAACCCCGCCCCTACCCCTTCCGTTCCCACCAGAGCCGGTCTATGTCGAACCCGCGGCCCCCGAGGGTCTCGGCGCGATGCTGGGCGGAAGGAAACGTCACGCTGCCGCGGTGGAGCAAGCACAGGCGATGTATTGGCAACAGCGCCAAGGGTGGGAACAGGCTATCGCTCAGCGCAACCACACCCAGGCGGCCAACGAAGACGCCTATAGGGACGCCGAAGCGAGGCGCCTACAGTCGCTCTCCGTCGCTCAGTCCGAGTACGAGGCGGAGTGTGCAGAACGCCGGAAGCAGGTGATGCAGGCGAATGTCCAGTTGGAACGGCTGATGGTCGGGCTGCAAGAGGGTGAGCCGAGCGCGCTCGAAGAGTACATATCGATCGTGCTCGGGAACTCGGTGTATCCGGAATGCTTCGAGGTCCAGCATGACTTCTCGTTCGATGGTGCCGCCCGGGAACTCGAACTGACTGTCTCGGTTCCCTTGCCCTCGGATCTACCGACCGAGAAGTCGTTCAAGTACACCAAGGCAACTGACACGATCACCAGCACGCCACTACCGCTGAAAGCGCGCAAGGACCGATATGCAACCGCTGTGGCCGAGGTCGCGGTCCGCACCGCCCACGAGATCTTCGAGGCGGACCGTGACGGTGTGGTCAGCACCTTGTCGATGACAGTCGGGGTCGACACCGTGGACCCGGCCACTGGCCATCCCACTCGAATCACACTGGTTGAACTGGCAACGGATCGAACCGTCTTCGAGCGGCTCAATCTATCTGGCGTCCAGGCGACCGCGACGCTCCAGCACTTGAGTGCCGGCGTATCGAAGAATCCCCATGACCTGGTACCAGTGGGCAACAAACGGGGAGTGCGCGGTTGAGCACCTATCAGGAAAGCCCTGTCTGCGATCACGCGTGCAGGCCACGATGACAGGCCCAGAAGACGCTATCCGGGCTCTCCGAACCACTCTGGTAGCCAAAGAGCGCGAGCTGAACGATCTCTTGGATCGCCTCAAAGTGGTTGAGCAAGAACGCGACGAGGCACGATCGCACGCTGCGCGACGGGGCTCCTCACCAACCACGGCTCCGGGGTCGGCGCCTACCGGCGTGGTGGAGACCGACGACCGGATCGTGTTGCAGGAGGTGGGCATCTACACCTACCAGCACCCCCTGGAGAACGCCGAGCAATTCCGTGAACGGTTGGCCGCGGTGCGTGACGAGATCAAGGCTGCGGTCGTCGGGGAAGAGGCCATAGTCGCATCGGACATGTTCAGCTTCAACAACTCTCTAGCCAAAGGCCGCAAGATGACTTCGGATCTGTCGAAGCTCATGCTGCGTGCCTATAACGCCGAGGCCGACATCTGTGTCCGTACCATCCGGGCGGGAAACCTAGCGACGGCCGTAAACCGCCTTGAAAAGGCCGCCGCCACGATCGCAAAACTCGGAGACATGATGCAGATGCATGTCGCCCAGACGTATCACAGGCTGCGGGTCGAAGAACTCGAGCTCACAGCCGATTACATGATGAAAGTTCAGGAAGAGAAACTCGCACAACGTGAGGAGCGTGAGCGTCTTCGCGAGGAACGCAAGGTCGAGCAGGAACTGGCGGCGCAAAAGGAGAAGCTGAACAAAGAACGAGCGCACTATCAAAATGTGCTCGACTCTTTGGGTGGCCTCACCGGTGATGAGGCGCAGCGTATTCGAGTCAAGTTGGGCGAACTCGACCAGGCCATCGCACAAAACGACTATCGTCGTGCCAACATTCGAGCTGGGTACGTGTACGTGATCAGCAACCGCGGTGCATTCGGACCGGACGTGGTCAAAATCGGTATGACCCGTCGGCTCGAACCGATGGACCGAGTCCGCGAACTGGGGAGCGCGTCGGTGCCGTTCCCATTCGACGTGCACGCGTTGTACTTCTCGGACGACGCTGTCGCATTGGAGGGGGCACTGCACGCGGCTTTTGCGACCCGTCGGCTCAATCACGCGAACCTCAGGCGTGAGTTCTTTTTCGCCGAGCCCAGTCAGGTGCGGAAGGTGTTGGCCCGGCATGTCGGGAACCTTCTGGAGTACACCGAGGAACCCGAAGCGACGCAGTATTTTCAGAGCCGGGGGAGCTGGCCGGTGAGCGTGAAGTCTCGACCCTGAAGTTTGGCCGAACTTGGTAAAGGGCCGGTTGAAATCAGTCGGTCGACCCGGCTCGGCTCGCAGGTGGGTTCGCGGTGGGCGCACGTACGACCGTTCGATGGCATAGAACGCCGGGTTACGTAGGCTATGTGCAAGACGGCATTGGCGCAGTTGGCGGGGTTCTCTCCCCGCTGTACGTCAGGATGCAGGTGGATTCAGCGTGGTCTTTGCCGAGGGCCTCGTTGACACGAGAGTGACACAACTGGGTACATCCGGGGTTGGATCGGCCTGGACGCGAATGTGCGAAAAGTGTTGTCAAACAGGAAAATGTGGATTCATCGAAGTCCGGGTAAGTCCACTTCTCCGGACCTAAAAGCCGCACAGTGTCGGTTCGAGTCCGACTGGGGGCACAGGGGTCCGTGTGGATCCATTCTCGATTGCGTCACAGCATATTTCGAGGGTGCTTGATGTGCTGAGTGGACGCTTACGGGTGCTTACGGACTTTGGTGAGCGGCGGATTCGGCTCTGTGTCACAGAAATCGTATGTGTGGGTTTCAGATGTGCTGGTCAGGAGGTCTGGGGAGGCAGCTTTCCTCCTCGGTCGGTCGGAGCGCGATCGGAGGCCACTTGCTTGCGTTGTCCGATTGCAGTTTGCTACATAGTCACAGAGACGGCCGAGAGGAGGCGGCCGAGTGCCACGCGAGCCAGCTGTCCGTTGGCGTTCCGTTCCAAGAGCACGGGATTCGGTCGGTGGAGATTCCTGCAATGAAAATTCCGAGCTCGACTACTCGGCGGGTGGTGCACAGCTGTCTGCCGAACAGTCGATCGGGAGGCCGTGTTGCGGTACGGACGATGACGATCTCCGCCCGATTCGTGCCTTGCGCGACTGAATCTGTAGCGACTCGCTCAGCGGTCTACATGTTGTTGTTTAGGTAGTTGTTCAGGGATCTGCCGACTGCGGCAAGTCTGTCGGCTTCGGATCGAACGTCGTCGCGTAGCTCCGCAATACGTTCCAGCAGTTGAGGGCAGGCCGGCTCCGAGCGTTCGCCGAGCGTGCAAGGCAGCACGTCCTTCAGCAAAGTGGTGGGCAGCCCGATCTCGAGCAACGAGCGGATGGCTTCGACCGTCGTGACGGCATCGTCGGAGTACGTCCGATAGCCATTGCTGGCACGCTGCGATGCAAGTAACCCCTGCTGCTCGTAATAGCGCAACGAACGCACACTGGCACCGCTGCGGTTGCTCAACTCGCCGATTTGCACCGTGCTACTCCTCGCTGGCTCTGCCGACTCCATTGATTGCGTCGGTTCGACTGGTTTCTTGACCCTGACACCAGTGTCAGACTTTACGCTCGTGAACATGAAGCTTCAACAATCACTAAAGATCGCTGACCCACTGTCCAACCTGCCCGACCTTTCCGGTCGCGTCGCCGTCGTCACGGGCGGTGCCAGTGGCCTCGGTCTCGCTACCGGCCGCGGTTTGGCGCATCTGGGAGCCGACGTGCTCCTTGGCGTCCGCGACAGGGCTCGCGGGGAGCAGGTGCGGCGGCACATGGTCGAACAAGGCGGTCTTCGTGCCGATCAGGTTACGGTCGCGCACCTCGATTTGCTGGACCTCGAGTCGGTGTCCAAGTTCGCAGGGCAGATAGCAGATAGTCCGCTCGACCTTTTGATTCTGAACGCCGGAATCAGCAGTGTGCCATTACGACTGAGCCCCCAAGGGGTGGAAAGCCAGTTCGCCACCAATCACTTGGGGCACTACGCGCTGACCGGTGCGCTGCTGACGGCTCTGGAACGTGGCAGCGAACCCCGCGTGGTCACTGTCTCGTCCGCCCTCTACAAGCGGGCCACACTCGACCTCGACAACCTCGCGGGTGCCAACGGTTACTCACCTGGCCGCGCCTACAACAGGTCCAAGCTGGCGAACGCGATGTTCGCTGTCGATCTGGGACGCCGTCTCGCGAAGGCCGAGAGTCCGGTTCGCAGCTTCGTAGCGCACCCAGGCATGGCTCGCACACCGCTGCACGGAACTTACCCGTCGACGACCACCCGCGTGGCAACCAAGGTGATCGCCAAAGTCATCGGCAGAGACTCCGATGCGGCTGCGGTCGCTGTCCTCACCGCTGCTGCGTCGCCGCAAGTGGACCCGCAGCTGTTCTGGGGCCCTGCCGGCTCGAAGTCCCACCCAGACGTCGTCGGCGTACCCTTCACCGCGTCAGCCACCGACGTAAGTGCGGCAGCAAAGCTCTGGGCTACTTCCGCCCGACTCTCAGGGGTGGACTACCTGCGCTGAGGTTCACCGCGGCCTTTGTGCGGTGAATCTCGCGAGGCGAAGAACGCAGGTGGGCGCCGGTCCGATCGGCGTTCTACTGACTTGGGGAGAATTCGAACATCACGCGGTAGGTCTCGAAGCCGATGGCACGTATCGGTACGACAGGGCATTACCCAACGACGAGGCCCGCCCGCGGACGGTATTCGGCCGCCTCGCCGCGCACGGGCAGTTATCGACAATTGTCCTATAGCCCAACACGGTCGGGTCACTACCAGTGACCGTCGCCCGGGCGTACGGACACCGGGTGGCGTACTTGCCTGGTCTGTCGATACGCCGAATCGCAGATCTTTATCCCGGGCAGGCCGGGGCCGCTCGATCGCCCGTGGTTCCTCGAGCAGGGTGTGTAGGCGCTGTGTAGTGGCGCCGGTCCGGGTAGAGACGTTCGAGCGGCCTGGACAAGGTACGCATCAACTTCTATCAGCCACCAGATCGGGCGCGAATTCGGAATCGCTTGATGGACCCGGAGTCCAAGGTTCCACAGGCGTCGACGGTGTACCCATCGAGCAACGTGGATCGTTGCACCGCGGTGACCGGATGACGTTCACGGCTGTCATGCACGCCTGACGGTGACGGGGTGTCAGCGAGGCGGTTGTACGACGAAGCGGTGCATATCGGGCGAACAGCACGTTAACTTGCACGGCTTGCGGTCTTTGCAAGTCCGATTGCGGATAGCGTCGCACCCGTGCTCATCACAGACCTGGTCACCAGCCGGGGACACCTGCTCACCGCGAACGATCGTCGGCTCGTTGCGCTGCTGCAGTCACAACCGGCCGCGGCGTCGTATTGGTTGGCTACCGACCTGACCGGTCCACTGGGACTGCACCAATCGGCGGCCACCCGATTGGCTCAGCGGCTCGGGTTCGCTGGTTACCCGGAACTGCGAGATGCACTGCGCCAGGACTACATGACCGGGGAAGGGCCCGCGCAACGGGTCCGCGGACGACTGGACCGTCACCCGAACGGAGACGTCATCAGGGGCTTCGTGGAGGACGAACTGGAGGCGTTGTCGGAGCTGACCCGGCATGTCGGTCAATCGCAGCTGGACCAACTTGCTGCGCGCATGGTCGCGGCAGGGCACATCTTCCTGTTCGGTCAAGGAAACGCAACCGTACTGGTGGACTTGACGAGTCGAAGGTTACAGCGGTTCGGGATGCGGGTCACCGCTCTGTCCGGGTCCCGACGTGACGTTGCAGAACGTGTCAGCAGTCTGACCTCGGCGGACGTTCTGGTGGCATTCGCGTTCCGTCGCATGCCAGCTCAGCTCGCACCCCTCCTGTCCATTGCCGCCGACAACGACTGCTACAACGCGCTGATCACCGACACTCTGCTCTCGATGTCACCCCAACCGGACCAACTGATCGCCGCGCCACGTGGTCATGGTGACGAATTTCTCTCTCTCACAGTTCCTATGGCGATCGTCAATGCCTTGGTGCTCACCGTCGCTCGCCGCCAACCCGACGAGTCGAACCGCTCGCTGGACCGACTTGCCCATCTGCTCGACCAGCTCGACGCCTGATCCCTTCTCTCGCTCACTCACCCCCATCATCGGAGGATCGTCATGTCTGTTTCCGCCCGCCCCCGCGCGATTGCTGCCTGTTCCGCTCTTGCGCTGACGTTCGGTCTCGCGGCCTGCTCGTCTTCAACCGCCGAACCCGATGCCGTAGAGCCCGACTGGGCGTCGATGTCTCAGGACGAGCTGATCAGCGCGGCACAGGAGGAGGGTTCGGTGTCGGTGTACGCGTTCACCAGTCGCATCGCGTCCATCGAGGAATCCTTCGAGGCCGCCTACCCCGGCATCGACGTGGTGGCAACCGACATCTCCTCGACCGAGCTGATCACCCGACTGGCCAGCGAACACCGAGCGGGCAGCGCAACTGCCGACGTCGCCTACGTATCCGATGCGCCTGTCGTCGTCACCGAACTGCTCGCCGACGGCGTACTGCTGCCCTATGTTCCAGGTCGAGTCACCGATGCGCTGGCCGAGGAGTTCCAGGAACCACTCGCTGCCAACCGGTTGTCCACCAAGGTGCTGATGTACAACGAGGAGGCCAACCCCGACGGCCCGCCTGTGGACAATCTGTGGGCCCTGACCGAACCGGAGTGGGCAGGCCGCGTCGTCATGGTCGACCCGAACGTACGTGGCGATTATCTCGACCTGGTCACCGAGATGTCCTTGCGCGCCGACGACATGGCACAGGCATATCAGGACCACTTCGGAACCGAGATTCAACTCGACGACGGCGTCGAGGATGCGGGTCTGCAGTTCATCAACGATCTGTACGGCAACGACGCCGTGCTGGTCGACGACACCGACACGGTCAACTCGTCGATCGGTGCTGTCGGACAGACGAACCCGCCGGTGGGATTCACCACCTACTCCGACCGCCGAGACAACGAGGACGAGGGCTGGGCACTGCAGGTCGCAGCGGGCGTCGCCCCGTCGCCCGGCATCGTGTTCCCGGCCATGCTCGGCGTCACCGCCAGCGCTGAGAATCCAGCTGCAGCACGCCTTCTCATCGATTACATGATGGGTGACGACACCGAGACCGGTGGTCCCGGGTTCGAACCGTTCTACGTCGCAGGCGATTACCCGACGCGACAGGACGTTCTCGCACCGGCAGACGCGTTGACGCTGGACCAGCTCGGAGCGTGGCGGATCGATCCCCAGGCCTCTGCCGAGCGTCGCGCGCAGGTGGCCGACTTCCTGCTCACCATCCAGTGACGGTTCTGCACCGGGTGAAGGCGGTCGGTCGTCCGGTTCATTTGCTTGCGGCCGGCGTGATCGCAGTTCTTGCGTTACTGGTGGCGGCCCCGCTGACCGGGTTGATATCTCGAACTCTCGATGCGGACTCCGACGGTGTGTGGGGCGAGGTGTTCGCCAGCCCACTGTCGGAGAATCTGCTGTGGCGGCCACTCGGTAACTCCCTCATGGTCGGGCTCGGAGTCGGTCTTCTGTCCACACTTCTGGGCGCCTTCCTGGCCTGGGTCGTGATCATGAGCGATATTCCAGGAAAGCGCATCATCGGTGTGCTCGCGACGATCCCGTTCGCGTTGCCGAGCTTCGCGATCGCGTTGGCGTGGGAGAGTGTGTTCCGCAACGAAAGGCTCGGTGGTACACCCGGTCTCCTGTCCAGCATGGGAATCGATGTGCCCGACTCGGTGTCCTGGGGACTGGTGCCGACGGTGCTGGTACTGACGGCCCACTACTACTCGCTGTCGTTCGTGATCGTCTCCGCTGCGCTTCTGGGAATCGGCGGCGACCTGGTGGCCGCGGCCGAACTCACCGGCGCGTCGCGGCTGAAGGTCGCTACCCGTATCGTTCTCCCCGCAATCTCGCCTGCGGTCCTCTCGGGCTTCCTGCTCGCGTTCGCCGAAGGGGTCAGCAATTTCGCCGTGCCTGCGTTGCTCGGTCTCCCGGTGCGGTTCCAGACCCTGAGCACCAGGCTCTACGGATCCATATCGACCGGTGATGCCGTGCGTGGCTACGCGTTGTCGATTGTGCTCGTCGTCGTCGCAGGCCTGGTGTTGTGGACGGGGAACCGTGCCACCCGCGGCCGGTCGTTCGCAACCATCACAGGGAAAGCGTCGGGCATCCGTACGGTGCGGACCGGTGTCTGGCGATGGCCGTTGGTCGTCATGGCCGGGACCCTGGTCGCGGTCACCGCCGTCGTGCCCGGTGTGGTGCTCGCGGTCTCGACACTTCTGCGGCGGACGAACTCCTTCGACGGCGGTTTCACGTTGCACTTCTGGGTCGGCGAATCCGACAGCGCGATCGCGCAGGGTATGCGCGGTGTTCTCCGTGACCCCGTGGTGGTCGACGCAACTCGATCCACGATTCTGCTCGGGTTGTCCGTCGCGATCGGTGCTGCACTGATCGGGCTACTGGCCGCGTACGTCGTGCGGCACGTCATCCGGCCGAAAATCCTCGGCGGTGCAATCGGATTCCTCTCCTACGTGCCGTTCCTGATTCCCGGCGTCGCATTCGGCGCTGCCTTCATCGCACTGTTCGGTGCCCCGATCGGGCCACTGCCGTCGCTGTACGGCACCTTCGCGATTCTGGTACTTGCGGGAATCGCGGCCAGCCTGCCGTTCGCATTCCAGACCTCGAAAGCGGCGCTGGGGCAGGTGTCGAACGAACTCGAAGAGGCAGCGGTCCTCACCGGGGCCGGCGGGCCGCGAAGGTTCGTCCGAATCACCGCCCCGCTGGTCTCACGAGGAGTGGTCGGCGGTTCCGTCCTGGTCTTCGTCACGATGGTGCGTGACCTGTCGCTCGTCGTTCTACTGGTCACACCCGCGACCCCACTGTTGGCGACGATGACCTACCGATATGCCTCGGAGGGATTCACTCAGCAAGCCAACGCGATCACCTGCGTCATCGCTCTGATCTCCGTAGCGGCAACGCTGCTCGCGCGGAGGTTGACCCGCGCCCAACCGACAGGAATACCCTCATGACCCGCATCGTTCTCGACCGGCTTACCAAACGGTTCGGTGATCACACAGCCCTGCACGGCATCGACGTCGATCTGCCCGACGGCTCGTTCCTCGTCCTTCTCGGGCCGTCCGGGTGTGGCAAGACGACCACCTTGCGCATGCTTGCAGGCCTCGAGCAACCGAGCAGCGGCACGATCACCTTCGGCGACGTGGTCGTGAGTGATCCAGCCAAGGGAATCGACCTGTCCGCGGACCGCCGTCGGCTCGGCATGGTGTTCCAAAGCTACGCGCTGTGGCCGCACATGAGCGTGCGGGCGAACGTCGAATGGCCCCTCCAGGTCGCGGGCTGGAGTCGCGAAGACCGCGTCGGCCGCATCGACGAGGTGCTCGCCGCGCTCGAGATCTCCCAACTCGCCGATCGGCAGCCCGCCCAGATCTCCGGCGGTCAGCAGCAGCGGGTGGCGATCGCACGCACCATTGCCCCGCGTCCGGGTGTCCTATTGTTCGACGAACCGCTCTCGAACCTGGATGCTCGCCTACGTGTGGAGACCCGTGCAGAACTGGTTCGGCTGCATCGGATGACCGGCGCCACCAGTGTGTACGTCACCCACGATCAGGTGGAGGCACTCGCGATGGCGACGCATATCGCAGTGATGAACAAGGGACGAATCGAGCAACTGGGCACTCCGGCCGAACTGCTGGATCGACCGGAAACGGCGTTCGTCGCGTCGTTCCTCGGTACGCCGCCCGCCGTGCTGCTCGGCGGCGACGTCATCGACGGCACGCTGTTCTGCGACGGCGTCCCGCTCGTCGACGGTGCCCAACCGGGCACGCGGGTGATGTATCGACCGCAGGATCTCGTGTTGGACCCCGAGGGCGCGCTCGCCTTCGAAGTGCTGGAATCGACCCCGATGGCCGGGCGTCACGTGGTCACCGGCCTCGTGGCCAAGCAGCGCGTATCGGTGATCACCGAGGCTGCAGCGACGGCAGGAGAGACCACCGCGCTTGTGATACCACCGAAGCCGGCCGCGGTGTTCGATGCAGAGGGGCGACGACAGTGACCACTCTGTTGTTGGTACGACACGGTGCGACCATGTGGACGGAAGATGGCCGTCTGCAAGGCAGAACCGATATCGATCTCTCCGAGACCGGATGCCGCGAGGTGCGTCGGATGGCGGCAGTGGTGGCGTCATGGGCGCCTCGGACCGTGATCGCCTCGCCGCTGGCGCGAACCAGGTCGACCGCCGAATTGCTGGGTGCACGCGAGGTGAGACTCGACAGCCGCTGGGCAGAAGCAGGCCTGGGGGAGTGGGAAGGGCGTACCCCTGAGGAGGTCGGAGAGGACTACCACCGTTGGCGCGCAGGCTCGTTGGTACCACCGGCCGGTGAGCTACCGGAGCACGTGACGGCACGCACTGCGGCCGCGGTGTTCGACGCCGTAGCCCAGCCTGGCCCTGTCCTGGTCCTCACCCACGGCGGCGTCATTCGATCCGTACTCGACCGGTTCATCGGGCTGCCCGCTGCCCGGCTCGTACCCGTTGCAGCACCGAGTATTACCGCCCTGGACATCGATGCGGACGGACCGGCACGGCTGCGAGCGTTCAACCTCGGCGCCTGTTAGAGCTCCCAGAGGTGCGGTTGGATCGCTCGCCAGGCGTCCAACCGCACCACTGCGTCGGAGGCGTAGTTCGTCGGGACGATCACTGCAGCGCGATGTATTTCGTTTCCAGGTACTCGTCGATCCCTTCGAACCCGCCTTCGCGGCCGAAGCCCGACTCCTTCACACACCGTATCGGGCCGGTCGACGGCGCATCTGTTTCGTCGGAACTCTGGCGCGCGGCTGCCAGCCTGCCCTGTCGGACGGTGGATCGACTTCTGGTCGTCCGACGGAACCCTGCTCTCGGGGTTTGGGTCACTATTGACAGAACATGTGACGTGGTTCATAGTAGTGACACTAGACCGGTCAAATAGATGGGTCTAACCAACTCTTCCGAAAGAGGGAAAACGTGATTTCGTCTCGTCGCGTAGCGGTCACATTGATTGCATCGGCAGTGATGCTGTCTGCCTGCAGCAGCACGGGCGGTGCGCCCGAGTCCTCGGACTCCGGATCCAGCGCCGGCACGGCGGACACTCCCCGCGCAACGGTTGCCATGATCACCCATGCTCCTCCCGGTGACACCTTCTGGGATCTCATCAGAAAGGGTGCCGAGGCTGCGGCGGCCAAGGACAACATCGAGCTCCAGTACACCGGAGACGTCGATGCACCCAATCAGGCCAATCTCGTTCAGAACGCCATCGATTCCGGTGTCGACGGCATGGCTGTGACTCTCGCCAAACCCGACGCGATGAAGCCGAACGTCGAAACCGCAGTTGCAGAGGGTATTCCGGTCGTTGCGTTCAACTCCGGTTACGACAACTGGCAGGACTTCGGTCTCCAGGGATACTTCGGCCAGGACGAGCGCATCGCCGGTATCGCCGCGGGAGAGCGCATGAAGGCCGACGGCGCCACCAACGCGATCTGTGTGATCCAGGAGCAGGGTGCGGTCCAGCTCGAAGCTCGGTGTGCCGGTATCGCCGAGGGCTTCGGTGGCAGGATCGAAAACCTGAATGTGAACGGTCAGGACCTGCCTTCGGTGCAGTCCACGATCCAGGCAAAGCTGCAGCAGGATCCGAGCATCGATTCGATCATCACCCTCGGCGCGCCTATCGCCCTGACTGCGGTGGAGTCCGTGTCGGCCAGCGGTTCGAACGCAACGATCTCGACGTTCGACACCAATGCTGCACTTGTCGACGCCATCAAGTCCGGTGACGTGCAGTGGGCTATCGACCAGCAGCCGTACCTGCAGGGATACCTTGCAGTCGACTCGCTGTGGCTGTACCTGAACAACAAGAACACCATCGGCGGCGGTCAGGCCGTCCTGACCGGTCCGTCGTTCATCGACAACACCAACATCGACGCGATCGCAGACCTGGCCGCCGCTGGCACCCGGTAGGCACTTCGAGGGGCACCGCACCGCACCACGACGAGGGAGAAAACGATGACCAGCAGTGTGGTGGGGCTGCAGCTGCGTCTGCATCCCTCCCGTGCGGTGCCCCTGTACTACAGCCTCGCTCTCGCCATCGAAGAAGCAATCCACGAGCGGCGGATCGGAGTCGACGACACGCTCGAGACGGTGGCAGTTCTTCACGATCGGCTGAACATGGCACCTGGAACGGTTCGTCGCGCATTCCGGCATCTGGAGCAACGCGGCATCGTCGAACGGAGTTCACGTTCGACATTCAAGGTCGTAGCGTCACCCACATCAGGCTCGACCCGAGCCGACACTTGCAAGGATTTGTCATGAGTACACAGGCCGATTTGGATCTGTCCAAGCACACCGTCGTCACCGATGAGCGGGTCAAGAAGCAGAAGCCGTTGCAGCGGTTGCTGGTTCGTCCGGAGATCGGCGCGCTGTTCGGCGCGATCGTGATCTTCGTCTTCTTCTGCATCGTCCCTAA
>NZ_NOXZ01000075.1:0-691 GCF_002258225.1 Rhodococcus sp. RS1C4 | reverse complement strand
CTCCACCACCGCTGCCGCCGCAGGGCCAGGAACAGCCGTACTGGAACGGACAACCGCCGTACGGGTATCGGCCGCCGACCACCAACGGTCTCGCGATCGCTGCATTGATCGGCGCCATCTTCCTGGCCCCACTGGGGATCGTCCTGGGTCACATCTCGTTGTCGCAGATCAAGCGCACCGGCGAGCAAGGGCGCGGTTTGGCGTTGGCTGGGCTGATAATTGGCTACATCTTCACCGCGATCTGGGTGTTGTCGTTGGTATGGCTCCTCGCACTGGCGGGAACGGTGGCCAGTGCGTTCAGCGATTACGACTCCGACAGTTCCTCGTCCGATTACTACTCCACGCAGGCAACACAGTCGTACTCGACGTACACGACCACCACCACGACGCCATCTTCCAGCTGGTCGAGCACGGCCGAGGTCATCGAGAATGCCTCGGTGGGCGATTGCATTTCACGTGTTCTGGGTGCCGAGAACGGCGACGGAACCAGCTCGGTCACTGTCAGCGAAGCCGCTTGCGGATCGTCGAGCGCGACGCACCGCGTGACGAATCGGGTGACAAGTTCGTCGTCCTGCTCGTTCGACTGGGTCAGCACCGACAACCCGGTCGTCGTGCTGTGCATTAGCGAACAGTGACACAAGGTTTGTCGAACCGACAGAACGAGCTCCTGCCATGACACTGCCTCCCCCTC
>NZ_NOXZ01000077.1:0-708 GCF_002258225.1 Rhodococcus sp. RS1C4 | reverse complement strand
AGTGAGATAAAGGAGCAGACTTTCGAAGGAATGCAGGTTTTCACATTGAATGACCAAATGTCGCAAAAACAAAAGGTGATTTTATATATACATGGTGGTGCCTGGGTAAACCAGCCTCTCAATTTCCATTGGTGGTACATGGATAAAATGGCTAGGTCCCTTAACGCCAAAGTGATCGCTCCTATTTACCCTAAATTACCTCATTACAGCTACCAAGATACCTATCCAAAAATTCTAAATCTATATAAAGAAATACTAAAAACGGTTGAGAGTACCGATCAATTAACGATCATGGGTGATTCAGCGGGCGGAAATATCTCTCTTGGCCTTGCGCACCTCTTAAAGATGGAAGGTCTGCCGCAGCCGAAGGATATCATTTTATTATCTGCATGTGTTGATATGAGTTTAAGCAATCCTCTTATATTTGAATATGCCGATAAAGATCCCATTCTAGCGCCAGAAGGAATAGATGTCATTACAAAAATGTGGGCAGCAGATAAAAAGGTAACTGACCCATTAATCAGTCCGATTCACGGTGACTTTAACGGTCTTGCGAAGATCACTCATTTTATTGGAACACATGATATTTTATATCCAGATGCACTAAAGCTTGATGAAAAGCTAGCAGAACAAGGAATTGACATGAAAACCTTTGTTTATCCAGAAATGCTGCATGTATTTGTCGTCATGCCAATCCCTGAGGCACAA
>NZ_NOXZ01000064.1:0-712 GCF_002258225.1 Rhodococcus sp. RS1C4 | reverse complement strand
GACGACGCGGATCTCGTCGAGTTCGATGCGGAAGCCGCGGATCTTGACTTGGTCGTCGGAGCGGCCGAGGTAGTCGAGTTCACCGGCGTGGTTCCAGCGCACGAGATCGCCGGTGCGGTAGAGGCGTTCACCTGCGGTGGTGGGGTCGGCGATGAAGCGGGTGGCGGTGAGGTCGGGTCGGGCGATGTAGCCGTCGGCGAGTTGGATGCCACCGAGATACAGCTCACCTGTCACCCCGACGGGTACCGGGCGTAGCCACGAGTCGAGGACGTGCACAGAGGTATTCGCCACCGGTATTCCGATGGGCACGGTCACCACATCAGCGAGCGCGTCTGCGTGGATGGGTGCTGCGGTGACGTCGACGGCGGCTTCGGTGGGGCCGTAGAGGTTGTGCAGGTCGGCGCCGGCGAAGAGTCGGTCGGCGTCGGCGGCGTTCGCGGCGGGGAGGGCTTCGCCGGAGAAGAACACTCGCCGCACCGAGGTGAGGCGTTCGGGGTCGGGTGTGGCGGTGAGGAAGGCGTCGAGCATGGCGGGCACGAAGTGCAGGACGGTGATGTGGTGGCGGTCGATGACCTCGGCGAGATAGGACGGGTCTTTGTGGCCGCCGTCTTTGGCGACGACGAGGGTGGCGCCGACGACGGCGGGGAGGAAGAATTCCCAGACCGAGACGTCGAAGACGGCGGGGGTTTTCTGCAGGATCCGATCACCGGGG
>NZ_NOXZ01000028.1:0-252331 GCF_002258225.1 Rhodococcus sp. RS1C4 | reverse complement strand
GCCTCAGATCCAACTACCCCCGATTCCGCGCCTACCGTTCCCGTGATCGGCGTGCTCGGTACCTCACCGACACGTGCTCGGAGTCGATAGGCAAGGATCGAGCCATGGCCACCACAGCACATTGGATCGAGGGCGCACGCCCGCGGACCCTCCCGAACGCCATTGCACCGGTTCTCGTCGGCACAGGCGCGGCGGCGTCGATCGATGGGGCCGTGTGGTGGAAAGCAGTGTTGGCGCTCGTCGTATCTCTCGCGTTGATCATCGGCGTCAACTTCGCCAACGACTATTCCGACGGCATCCGTGGGACCGACGACGAGCGCGTCGGGCCGTTGCGTCTCGTGGGCTCCGGTGTCGCGTCGCCGAGGGCAGTCAAGTCCGCTGCCATCGGATGCTTCGCCGTCGGCGCCGTCGCCGGGCTCGTCCTCGCGGCGACATCCGCGTGGTGGCTCGTGGTCATCGGCGTCGTCTGCATCGCAGGCGCATGGTTCTACACCGGCGGCAGCAAACCCTACGGCTACAGCGGGTTCGGCGAGATCGCAGTGTTCGTGTTCTTCGGTCTGGTGGCGGTGCTGGGAACTCAATTCGTTCAGGCCGGCCGGATCGACTGGGCCGGTGTTGTCTCGGCGGTGGCCGTCGGCTCGTTCTCGAGCGCAGTTCTGGTGGCCAACAACCTGAGGGACATCGACACCGACCCGGATTCCGGCAAGAACACACTCGCGGTCCGGTTGGGAGACACCCGGACTCGCCTCGTGCACCTGGCGTTGGTCGTCGCTCCGTTCGCGGTCACCGTAGCGCTCGTCGCGCGCACACCGTGGGCCCTGATCGCTCTGATCGCACTGCCGCTCGCCGCTCGGGCGAACAAGCCGGTCCGGTCCGGAGCAACGGGCCTCGCGCTGATCCCCGCCCTACGTGACTCCGGGCTCGCGATGCTGGTGTGGGGACTCACGACCGGCATCGCACTCGCCGTCGCCTAGTCTGTCTGTCTGTCTGTCTGTCTGTCGCCCAGCCTGCTGGGGCTCAGCGCTTCTCGGGAACGAACGCACCGAGCAGGAAGTTGACGATCGAGATGATCAACGCGCCCCAGAACGCTGCGCCGAATCCGCTGATGAGCAGACCGTAATCGGTGGCGGTGGAGATCCAGGCGCTGAGCATCAGCATGAGGGCATTGATGACCAGGGTGAACAACCCGAGCGTCAGAATCAGAAGCGGTAGCGACAGCAGCTTGACCACTGGCTTGATGAATGCGTTCACGATCGTGAACACCGCGGCGATGCCCGCGAGGACCACCAGATCCCATCCGGTGCCGCGCCCGGAGCTGGCCAGGTCGATGCCGTCGACCCACTGCGCCGCGAGCCAGATCGCAATTGCATTGATGACGAGCCGTACCAGGAATGTCATGCCCACACCCTATGCGAGCACCCATCCTCGCCCCAGGACTCGAATCCGGTCACGACGCGAGACGCGCGCGCAATCCGTCCGGGTCGTCGAGGACTCCGTTCCGCTCGAGATCTCCGGCTCTGATCAACCCGAGCAGGACGTGCTTGCAGCGAATTTCGGAGTCCTTGGCGGCAAGTGCCTCCACCAACGACAGTTTCAGTGCCTTCTTCGATGCCGACGCGAACGCGAGGTGCCCCGTCCTGCGCCCGAGCCATCCTCGTTTCTCGCTCCGTGGTCGATCGAGTGCCCCTGCACCGAACGACGCTTCCAGGCTTGCCCGCACTGCATCGAGATCGATCCCGATCGAACCGAGCGCTTCGGCATCGCTCGCGCCGAGGGCGCCGCCGTCGGGCAACGACGTACGCACCGAATCGCGGGTGTATCCCTCGTCTTCGAGTACGGCCTTCAGGTCGCGGTCGGCAGAGGAAAGCACGCCCAGGAACACGTGCACGGGTTCGATCCGCGTCGCGTGCAGTTCGCGGGCCTCCGTCTGCGCGGCGAGGACTGCCATCCGCGCCTCGTCGGTGAATTTCTCGAACATCGCCGTCCTCCCTACGTGTCGTGCGTCAGATGTTGTTGTGCTTCTTGTGCACTGCTTGTTTGCTCACTTCGAGCGAGTCGGCGATCGCCTGCCACGACCAGCCTTGTCTGCGTGCGTTCGTGACCTGAATCGCTTCGAGCCGCTCGAGGAGTCGCCGTAGGGCCAGTACCGCCCGGAGCCCTTCCTTCGGATCGGCGCTACCTGCCGCAGCCGCCAGAGTCGTTGCTTCCGTCATGTCGTCAACTTAAGTTGACATTGCCCTGTTGTCAACCCTGGTTGACGACAATGCCACTCCCTTAGGGTGGAACCCATGACCGCGAACCTGACCCGAACCGAGACCAGACGCCGCGCCCGCCACATCACCGGCGTGTCGTATCGGGTCGAGCTGGACCTGCGGGAAGCATCCGAATCCGGGGCGACCACCTTCGGCACCCGCACGACCCTCGAGTTCGACGCCACCACCGAAGCGACATGGTTGGACTTCATCGGTCCCGAGGTCCGTTCCGTGACCGTCGACGGCACACCCGTACCCGTCGACCACGACGGTTCGCGCATCGGACTCATCGGCCTCGGTGGCCACCATGTAGTCGTCGTCGACGCAGTGGGTCGGTACAGCCGATCCGGCGAGGGGTTGCACCGGTTCGTGGATCCCGCCGACAACGAGGTCTACCTCTACACGCAGTACGAGCCCGCCGACGCCAGACGAGTTTTCGCGAACTTCGAGCAGCCGGACATCAAGGCGCCGTTCGTATTCGAGGTACAGGCGCCCGAGAAGTGGCAAGTGCTGTCGAACCGCACCGGCACCAGATCCGGCTCCACCGTCACGTTCGAACCCACGTTGCCGATCTCCACGTACATCACGGCCGTCGCCGCCGGGCCGTACCACCGCGTCGACTCTTCCTGGCAGCGAGGAGAACTCACGGTCCCGTTGGCTGCGCTGTGCCGCGCGTCCCTTGCCGAACACTTCGACCCGGACGACATCTTCGAGATCACCAAGCAGGGCCTCGACTTCTATCACGATGCGTTCGACTTCCCGTATCCGTTCGGGAAGTACGACCAGATCTTCGTCCCGGAGTACAACCTGGGCGCAATGGAGAATCCTGGCCTCGTCACGTTCACCGAGTCCTACGTGTTCCGTTCCGCGGCAACGGAAGCGCAGTACGAACAGCGCGCCAACACCATCCTGCACGAGATGGCGCACATGTGGTTCGGCGACCTGGTGACCATGGAGTGGTGGGACGATCTGTGGTTGAAGGAATCGTTCGCCGACTTCATGGGCGCGTTCACCTCGGCTCGCGCAACGCGATTCTCCGACGCCTGGGTGAGCTTCGCCAACCGCCGGAAAGCCTGGGCCTACCTTCAGGACCAACTGCCGACGACGCACCCCGTCGTCGCCGACATTCCGGACCTCGAAGCAGCGAAGCTCAATTTCGACGGCATCACGTACGCCAAGGGGGCCAGCGTCCTCAAACAACTTGCCGCATACGTCGGCGAGGACGCGTTCTTCGAGGCCTCGCGGCGTTACTTCGCGGAATTCGCCTACGGAAACACCACGCTCGCGGATCTTTTGACCCACGCTTCGGCGGCGTCGGGACGAAACCTCGACGAATGGGCGTCGGCCTGGCTCCGAACGACGGGCGTGTCGACGCTGTCCTACACCGGATCCGCCGTCGAACAGACCGATCCACGTCCGCACCGCCTCGCCATAGGACTGTACGACGAGGACTCCGACGGGCACCTCGTGCGGACCGGCCGTCACGAGATCGACATCACCGATGCAACCACACCCGTCGATCTACCCAGCGCTGCACTGACTTTGCTGAACGACGACGATCTCACCTATGCGAAGATCCGCTTCGACGACCGCTCGCTGGAGACGATCAGAACGTCGCTCGGGCGTCTGATCGATCCCCTGGCGCGCGGGTTGGTGTGGTCGGCACTGTGGAATGCGACGCGCGACGCCGAGCTGGACCCCGCGATCTACCTCGACATCGCGTCGAGATTCGCGGGATCGGAGCCGAAGGTAGGCATCGCGGGCGCGGTGGTGGCGAACAGCCAGTACGCAGTCGATCATTATCTGCCCGAAACCGGCTCGGCGGCCGCGGATTGGCTCGCAACGTGCTGGAGCAGGCTCGAAACCGCGGACCCGGGCAGTGACGCACAGATCGTCTGGTTCCGAGCGGTGGCGTCGGCGTCGCAGAGGTCGGATGTTCGGGCCGGGCAGATCGAGCGCGTCGTCGACGGCACCTTGCCGATCGAGGGAATCGATCTCGATTCCGAGCAGCGATGGCTGTTGCTGCGTTCGCTCAGCGCCCTCGGCCGTACCACCGTGGCGCGCCTCGATGCCGAGCTGGACACGGACGCGACGTCCTCCGGCCGAAACTCCTACCGTGCCGCCGTCGCCGCGCAACCGACGCCCGAGGCGAAGGCACGGGCCTGGGCCGACGTGATCGACTCCGACGAACTGTCCAACGACGCCGTCGACGCCACACTTGCTGGTTTCCGTGCCGGCGGCCGTGAGCTGTTGTCCGCGTTCGACGATCGCTACTTCGACGTCATAGCCGACCTGTGGTCGACCCGCAGCATCGAGATCGCCCGCCGACTCGTCGTAGGCCTGTTTCCGCAGCAGGATTCGACCGACGCCGCCGACGCGTGGCTCACGGCCCACGAGTGGGCACCGGCCGCGTTGCGCAGGCTCGTCGTCGAGCAGCGTGATCACTTGGCCCGGAGTATTCGCGTGCGTCGGGCGTTCAACCGGTAGGTTTCCGCCAGACCGACACGTGCTTGACGCTGTCCGATGTGAAATCCGACCGATCCCAATCGGCCCACCGACTCTCGAGCCTCATCCCGGCTATCCGGGCCATGAGGTCGAGCTCGGCGGGCCAGACGTAACGAAAGGGAATGCGGCGGAAAGACCCTGAGCCGTCACCGGAGACCGTCACATGAGTCGAGGTGAACTGTTGCGTGGCGACGTCGTACCGATCGAACCCGACATACCCACCGCTGTCGCCCGCATCGTTCACAGCGAACGGGACCGTGTCTTGACCGGGCGGTAGCCGGCGCACGTCCGGCACCCCGACTTCGACGAGGAATCGTCCACCCGGACGTAGGTGGGATGCGGCATTCTCGAACACGGCCACCTGCCCGTCCTGAGTGGTCACATTTCCGATCGTGTTGAACACCAGACACACCAGGGCGAACTCACCGTCGATCCGTGTCGAGGTCATGTCTCCGATGTGCACCTCGACCGACTCTCCACCAGGTTTGGCTGCAATTCTCGACGCCATGGCACCGCTCAGTTCGATGCCGCTCACCCGTAGCCCGCGCAACGCCAGCGGTGCAGCGATCCGTCCGGTCCCCACGGCGAACTCCAGGACCGGTCCATCCGCCAACTGCGCCAGCAGCTCCACCGCCGGATCGATTGCCGCAGAATCGTTCTCGCCTCCCGGATCGTCGTATCGCGCGGCCACACTTTCCGGAAACCACCCGTCCATCGGATCGTCGGTGGAATCGTTGTTCACTGTCATAGTGGCCGGACGCTACACCCGTGGCGCGGTGCACTTCCAGCGCTTTTCGAGGGAAACCGCAGGTCGAACCGGCTTTCTGCGGTTCGTGTCGGACCCTCTCGGTATATTCGAAAGTATGTTCGATACGGGGGTTTCGGCGGGATCGAGTACAGCATGCGTGGCCGGGTTGGCAGGCTCGGCCGCAGACGGAACACGAGCATCTAGTCTGGAGGTATGGCTCGGACGAACTCGACGACCTCATCACTCGCTACCTCGGCTCTGGCGGCCGCAGGCCTGCTGGGCGGCTTCGCTGTTGCGCAGCAGACCAAGAATCGACAACTCGGCGGCGCTGTGTTGGCAGCTGTGGGTGTGGCGAGCACCGCGTCATGGAATGCGGCTGCCGGTCCCAAGGTCGCGGGTGCGCTGTTGACGACGTACCTCGTCGGCTTCGGCGCATCGCACCCCTTGGCCAAGAAAATCGGAGCGTGGCCGGCGGTGAGCGTCGCAGCCGGAGCCACCGCGGCAGCGTCACTGGTGCTGACGCGTCAGGGCTGAAACTCGCCCGTTCGTACGAAGCGTTCCAACACCTCGGTCGGCCCGGCCAGATCCATGCCCTGCGACGCAACCCAGGCGTCGTCGAAGTACGTATTGGCGTAACGCTCACCGCCGTCGCACAGCAGGGTGACGACGCTGCCGGATCTGCCGGCCGCAATCATCTCCGCGATGACGCCGAATGCACCCCAGATGTTGGTGCCGGTAGAGCCTCCGACGCTTTTCCCGAGGGCCGTCGATGCGTGCCGCGCAGCGGCTACCGAGGCGGCGTCGGGTACCGCGATCATTCTGTCGATGACCTGTCCGACGAAGGACGGCTCGACGATGGGACGGCCGATGCCCTCGATGCGCGACGGCTTTCCGGTGGAGAAGTCGGCACGGCCGGTCTCGTAGCCACCGATGAAGGCGGAGTTCTCGGGATCGACGACGGCCAGTCGGGTGGAGTGGCGTCGGTATCGGATGTACCGACCGATCGTTGCGCTGGTTCCGCCTGTGCCCGCCCCGACGACGATCCACGTCGGGATCGGCGATTCCTCGTGGGTGAGTTGATCGAAGATCGATTCCGCGATGTTGTTGTTTCCGCGCCAGTCGGTTGCGCGCTCCGCGTGGGTGAACTGGTCCATGTAGTGGCAGTCCGGCTCCGCTGCGAGTCGGTGCGCCTCGGTGTACATGGCGGAAGGATCGTCGACGAAATGGCAACGACCCCCGTGTGATTCGATCAGTGCAACCTTCGTCGGCGACGTACTGCGCGGCATTACTGCGACGAACTCGAGGCCGAGCAGGCGCGCGAAATACGCTTCGCTGACGGCGGTGGATCCCGACGAGGCTTCGATGACCGTGGTGTTCTCGGTGACCCATCCGTTGCAGATCGCGTACAGGAACAGCGAGCGCGCCAGGCGATGCTTGAGGCTGCCGGTGATGTGCGTCGACTCGTCCTTGAGGTAGAGCTGCACTCCCCATGCCGCGGGAAGTGGGTACCGCAGCAGATGTGTGTCGGCCGATCGTTGAGCGTCGGCGTCGATGAGGCGTACCGCGTTGTCGACCCAGTCGCGGGCCTCGGAACGGTCGACGACCTTGGTCACTACTTGCCGTCCTCGCCGCGCAGCTTCGCCTGAAGGTCGGCCCGGGCACGGCGACGGCCCTCGTCGACGCCGGCGATCGACTCGTTGACGCGGATCCGCAGGGACTTGAACAGCACGAGCGAGAGGGGCAGCGAGATCAATACGGCGAACACCGCGGCGACCAGTACGGGGATCTCGACGCCCACGAGCAGCCCGACTCCGACGATCACGGCGGCGATCACGAGGACCAGAAGCAGACGCGCTCCGCTGTAGATCGCGACGTCTCGCAGGAGGCGTCCTTTGGTCGCGGTGGGCTCGGGTGGTGTGTTGCGTTCGTTCACGGCCTTCAGGCTACCCGCCCTTCGACCTGCGGTTGGACCCGCTGCAACGTCGCATATCGGACAGCCGGACTTGACCGATTTGTCTATTACCTCCCCTTTACCTTCTTTAGATCAGTCGAGTACCTAGGGGTTCGAGTGCCACCATGGTGCTCGAACACGAATTTGCTCCATCCACTGTCCGGTTCGTGACCCGCCTTCGGGCCGGGCCTACCGGACACCGCACGCAGGAGGACACGACCAAGATGAGCGCACCAACACTGCACAAGGCTCAGGATTCACTGCTCACACCGGGGCAGGTAGCGGCGCTCTTCCATGTGGATCCGAAGACGGTCACCCGTTGGGCGCATGCCGGTCGTCTGGGATCGTTGCGTACGCCGGGCGGTCACCGCCGGTTCCGCGAGGCCGAGGTCATGCAGCTTCTGTCGTCTCTGACCACCGAGGCCGCTCACCACTGACCCCGTAGACCGACTACCGACGCCAGGTCGAACACAAGTGCATATTCTCAGGAACTTGCGAACCGCGTTGGGGTGCACACCGCATCCCAACGCGGTTACGCTGGTCTGAGGAGGTGCGTCGTGATCTATCTTTTGGCGTTGATCGGTTTGGTGGCAGTCATCGTCCTGTTCTGGAAGGCCTTCGGTCCGACTGCGCAGGCTCCGGCTGGACGGACCGTCGGTCCGGATGACGACCCGGAGTTCCTGTGGCGTATGAACCGAGATGTTCGACGGTCGGGCACGGACAGTCAGGACACGGGCAAAACCGAACCTACAGAATGAAGTACAGCAGCCCGCCTCACGAGGCGGGCTGTTCCGTTCGCCCCTTCGGGTGCGCCTAGCGCGTCCTCGACTCGTTCGCGCGCTGAAGATCTTCCGGCCGGTTGCTGGGAAATCCCGACGCCACCGCCGCCGCCAATTCCAGCAGCGCGGCGCGAGTTCCGCTTTTCAACCTGTTCAAGTCGATCTCGGCGCCTTCCTCGAGGTGTGGGTCGAACGGGATCAACACAACCTGACGGCAGCGTTGCTCGAAGTGCTCGACGACCTTGCCCAGATCTACTTTGCCTGCTCGCGGCCGAACTGCGTTGACCACCGCGACAGATGAGCGGACCAACTCGCTGTGACCGTGCGCGTCGAGCCAGTCGAGTGTCGCCGACGCGCTGCGGGCGCCGTCCACGGACCCGGAGCTGACCACGACCAGCGCGTCCGAGCCGGCGAGGATGCTGTTCATTGCCGAATGCATGAGCCCGGTACCGCAGTCGGTGAGCACGATGCTGTAGAACTTCTCGAGCAGTTCCACCGCGGTGTCGTAGTCCTGGCCGCTGAACGCCTCGGACACGGCGGGGTCGGTGTCCGACGCGAGCACCTCGAGACGGTGCGCATTCTGTGAGGTGTATGCCCGTACGTCGCTGTAGCGACTCAAATCGTCGATGTCCCGCAGCATGTTTCGAACCGTCGCGGGCGTCTCCAGCGGTACCTTCTGGCTGAGTGTTCCGCGGTCCGGGTTGGCGTCGACGGCAATGACGCGGTCCCCGCGAATGGATGCGAACGTCGACCCGAGCGATGCCGTCGTCGTCGTTTTGCCGACGCCGCCCTTGAGGCTGAGTACCGAAATGCGATAGCAGCCGACGAGATGGCGCTCCGCCTGCCGAGAGAGCCGGGCCAGACGCTCGTCGCGATGGCTGTTGCCGAGATTGACCCGCCGCAGCGTCACGTCGTAGACCCACTTCCGCCACCCGGATACAGGCGGCGGCGAAACCTGTCTCACGAGAAGGGCATTGGTGAGATCCGACGCCGACGCCGACGCGACCGGTGGCAACTGCCCCTGCGTTCCGAGGTCCGGTGGAGTCGGCCTGGGTTCTGCAGTGGCACGGCCTTCTGTGCTCACACGGCCGTAGGTGGTCGATTCGGGCGGCATCGGGACCGGGGTCGAGCGAAATCCCCCGGTTCTGGGCCCACTACTAGCAGGCTCGACAGACGACCCAGCCTCGTCGGCCGAACTGGACTTCGCCGCCGGCTCTGCTTTCGCTGGGGCCGCTGATTTTTCCGGAGCTGCTGTTGTCGCCTTCTCGGTCGGAGCTTCGGCGCGTCGCTGCCAGGGCGAGGCGTCCGGTACGTCAGGTTTCGGGGATGCCCCGGTCCCAGCCTCCGGCGGTGGCGCGGCGGGTGCGCCGTCGTCCTCCCCCTGCTCTGCCGGACGTACCGGCTGCCACGAACTCATCTGCCACTCGGCCATGGCGTTTCCCCCCCATCATCCGACTCCCCAGTCGGAGGGTGCGCGCCCCCCGGCGCACCCGTCACCGCCGGACGTTACCAGCTGAGCCTGCGACCTCTCGCCCGCGACCGATGCGCCCTATCGGCTAGTTGAGCCCTGCGTAGGAGTGCAGTCCCGAGACCACCATGTTGATGATGAAGAGGTTGAACAGCATGGCTGCGAACCCGGTGATGTTGATCCAGGCAGCGCGGGTGTTGCGCCATCCCGATGTTGCGCGGGCGTGCAGGTATGCGGCGTAGATGATCCAGGTGATGAAGGACATCGTCTCCTTGGGGTCCCAACCCCAGAAACGGCCCCAGGCTGCTTCGGCCCAGATGGCGCCCAGGATGACGCCTGCACCGAAGAGTGGGAACGCGACGATGGTGGTCTTGTACGCGAGTCGGTCGAGCGCCTGGGCGTCGGGGAGCCTGGACGCGAAGCGACCCCAGAAGCTGCTGCTCTCGTCGCCCGCGGGTTGCTTCATGCGGAGCAGGAACAGCAGGCTGGCGACGCCGGAGACCAGGAAGATACCGCTGCCGACGCTGACGATGGTGACGTGGATGGGCAGCCAGAACGAGCGAAGCGCAGGCACGACAGGTGCTGCGTCGGCGTACAACTTGGTCGCGGCCATGAACATGAGGACGATGATCGGCGCGAGGACGAACACGAGCATCGGTCGCATCGTCTTCTTGCGCAGCAACAGGATCGAGGTGAGCGCTGCGGCGGCGGTCGCCATGGTCACGAACTCGTACATGTTGCCGAGTGGGAACCGGTGTGTGGCGAAGCCGCGCAGTACGACGGATGCCACGTGGAGCACGAGCGCCAGGATCAGCAGAGCGAAGCCCATGCCTGCCAGACGCTCCGACAGTGGACGCTTGGGGGTCTCGACGACACGTCCCGGTACGCCCGCCCCGAGCGGAGTGGGGGCACCGCTGCCGACGAGCTCGCGTGCCTGGACCTTGGTGGCCCGCTGCGAGGCGTACTGCGCGATGAGCAGAACGAACGCGAGGACGTAGATGGTGAACGCGGATTCGAAGGACCAGTCGCTGTACTGCGAGAGCGTCTCGTTGATCGGCATCGGTCAGTTCTCCTGCTTGTCTGTGTTCACTGTCTTGACTTCGCCGATCAGCCGCTCACACAACCGGTCGAATTCTTCTCCCCAGCCCGCCTGATCGGTTCGGGCGAGTCCACCGAGTTCTACTACAGTACGTCGTGAGTCCGGATCCGTGTGCAGCCGGACCCAGACTCGGCGTCGTTTGATCACCAACGACACGAGCAGTCCGCCCATCATCGTCAGTGCGAAGACCAGCACCCAGTTCTGTGCTGGATCATGCGATACCTGCAGGTTGACGAACTCTTCTGCGCCGTCGAAGCGGACGTTGGTGCCGTCGGACAGGGTCGAGGACTCCCCTGGCTTCAAGTTGACCCGGTCCTGCTTGACGAGCCTGCCCTGGTTGACCATTTCCTGGTTGAGGGAGAACAACGACTGCGGGTATCCGGTGTCGAGGCCGGTGTCACCTTTGTAGATGTCGATCGCGACGGCGGGATCCGTCATCGCCGGGTAGCTCGACGACAGCAGGTTTCCGTGGAAGAACGCCGTCGGCGCGAACAGACCTTCGATTGCGATCTGATTCTTGCGACGCTCGGTTGCTTCCGGGTACAGGCCGCCGGGAGGGTCGATTCGCAGGACTCCGCTGGAGAGGAACGTGGTGGCGTCGGTCGGTTGCCACTGGATCGTCTCGGTGCGTGTCTCGCCGTTCGGGAACGTCACGGTGAACGTCGGTGCGTATCCGTGGCCCTGCAGGTAGACACGGTCGCCTGCGACGCGGAGCGGGTGGTTGACCTGGAGGATGTCGTCGCGCCAGGTGTTGCTCGCCAGGTCTTCGCCTGCCTGGTACTCGATGTTCGACGTGAACATCTCGGCCTGACCGTTCTCGAGGTAGTCGGCCTTGAAGTCCTTGACGCGGATGCACAGGGGCTCGAGGCCGGTGCCGTCGACGAGTTGGCCGGCGCGGAAACCGTCGTAGATGGCGGGCGTCGTACTGCAGAAGCCCGGTCCGTCGTTGGCGATGACGACGACGTTGCCTTCGTATCCGAGCAGCTTCCCCAGGGCGATGGCGGCGAGAAGTCCGACGAGCGAAAGGTGGAAGACGAGGTTGCCGAACTCGCGGAAGTATCCCTTCTCGGCGGACAGCGTCACCTCGCCGGTGCCACCGGTGCGCTGCGCGACGCGCCACCCACGCAACTGCGCCTTCACCTTCGCCGCGGTGTCCTCGGCGGATTCGTCGGACACGTACCGGCGGTGGTGAGGCAGACGCGACAGGTTGCGCGGCGTCGGGACGGGCTTGGTGCGGAGAGCTTTGGCGTGTTCGACGCATCGCGGCACGATGCAGCCGATCAGCGAGATGAACAGCAGCGCGTAGATCGCGGTGAACCAGAAACTGGAGAAGACGTCGAACAGTTCGAGCCTGTCCATCCACGGACCGAGCGTCGGCCTGGCTGCGATGTACTCGTCGACCTTGCCGGAGTTGAGGCTGCGCTGCGGAACCAGAGCGCCGGGGATCGCGGCGAAGGCCAGCAGGAACAGCAGCACCAGGGCGGTGCGCATGCTCGTCAGCGATCTCCAGGTGTTGCGCACCAACGCGAGCGCACGCCCGGGTAGCGACTGCTTCTGCGGTGCGACGCGAGTGTCGAGGTCGGTCATATCGGCAGCACCACGTCGGACACGAAGGCGTCGCGAACCCAGCTCACGAACACGTCCCACGCACCCGTGACGAGTGCAATTCCTACTGCTATCAACATGATTCCGCCGAACACCTGTATCTGTCGTGCATGGGTGCGAAGCCAGCCGACTCCGCGTAGAGCGCTTGCCGAGCCGAACGCGAGGATCACGAACGGCAGGCCTAGGCCGAGGCAGTAGGCGACGATCAGCGCGACACCGCGCACTGCCGTCGCACCTTCGGTTCCCGCGGCCAGGGAGATGACGCTCGCCAACGTCGGTCCGAGGCACGGCGTCCATCCGAGGGCGAACACTCCGCCCAGCAACGGAGCGCCGAACAGGCTGCCGACCCGGCGTGGTTCGAATCTGACGTCGCGTTGCAGTGCCGGTACCAGACCGATGAACACCAGGCCCATCGCGATGGTGACGACCCCGCCGATGCGCATCAGCAGTTCACGGTTGACCGACAACACCGAGATCGCCCCGAACACCGTGGCCGTCGCGAGGACGAAGACGACGGTGAATCCGAGGACGAACAAGCCCGCGGCGCCCGCGACCCGCAGCTTGCTGGCCGTGCGCACCTTCGTCGTCGACGCTTCCGCCGCGGTGACGGCAGGCGCATCGGCACCGACCACGCCCGCCAGGTAGGACAGGTAACCGGGAACGAGAGGTACGACGCACGGCGACGCGAACGAGACGAGGCCGGCGAGAATGCAGACACCGAACGCGAGAACGAGCGGCCCGGAAGCCGCCGTGGTCTGGAACGTCTCGCCTATGCCTGCGGCGTACAACTCGATCACTGGCTTTCCGTCTCCTCGCCTGCAATCCGCTCGACGACGGGTTGCAGGTCCTCGGCGAGCAGCTCACGCAGGTACACCGCCGCCACGCGGTGCTGCTTGTCCAACACGATGGTCGTCGGGACGACCGATGTGGGGATGCCGCCGAGGGCGGTGAGGGTGCGCATCGGAGGGTCGTAGATGGACGGGTAGGTCACCTTGTTGTCGATGACGAAGTCCTGCGCCTTGTCCTGCGCGTTGTCGCGGACGTTGATGCCGAGGAACTGGACGCCGAGGTCCTTGGTGTTCTCGAACACCTCTTCGAGATCGTCGGCTTCACCGCGACACGGTCCGCACCACTGGCCCCACACGTTCAGTACGACGGCCTGGCCCTCGAAGTCCGCGAGCGACGTCGTCTTTCCGTCTTCCATCAGGTCGGGGCCGGACAGTTCGCCGATGGTGCCGCGATCCGACGGGGGGTCGTAGAAGATCTCGGTCTGGCCGCCGGGTGAGACGAAGTCGAAGGTTCCGCCGGTCGCGACCGCGTCGGTACCCGTCGCGCAGCCTGCGGTGACTGCGACGACGGCCAGAGCCGAAGCGAGTACCTTACGCACCGGTGACTCGTGGATCGCTGGCGCCCGCGGGCTCGGAGTAGACGATGTCGACGAGCGTGTCTCCCTCGTAGACAAGGGAAGTCAGCGACGCGAGACCGCACTGACGGTGCCGCGGGTCGTGCCACAGACGCTCACCCTGCAGGAATCGACGCAGGGTCCAGACGGGGAGCTGGTGACTGACGACAACGGCTTCGTGGCCGACGGCTGCGACGCGAGCGGCGTTCACTGCGGCCAGCATCCGGTGCGCGATCTGCAGGTACGGCTCACCCCACGACGGCGTGAACGGGTCCCGCAGTTTCCACCAGTGCCGTGGCCTGCGCAGTGCCCCGTCGCCGACGGCGACCCGGAGGCCTTCGAACTCGTTTCCTGCCTCGATGAGGTTGTCGTCGGTGGCGATGTCGAGTCCGTGCGCCTTCGCGATCGGACCTGCCGTCTCCTGCGCCCGCTGCAGCGGGGACGCGATGACGGCGGTGATGTCGTGTCCGGCAAGCGCATTCGCCACAGCTGTCGCCTGCGTCTGCCCCTTCACCGACAGCCGGAACCCGGGGAGGCGTCCGTAGAGGATGCCCTTGGGGTTGTGGACCTCACCGTGCCGCAACACGTGGACGATGGTGCGCGTCGTCTGATGCGGATGCGCCTCCGGTGTACTCACTTGGTTCCTGCTTCGGCTCGGGCCGCTGCACGTGCGGCGTGGGGAAGGGCGTCGGCGATCTTCTCGAACGCGGCGTCGTCGAGGGCAGCGGAGACGAACCAGGCTTCGAATGCGCTCGGCGGCGGGTAGACCCCGCGCGCGAGCAGTGCGTGGAAGAAGTCGGGGTATCGCCACGTCTCGGCTGCTTTCGCGCCTGCGTAGTCGGTGACGGGCCCGTCGGAGAAGAACACGCTCACCAGTGTGCCTGCGAACTGGACGTGGTGACGAACGCCTTCGGCGGTCAGGGCATCACCGAGCAGCCCGCCGAGTCGCTCCGCGTTGTTCTGCAGCTTCTCGTAGACGGACGCGTCGGCCAGTTGCAGGCTCGCGAGACCGGCCGCGACGGCGACGGGATTACCGGACAGGGTGCCTGCCTGATAGACGGGACCGGCCGGTGCGAGGTAGGCCATGACGTCGGCGCGCCCACCGAAGGCTGCGGCCGGTAGTCCACCGCTCATGACCTTGCCGAAGGTGTACAGATCGCCCGCGACGCCGTCGATGCCGTACCAGCCCGCTGCGCTCACGCGGAAGCCCGTCATCACCTCGTCCATGATGAGCAGTGCGCCGTTGTCCGTGGCCAGGCGTCGTAGCCCCTCGTTGAAGCCGGGGACCGGTGGAACTGCGCCCATGTTGCCCGCGGCGGCCTCGGTGATGATGCACGCGATCTGGCCGGCATTCTCGGCGAAGGCGTGCTCCACCGCGGCGAGGTCGTTGTAGGGCACGACGATGGTGTCCGACGCCTGTGCCCCAGTCACCCCGGGAGAGGTGGGCAGGCCGAAAGTGGCGAGACCGGACCCGGCGTCGGCGAGAAGCGCGTCGACGTGGCCGTGGTAGCAGCCGGAGAATTTGACGATCTTGGTGCGCCCGGTGAAACCACGGGCGAGGCGGACGGCGCTCATGGTCGCCTCTGTGCCGGAATTCACAAGCCGAACCTGGTCGACGGGGCCGACGCGGCGCACGATTTCTTCCGCAAGTGCGATTTCCCGCTCGGTCGGAGCGCCGAACGACAGACCGGTTTTCGCGGCCTTCTGCACGGCCTCCACGACGACCGGATGAGCATGCCCGTGAATCATCGGGCCCCACGACGAGATCAGGTCGACGTACGAGTTCCCGTCGGCGTCGATCATGGTGTATCCGCTGGCCTCGGTGATGAAGCGCGGCGTACCGCCGACCGAGTGGAACGCACGAACCGGGGAGTTCACCCCACCCGGGATCACTGCGCTCGCGCGCTCGAAGAGCTGGGCAGATACTGGTGCGTCGTCGCCGGGAGAAACAGTCACGACCCCCAGTGTCCCAGGTTCGTCGATTTCGCCAACTACAGGGCGTAATAATTCAGGACTTCTCGTCCTCGTCGTCGTCCTTGTCCTCGGGCATGACTGCCATCGCCACGAGGATCAGCGCCCAGATACCGATGGGCCAGCCGGGCCAGTACCCGTTCAGTTCCCCGTCGGAGATGGACTGAAATCCCCAGATGCCGGACATGATGATGACGCCGCCGAGCCACCATCGCCATTCGTCCCAGTACTCGCGCCACTCGCGAGCATCCTTCGACTCCGCGGGTTCCGTGGCCTGCGTGGGCACGGGGAGATCGTCGGTCACTTTCGCGAGTTCGCCTCGCGTCGCTGATTTCCACACCAGGTCGAGGCGCTGCTCGTATTCGACGAGCGTAAGCCTGCCGTCCGCCATCGCGGTGCCGAGGAGCTGCGCAGTGGCCTCGCGCTCCGCGGTGCTGACGCGCAGCTTCTCCATATCGGATCCCATGGACAAGCACCCCATCTCGGTCGGTGTCCGAAATGCCAGGTTATCGCGGATCGCCGACGAGTTCAGCCCGATATCGATCCAATCGATCGGCGAGTTCGGCCGGCCTGGACAGGGCGACGAGGTGGCCGCCGGGCATCTCGTCCACCTCGATTCCCAGCCTGTCGCGAACCAGTCGCCGCTGGAACTCGACCGGGAAGAACCGATCGTCGATGCCCTGAAGAAAACGCGTCGGGATGTCGGGCCACGCCGTCAGCGGCCATGGCAGTGCGAACGGGCCGTCCGATTGGTCCGGTGCCGTGCCGCCCAACTCTGCGACGACATCGGCCGGAACGTCGTGCAGGAAGACATCCGCAACCAGATCCTCGGTGTCCAGGTCCCGTCCATCGCGCTCGGCTTGGACGGCGCGCGCGTGCCCGAACCCCGTGGCTTCCCACCACTCCCCGGGTGGCTCGCCGGGTGTCGGTGTCATCGCGTTCAGCAGCACGATCATCGACGCGTCGACACGCGGGGCGACGAGGGGCGCGGTGAACCCGCCGAGGGATTGGCCGACCACGGTCACGCCCCGCCGATCGCCGACGGCGTCCACGACGACGTCGGCGTATTCGGCGAGTCCGGCGTTCGGATCCGACGCGGGAAGAGTCACGGCAACGACGTCATGGCCGCGGTCGCGCAGTTCGGGCTCCAACCGCGACCAATACCGTGCGTCACCGCCTGCGCCGGGGACGAGAACGAATGTGTGCATCGCCGCCGAGCGTAAGCGCGTGCCGGAACAACCGCGGAATTACGGCTGGCGGTGCTCGCCGACGTGGTTGTCGTCAGTGCGGGGGTCGATCTTGCTGCCGCGAGGATCGAGCGGGTTACCGGGATTGTTCGTGGGGTTGTGGGTGGTGTGGGCCGGGTTCTGCGTGGCACCGTGGTCGCCCGAGCGCGCGTCCCGGTGCACGATCTTCTCTGCCGACGCCTTGTCCACGTCACCCGAGCGAGAGCGGGTCTTCACGTCGGGGTCGATCTTGTTGGCGCGTGCGAATTCCGCGTCCAGTTCGTCGCGTGAGGACGCGGCGTCACCCTGGTGGTTCTCTGCCTGCAGCGTGAGCCTGCGCGCCTCGGCTGCCTTCGCTTCGGCGTCGGCCTGTGCGCGGCGGGCTTTGGCTGCGCTTTCGTCGGCGCGCGCTTGACGCTCTTCGACTTCCGTTGTTCGGTCGGCGGCCTGCTCACGGATGCGTTCGGCCTCGACCCGACGGCCTGCTTTCTGCTTCTTGGACAGGGCCAGCGCGACGGCCACGACGAGAAGTACCACTACTACTGCGATGACGATCCATACTGCTGTGTTCATTGTGGAGCCCCCAACTTGTCGATGATGGGTTCGGGTACCCGCACGGGGGTTCGACAAACTACGAACCGGCGGTTCACCGGTTCAAGATGTCGGCGACGGCCTCCGAGTCGAACCATGCAGGTGCGTCGGCGAGGAATCGCTCCCGGTCCACGCTCCCCGTTCCCGCCGGGATTCGCCCGAGAATCGGGACCCCCGCTACGTCGGGAAGTTCGACGAGGTTGGTCCGAGCGGCAAGGTCGGGCTGCGATGGCCACGCTCCCACGATCAGTCCCGCACAGAAGACGCCTGCCCGGTCGAGCGCGCCGACCGTCAGCGCGGTGTGGTTGAGGGTTCCGAGCTCGACGCCGCACACCACCACGACCGGTGCACCGATCTTCGCCGCGACGTCGAGCAGCGTGAAACCCCCGGAGCCGAGCCGGACGAGGAGGCCCCCGGCACCTTCCACCAGTACGACGTCCTCGGTCAGCGAGACGATGTCGTCCACCACCGCGCCCAGTTCCAACGCAGGCATTCCGGCGAGGCGCGCGGCGACGTCGGGCGCGAGCGGGTCCGGATAGCGCGCAGTTTCCACGGTCCTGGTGATCCCCGTCAGCCGCTCGATTGCCGCGAGGTCGCCCGCCTCGCCGTAGCCCAGACCTGTCTGCGCCGGTTTCACGACGGCGACCGACGCCCCGAGAGCAGACGCCGTTGCCGCGATCGCCGCTGTCGCCACGGTCTTTCCGACGTCGGTGGACGTGCCGGTCACGACGAGAACCGTCATACCGCAGCCCGATGCAGAACGGCATCGAGGACGTTCGCGACGGCTGCGAGCTCAAGGTCGGTGAGGTTCGCGCGCGCGGTCAACCGAAGCCGGGACGTCCCTTCCGGCACGGACGGCGGCCGAAAACAGCCGACGTGTACGCCTCGCCGGAAGGCGTCCTGCGCTGCGTCGTACGCCCGCTGCGGGTCGCCGAGAACGACGGAGACGACGGCCGACTCGGAACGCTCGACGCCGGCGATGTCGGCCAATTGGTGTGCGCGACGACGCACGTCCGCCGCCCGTTCCGGTTCTCGCTGCAGGATCGCGAGTGCTGCCCGAGCTGCTCCGGCAGCCGCGGGAGCCAACCCGGTGTCGAAGACGAAGGGCCGTGCGACGTCGATCAGATGATCACGCACCGCGTGCGTCCCGAGGACCACACCACCCTGCGACGCAAGGGATTTGGAGAGCGTCGCGGTGACGACGACGTCAGGCAGGCCCTGTAATCCCAGTTCGTGCACCAGACCACGGCCACCGGACCCACGGACGCCGATTCCGTGCGCCTCGTCCACGAGCAGGGCAGCCGAATACCGTCGGCACAGTCCGTGAAGGTCGCGCAGAGGCGCGAGGTGACCGTCGGTGCTGAACACAGAATCGGTGACGACGAGCGCGCGGTCCTCGGTACGTGTTCGAAGCGAGTGTTCGACGGCGTCCAGGTGCGTACGGTCGAACACCTCGATCCGTGCTCTCGACAGTCTGCATGCGTCGATCAGCGACGCGTGCGACGCGGAATCGGACAGCACCACCGAACCGCGTCCGGCCAGCGCGGCGACGGCGCCCAGGTTGGCGGTGTACCCGGAGGAGAACACCAGCGCGGATTCCGCGCCGACGAAGCGAGCCAGGTCGTCCTCCAACTCCTCGTGCAGCGTCGTGGTGCCGGTGACGAGCCTCGAACCCGTGGCACCCGCGCCCCACCGATTCACCGCAGCGCACGCGGCGTCCACCACCTCGGGGTGACGAGAGAGGCCGAGGTAGTCGTTCGAGGCGAGATCGATCACGGGGCCGTCATCACCGGGCCGAGCGGGGCGCGGACGCAGCGTTCGGTGGACCCCGCGCTCGCTGCGCAGGCGTGCCGCTTCGGTCAACCAGTCGAGTGCCGCCACACCGGCGACCCTACTTGAACACTGTTCAAGTTCGCGCGACGGCCCCGATCGCACGCACGATCCGCGCAACGTCCTCGGCCGCGCAGACGTACGGCGGCATCGCGTAGACGAGCTTCCCGAACGGCCTGAGCCACACACCCTCGCCGACGGCGGCATCGGTAGCACGTTGCATGTCCACCGGGGAATGCATCTCGACGACGCCGATCGCGCCGAGAACACGAACATCGGCGACGCCCGGCAGATCCCCCACCCCGGCCAGACCATCGCGCAGGCCCGTCTCGATGCGCGCGACCTCGGACCTCCAGTCACGTCCCAGCAGGAGCTCCACCGCGGCGACGGCGACGGCACACGCGAGCGGATTGGCCATGAACGTCGGGCCGTGCATGAGCCCGCCCGCCTCACCCCCGCTGATGACCTCGGCGACGTGCGATGTCGTCAGTGTCGCCGCCAGGGTCATGTACCCGCCGGTCAACGCCTTGCCTACACACATCACGTCGGGAGCGACCGAGACGTGATCGGCGGCGAACAACTCACCGGTACGCCCGAATCCCGTGGCGATCTCGTCGAACACCAGCAGCACGTCGTGCTCGTCGGCCATCCTCCGTAGCTCGGTGAGATACCTCGGGTCGTGGAAACGCATGCCTCCCGCGCCCTGCACGAGCGGCTCGACGACGATGGCCGCGATCTCGTCGGCCCTCGCCGAGAGGATGTTCTCGAACTGCCCGAGGTAGCCGGCATCGAACTGCCTCGGCGGGGCGGGCGCGAAGATCTGCCGGGTGAGGACGCCGGACCACAGCGAGTGCATCCCACCGTCGGGATCGCAGATGCTCATCGGCGCGAACGTGTCGCCGTGATAGCCGCCGCGCCAGGTCAGCAGCCTGCACTTGGCCGGTTTGCCCAGACTCCGCCAGTACTGGATGCACATCTTGACCGCCACTTCGACGGACACCGAACCGGAGTCGGCGAAGAAGACCTTGTCGAGACCGTCCGGGGTGATGCTCACGAGCAGCTCGGCCAACCGCGCCGCGGGTTCGTGCGTGAGCCCGCCGAACATCACGTGACTCATCCGGTCGATCTGGGCGTGCGCGGCCGCGTCGAGCACCGGATGGCGATATCCGTGCACCGCCGCCCACCACGAACTCATTCCGTCGACGAGTTCGCGCCCGTCGGCGAGCGTCAGCCGGACACCCGATGCGCCCGCGACGACGAGCGGCGACGTCGCAGAGGGAAATCCACCGTAGGGATGCCACACGTGCTGCGCGTCGATTGCGGCGATCTGCGCTGCGTCCAAGCTGGTGTCCGTTCTCGTTCGGGGGCGAAGCCGGGCAAGTGGAATATGTAACACCCGTGTTACGTCTGCATTACACTCGCCTGCATGGAGGCACAACACGAGCCGGCCCGGTATTCGTGGCCCGACGGGTTCCGCGAGCACCTGATCCGCGAGTTCGACGGTTACAGCCCTCTCGTCACCCGCGCTCTGGAGGACAACGGCGCCTCGGTCTTCGGCGACGGGCCCTACGGGCGCAGCAAGTTCTGGTCTCGGATGCGCAAGTTCGGCCGCGAATATCTGTGGCCCGCCTGAGCGAGCCGGATCCGTAGGTTACCGTCGAGTATGGCAACCACTTCGGAGCATCTGCGTAACACATTGGACGGCCGTTGGCGCGACGTGAAGAACGAAGCGCGCGCTCAACTGGTTCGCGACGAATTCCGTCCTCACTACACCCCCAACACCGTGATCGCGCGCACCAAGGCGCTGGAGCAACTCAAGTTGCTGGCCCAGCACGGTGCGGCGGACGATGGTTTCAAGAAAGAGCACGGAGGCACCGGCGACGTCGGAGCCGCGGTCACCATGATCGAGATGCTCGCGATGTCGGACCTGTCGCTCATGGTCAAGGCCGGAGTCCAGTGGGGACTGTTCGGCGGCGCCATCGAGAACCTCGGCACCGAGCGTCACCACGACGCCTACGTACGGCGCCTCATCGACCTCGACTTGCTCGGATGCTTCGCGATGACCGAGACCGGTCACGGCAGCGATGTGCAGTCGCTCGAGACGACGGCAACCTACGACCGTGAGACCGACGAGTTCGTCGTCCACTCCCCCACACCGTCGTCCCGCAAGGACTACATCGGTGGTGCAGCCGAAACCGCAACGGTGGCCGCAGTGTTCGCGCAGCTGATCACCGCCGGCCCGGGCGAGGAACCCGAAGGACACGGCGTCCACTGTTTCTTCGTCCCGTTGCGAGACGAGGACGGCAACGACCTCCCCGGCATCACCACCTCGGACTGTCAGTACAAGGGCGGACTGCCCGGCGTCGACAACGGCCGCATCATGTTCGACAACGTCCGCATTCCGCGGGACAACCTGCTCAACAAGTACGCGGACGTCTCCTCCGACGGCACGTACTCCTCGCCCATCGAGAACCCGAGCCGTCGCTTCTTCACCATGCTCGGAACGCTGATCCGTGGCCGCGTCACGGTCGGCGGGTCCGCCGCCGCAGCAGCTCGGGTAGCCCTCGACATCGCCACGCGATATGCGTTGCAGCGCAGGCAGTTCTCGGCACCGAAGTCCGACGACGAGGTGCTCATCATGGACTACCTCGTGCACCAGCGCCGGTTGTTCCCGTTGATCGCGAAGTCCTACGCGTTGCAGTTCGCGCAGAACGAACTGGTCGCCAAACTGCACGAGCTGCAGACCTCGGACAACCCCGATGCCGAAGAGCAGCGCGAACTGGAATCCCGAGCCGCCGGCCTCAAGGCCGCCAACACCTGGCACGCCACCAGGGCGATCCAGGAAGCACGTGAAGCATGCGGCGGCGCAGGTTATCTCGCGGAGAACCGGCTGATATCCCTCAAGGCCGACACCGACGTGTTCACCACGTTCGAAGGCGACAATCACGTGCTCACGCAGCTCGTGGCGAAGGAACTGCTCACCGCGTACGCCGACGACGTCAAGTCCATGAGCCCCGTCGAATGGGTGCGGTTCGCCGCAGAGTTCGCCGGTGATCGCGTCGTCAAACGCACTGCGGCGCAGACGATCATGCAGACGATCCTCGACACCCGCCAGGACAACGAGGAAGAGGGCTCCCTGTTCAACCGCGGAACCCAGGTCAAGATGTTCGAGGACCGCGAGGACTACCTGCTCTCCACCGTCGCCCGCAGGCTGCAGAGCAAATCGAAGGAAACGAGCGCGTTCGACGCCTTCAACGCCGTGCAGGACCACGTGCTGCACGCAGCCAGCGCACACATCGATCGGATCATCCTCGAAGCCTTCGTCGCCGGCATCTCCTCCTGCGAGGACGAGGCAGCCAAGGAACTACTCGAGCAGGTCTGCGACCTCTACGCACTGTCGGTCATCGAAGAAGACAAGGCGTGGTTCATCGAACACCGCTACCTCTCCACCGAACGCTCCAAAGCCGTCACCCGCGGCATCAACGAACGTTGCCGCACCCTCCGTCCGCACGCCCTCGAACTCGTCGAAGGCTTCGGCGTTCCCGAACAGCTCCTCGGCGCAGCCATGCTCGGTCACCCCCAGGCCGGCAGCGACGAAGAGTCCGCCTCGAACCCCAGCAAGGCCTGAGCACCCGCCTTCGCACCGGAGCGAACGTGCCGTTCAGTCACTTCAAGTGACTGAACGGCACGTTCGGTCTCGAAAACGGGGGCTCCGGGAGACCGTGGGTCAGGCTCCGGCCGGTGAGACGCGGAGGATTCGGTCACCCGAGCCGTTGTCGGTGGTGAGCAGGAACGACCCGTCGCCCGTGGAGGTGAGTGAGCGGAGCCGGCCCCACTCGCCTTCGAGCGCGTCCACTTCCTGTTCGACGGTGATTCCGTCGGCGCCGAGTTTCAGGAACACCAGTTTTTCGCCCTGCTGGCTGGAGATGACTGCGGCGCCGGACCAGTCGCCCCATGCTGCACCGTCGACGAACGTCAGGCCGGGGGTGGCGATGGTCGGCTCGCCCGAGCTCCAGACCGCGTCGATGGCGCCGGGAACGCGATCGGGGTCGGTCATCGGGACCGACTCGTCGTAGATCAACGGGTTCCGGTCCGGCTTCCAGCCGTAGTTTCCGCCCGCGACCAGTAGGTTCAGTTCGTCGTCGCGGGTGGAGCCTTGTTCCACCTCGTACAGGCGGCCGGTGCCGGGTTGGAATGCGAGACCCTGAACGTTGCGATGCCCGAGGGTGTAGATGCGGCCGGGTGCATCCGCTGCGGCGCTGCCATCGACAGCGTCGACGTGCAACACCTTGCCGCCCAACGAGTTCCGATCCTGGGGTACCGACGGGGACGCCGTGTCTCCGGTGCCAACGTACAGGGTTCCGTCGGGTGCGGCCAGGATCCGGCAGCCGCCGTGCCTGCCACTGGACGCGACGGGGATGTCGTCGATGATGGCCCGGTCCCGCGTCAACGTCGTCCATGCCTCGTCGACGGTCCACCGGACGACCTCGATGTGATTGCCGCTTCCGGCCTGCGAGCTACCGGGCGCCGCGCTCCCGGTGTCGACGCCGGCTCCCTCGACGCCCTGGCACGTGAACAGTGCCCGCGATTGCTCGAAGTCGTGGGCCAGTTCGATTCCCATCAGCCCGGTCTCACCCTGGGCGTAGAGGTCGTCGAGATTCGCCGCGACTTCACCGGCCGACCCGTCTGCCCGCTTGACGACGAATCTGCCGCTACGTTCACCGGTGAGGATCGTCCCGTCGGGGGCCTGGACGACGTCCCACGGCCGGGCGAGCCCGTCGAGCTCGGTGGTGACGGTCAACCCGACGCCGCCCTCCGGGGGCTGAGCCACCGCCCCCGTCGAACACGCGAGTGTCAGAGAAAGACTGGTCACCAGGATTCCGGTACCGGTCAGCAACTTGTTCACAGATCGTCTCCTCGAAAGCGAGCAGGGATGATCTATGACCTGTACCACGAACCGCGGCCGGTAAACCGGACATTTCTACGATACGAGACGGTATCCCGCGTCGCTCACCGCACCGGCGATCGATTCTCGTTCCAGTGCAGCATCGCTGGTCACCACCACTTTGCCCGACGCCACGTCCACCGTCACTCCGGTCACGCCACCGATCTCGGAAATCTCCTCCGACACCGACGCAGCGCAGTGCTGGCAGGTCATTCCTTCGACGATGTAACTGTTCTCCACGCTCGACACCTTCTTTCCGTTGGCTGCGACTTCAGGACCGAACGAGCCGTGCGATGGCGTCCGATGCCTCTTTCACCTTCGCGTCCGCGTCGGGACCGCCACGTTTGGCAGCCTCGACGACGCACCCCGCGAGGTGCGCGTCGAGCAGCTTGAGCGAGACGGACTGCAGCGCTTTGGTTGCCGCAGAGACCTGGGTCAGTACATCGATGCAGTACCGATCCTCGGCGACCATGCGCGAGATGCCGGCGATCTGACCCTCGATGCGACGTAGCCGCTTCAGCAGATCGTCCTGCTCGCTCGTGTAACTACTCATGCCGCCGATGATACCCCTACCGGGTATGGGAACGCCCCTGAAAACGAACTCTGACTGCGTCGACCAGCAGTAGAAATGCGACGGTCACGCAGGCAGCACCGGCCGCTGTCCAGGAACCGGAGTACCGAACCGCCACGAATTCGGGCGCGCCCTCGTCCGTGGCCGCGAACAGGTGTTCCGTCGCACCGAGGTTCCAGCACACGACGGCCGCCGCGAACAACAGCACGGCACCGAGCACCTCCACCGCGGATCTCATGGGCCGCTCACCACCACTTCTTCCAGGGCCTCTCGTAAGCCGTCGTCGTCCTTCGCCCAGGCCTGAACCAGGCCGCCTCCCACCAGGCGCAACCCGACGCCGTGGCGTCGGCGGGGGATGCCGGTGAGCTCACCCAGCACCCGGGCGGTTTCCCACTTCTTCGGCTCGTATTCACCCGCGGCGTACTCGGGCGCCGGAAAGACGACGGCGATGTCCGCCACGGGCAGCCTTTCGGTGCCCTGGCGAAGCTCGGTCGCCGTGAGGGCCACGCTGACGTGGCGGCGAGCTGCGCTGACCTGAACGTAGGTGAAGCCCGTCAGCACGACGGCAACCACTGCGAGCGCGACCCAGTGGACGACAGGCCCCGTCAGCAGCTCGAACACCAGTACCGCAGCGCAGAAGACAGGCCCCCACAGCAGCGATCGCCACCGAGCTCCCGGCTCTTCGAACAGCGCGTCGTTCGAGTCAGTCATGGGCGAACCACGGTGTCGCCGAGGGGCGGTAGATCACCACGCAGGCGGCGATCAGGACGAGGGCGACTGCGAGTAGTTCGGAGAACAGACCGAAAACGAAGACCACCACGAGGAGCAGCAGAACGGTGACCGACGACAGCAGTACGGACACGGCCCGCATCCTTGCGTGTCCGGCGCGCACGGGTCCGGCGAGGAATCCGAGAACGATGCCCAGGAGTCCGCAGCCTGCACCGAGAAGACGAATGGTGCCGAGGTAGGAATCGATCTGAGCGGGTGTGTTGCCCTCGTCGGCGAGAGAGGTGCGTAGTTGGTCCACCGGCACGGTCAGCGTGATCAACGCGACGAAGACGAGCAGTACCGCAGCGATCAGCCACAGCAGGTATGCAGCGGTGACGACGCGCGGGCGTGCGGCCTTGTCCGAATTCACGATTTCATAGTGCCCGGTTGTGTGTGATCGAACCACAGTGGGTCGGCCGAGAACCGCCGCGCGAATCTTCAGTGCGAGACGAGCGCCGGAATGACGATTGCGACCGATGCGAGGATGCCCATGGCAACCACGAGGGCGATCAGGAAGAGCTCTCGGGTGACACCGTGTTCGACGGGAATCGTGCGCTCGACGGGTGGTGCGATCCGCCTCGAACTTGCCTGAACCATGGGTTCACCTCATCCTGACGCACGGGCATCTGCAGTGACAATTGTCACCGTACCCTCGCTCGGGTGCTCACCCTAATCACCAGGTCAGGCTGCACTCAACCCCATACTCACGATCAGCACGGCTACCGAGACGGCGGTGAGCAGACCGAGGAGCGCCCACAGCGGACGGCCGCGTTCGGGCTCGGGAACTTCGGATAGGGCCATGAGATGTCCGATCTACTCGACGGGTTCCCCCATCGCGTGATCGTAGTCACATGTGATGCATGTGGCTGATGTGACACGCGGAGCATCGGCCGAGTGTCAGTGCTTCCGCGCCGCCAGAAAGTACGCCTGCGACTCCTTGCGATGCATCAGATACACCGCGCCGCCCGCTAGAACACCCTGCAGAATGCCCGCGACGCTCATGACGATCTGCATGGCTCCACCGTCGACACCGAAGGCGAACAGCTGCGGGACGGCGAGCACCACCGTGACGGTTCCGATGACGGTGAGCACGGTTCGCGCCCAGAGCCGTCCGAGTCGCATCTTGTTCACCCAGTACAGGAACAGCCCCGCGAACGCGATGCCGATGACGGCCATCAACACCAGGGCGCCGGTCAGGTAACTTTCCGCGGATTCGAGCGTCAGCGGCAGCGACGGATCCTGTCTCGCCACGTCGTCGACCAGTTGCTGGGCGAACGGCGTGCGATCGGAGTTCACCATCACCAGGGTCAGAATCAAACTGATCAACCCGAGCGCGGTCACACCCCACCACAGATGCCGTGACGTCTCGATGTCCAGAGGAGCCGAACTGCGGGCCGCGGGCTGTTGCGGCGGGATGGCGTCGAATCCCACGGGGCCGTGCTCGGCTTCCCAGCGTGCCCAGTCGGGCTCGGGCGGGCGTTGTCCGTCATTGCTCACAGCCAGCCCGCCGCTTCCGTCGCCCAGTAGGTCAACACCACGTCTGCGCCTGCACGGCGAATGCTGGTCAACGACTCCAGGATTGCCGCGTCGCGGTCGATCCACCCGTTCTGGGCGGCCGCGGTGATCATCGAATACTCGCCGGAGATCTGGTACGCCGCAACCGGAACGGACGAGATGTTCGCGACGTCGCGCAGAATGTCGAGGTAGGACATCGCAGGCTTGACCATCACCATGTCCGCGCCCTCGTTCAGGTCCAACTCCACCTCGTGCACGGCCTCGCGGCGGTTCGCCGAATCCTGTTGGTAGGTACGGCGATCGCCCTGGAGCGACGAGCCGACGGCCTCGCGGAACGGACCGTAGAACGCCGAAGCGTACTTGGCCGAGTAGGCCAACTGTCCGATCTCGCGGTGCCCGGCGGCGTCGAGTGCCTCACGGATGACGCCGACCTGCCCGTCCATCATTCCGCTCGGTCCGAGCAGGTGTGCCCCTGCATCGGCCTGCGACAGCGCCATGTCCACGTAACGAGTCAGCGTCGCATCGTTGTCGACCGCGCCGTCCACGGTGAGGACACCGCAGTGACCGTGGTCGGTGAACTCGTCGAGGCACGTGTCGGCCATGATGACCGTCGCATCGCCCAGATCCGACTTCAGCCGCCTCAGACCGCGATTGAGAATGCCGTCCGGATCGCTCGCGCCGGAACCCTCGGCGTCCTTGTCCTCCGCCTTCGGCACGCCGAACAGCATGACACCACCGACGCCTGCTGCGACAGCCTCCTCCGCGGCTGTGCTCAACGAATCGAGCGTGTGCTGGAAGACTCCGGGCATCGACGAGATCTCACGAGGCTCGGCGATACCGTCGGCGACGAACATCGGCAGCACCAGGTGCCGTGGCTGCAGCGACGTTTCGGCGACGAGGCGCCGGAGCGCCGGGGTACGCCTGAGCCTGCGGGGACGGTCTACGGGAAACACCGGCCTCAGCGCCTACGGGACTTCTTGCGGGGAGGAGGCAGTGCGCCTTCGGCGCGCAGCCGAGCTGCGTGCTCGGCGAGCGCTTCGATCAGCGGACCGACCTGCGCGGTCTCCGGCTGCACGTCCACGCGCAGACCGAATTCCACCGCCGTCTCGGCTGTCTTCGGCCCGATGCACGCGACGAGTGTGCGCGCATGCGGCTTTCCGGCGATACCGACGAGATTGCGGACCGTGGAGCTCGACGTGAAGCACACGGCGTCGAATCCACCGGTCTTGATCATCTCGCGGGTCTCGGCGGGCGGCGGCGCTGCACGCACCGTGCGGTAGGCGGTGACGTCGTCGATCTCCCAGCCACGTTCACGCAGGCCCTCGGCAAGGGTCTCGGTGGCAATGTCGGCACGCGGCAACAGAACTCGGTTGACCGGGTCGAACACCTCGTCGTACGGCGGGAAGTCCTCGAGCAGGCCGAGAGAGGACTGATCACCCGACGGCAGCAGTTCGGGGTTGATTCCGAACGAACGGACCTTGTCCGCGGTTGCTTCACCAACGCAGGCGATCTTGACGCCCGAGAACGCGCGAGCGTCCAGCCCGAACTCCTCGAACTTCTCCCACACTGCGCGCACGGCGTTGGTGGAGGTGAAGACGACCCACTGGTAGCGGCCGTCGACGAGGCCCTTCACCGAGCGTTCCATCTGCGCGGGGCTGCGCGGCGGCTCGACGGCGATGGTCGGAACCTCGATCGGGATCGCACCGTGCGTGACGAGCCGATCGCTCATCTCACCGGCCTGATCCTTCGTCCGAGGCACCAGCACGGTCCACCCGTACAACGCCCGAGATTCCCACCAGGACATCTTGTTTCGGCCCGAAACGACCTTTCCGACGGTCACGACGAGCGAACCGACGAGTTCGCTGCCCGCGTCGTTGAGCGTCGCGAGGGTGGCCTCGACGGTCCGCTGCTGACGGGTGGTGCCGCGAACGGTGATCGCGGCAGGTGTCTGTGGGGCGAGCCCGTGCTCGGTGAGCGCACTCGCGGTCTCGGCGAGATGGCCGGACGTCGCGTGCAGAACCAGCGGGCCGGGAGCAGCCGCCAGAGCAGCCCAGTCGACCTCGCCGCGCACGTCGGCTTCGGTGTGACCGGAGCCCAAGGCCATGCCCGCGTAGCTGGGAACAGCCGATCCGGACGGGAGACCCGGCAGGACCTCGAACTGAACGTGGGTGCGAGCAACGGCAGCGACCTCGGCGATGACCGAATCGGTCGTCAACGGATCACCCGACACGAGACGGACGACGTCGTGGCCGTTCTTGGCCTCGGCCAGCAGAGTCTTCGCGACCTCGGCGGGCTCACCGAGGGCGGGACGGACGTCGACACCGTTCTCCCCGGTCTCCGGGTCACGCGGGAGGTCGTTGCCGACCAGCGCCACGACACCCTTGTCGACGTCGGGATCGGTGAAGGCGAGTTCGGCTGCGCCGAGCACTTCGCGTGCGCGGACTGTGAGCAGAGCCGGATCTCCCGGCCCCGATCCCACGAACAGGATCCGTCCGTTTGCGTTCTTGCGGACTGGGCTCATCGGTTGTTCTCCAGTGCTGTCTTGTGTGGGTAATGCAGTTCGAGCGGGGTTGCCGGGCCCCGTTTCGGTATCAGTCGCGCGGTCGCTATCGCGCCGCCGCGCACAGGTGGCCGAGGGGCCCTGCGTTTGGCTCGTCCGCGTGTCGGAGCCGTGATGGACCTAGACATGGTCGGCTCCCCCGGTAGCGGCGGAACCGGCTGCGGGTGCAGGTTCGGTCACCGCGACGAGATCCCGGGCACCGAGGTCCAGGAGTTCGCGGGCGAGATCGCGACCGAGTTCCTCGGCGCCGGACACTGCGCCGACGATGGACGCTCGGATGCTGTCGCTGCCGTCGATTGCCGCGACACATCCACGGACCGACAACTCGTCGAACACTCGCCCGTCCTCGTCGATGGATTCGACGACCTCGGCGATGGCTCCGACGGGAGCGGTGCATCCCGCTTCCAGCTCGGCCAGCAGTCCACGTTCCGCGGCGACGGATGCCCGCGCGTTGGCGTCGTCCAGTGTGCGGACCACCTCGATGAGGTCGACGTCCGCGGACCGACATTCGACGGCGAGGGCACCTTGAGCGGGCGCGGGCAGCATCTGGACCGGGTCGAGAGCCTCGGTGACGACGTCCAGGCGGCCGATGCGGGCCAGTCCGGCCCGAGCCACGACGACGGCGTCGAGTTCGCCCGAGGCGACCTTGCCGATGCGGGTGTCGAGGTTTCCGCGTAGCGGCTGAACGTCGAGCCCCTGCCCCAGAGCTCGAAGTTGCGCCGCGCGACGCGGCGCCGAAGTTCCGATCCTCGCGCCTGCGGGCAGTTCGCCGAGAACGAGGCCGTCGCGTGCGACGAGTGCGTCGCGCGGATCCTCGCGGGGCGGGATTGCCGCGATGACGAAGCGCTCGTCGGGTGCGGTCGGCAGATCCTTGTAGGAGTGGACCGCGATGTCGACCTTGCCGTCGGTGAGAGCCTCGCGCAGCGCGGCGGTGAAGACACCGACGCCGATGGTCTGCACCGGAGCAGCGGACAGATCGCCCGCGGTCTTGACGATGACGAGTTCGGCGTCGAGGCCTGCTGCGATCAAGCCCTGACGGACCGTCTCGGCCTGCGTCGTGGCGAGCAGAGACCCTCGCGTTCCGATCCGAACGACATTCTTTTCACTCACGCTCACTCCGACTGTCCCTTCCGACCATCGGTGCGGCTGGCGGTGAAGTCGTCCACGAGTTCCATTCCGTTGATCTCGATCGGGCTCGCGACGGCCTCGACCGTGCCCGGACTCAGCTCGAACAGTTCGCGCAGAGCAGCCGCGTACGAGTCCCCACCCGGGGTGGTGGCGAGCTGCTTGACCCGGACCGTCGGAGAGTGAAGAAGCTTGTCGACGACGCGCCGCACCGTCCTCGCGACCTCGTCGCGCTGCGGTGAGTCCAGGCCGGGCAATCTCGATTCCAGACGCATGAGCTCGCCTTCGACGACCTCCGCTGCGCGCTGGCGCAGCGCGGTGACCGTCGGCGTCACCTCGGCGAGCCGCTGGCCCGCCAGGTAGCCGGAAAGCTCGGAGGACACGATTTCGCGGGCCGCCGACGCGTCCGACGAGGCCGCTCCGGCTGCGGGGTCGCGTTGCAGCGACTCCATGTCGAACACGCTGATTCCGGGGAGTCCTGCGACTGCCGGATCCACGTCGCGGGGCAGTCCCAGGTCGCACACGGCGAGCGGCCGGCCTGCTTCTCGCTGCGCGAGCGCGTGGTGGGCGTCCGCGAGCGAGACGACGGCGCCGACCGCGCCGGTACAGGTGACGAGCACGTCTGCATCGGCGAGGGCGGATGCGAGGTCGTCGAGGTCGACGGAGGTTGCTGCGACACCGGCCGACACCGCGGTCTCGGCCAGGTGGTCCGCACGCTCACGAGTGCGGTTGACGACGACCAGCAAGCCGATTCCGGCCCGACCGAGATGAGCCACGGACAGCCCGCCCATGGCCCCTGCGCCCAGCACGACAGCGGTTCGGCCTTCGAGGCTGCCGCCGAACAGTGCGGCGGCGCGGTCGAGCGCCACCGACACGACGGATGCGCCTGCGGCATCGATCCCGGTTTCGGAGTGCACACGCTTGCCGACACGCAGTGCCTGTTGGGCCAGTTCGTGCAGAACACGTCCCGACGCCTGCGAGGCATCGGATGCAGCGTACGCGGCACGGATCTGACCGAGGATCTGCTGTTCACCGATGACCATCGAGTCCAGTCCGCTGGCGACGGCGAACAGGTGCTCCACAGCGGCTTCGCTGTAGCGAACGTAGGCGTGCTTGGTCAGCTCGGGAACCATCAGACCGGAGTGCTCGGCCAGGATCTCCCCCACCGATGCGAGCGCACCGTGGAAGGCGTCGACGACGGCGTAGACCTCGACGCGGTTGCACGTCGACACGACCATGACCTCGGATATGTTTCCGCTGGCCATCAGCTTGTCCGTCAACTTCGGACGGTCGGTCTCCGTGATGGCGACACGCTCGAGGACTGCGACGGGAGCGCTTCGATGCGAAATCCCGACGAGGAGGACACTCACGGTGTAATCACCGATCCGTTCTGTGTAAAGCTACTGCTTGCCGAACTACTTACCGGGGTACCGAGCGCGGATTGCGCCGAACTTGCCAGAGAACCGGGCGTGACGCGGGGGCCTCTGCTTCTGCCGAGCCGCGGCGCTGCCGACAGCGCGGACGCGTCGTTGCGGGAGCTGTTGAACGACAGGACCTGCATCTCGACGGCCAGATCCACGCGACGGACCTCCACTGCGTCGGGAACATCCAGCGTCACCGGAGAGAAGCTGAGGATGCTCTGGACTCCGCCGGCGACGAACGCCGACGCCACGTCCTGGGCCGAATCGTCGGGGGTGGCGATGACGCCGATGGTCGCTTCCAGTTCACGGCACGACGTTTCGAGCCGGTCGACGTGCTGGACGCGGAGTCCGTCGATGTCGAGGCCGACCCGCTCGGGGTTGCGGTCGAACAGACCCACCATGGAGAAGCCACGACGGCCGAATCCTCCGTAGCGAGCGAGGGCCTCGCCGAGGTTTCCGACGCCGACGAGCACCACCTTGTGCCCGCGGTCCAGTCCCAGTGCGGTCTCGATCTTGGCGCGCAGTCGCAGAACGTCGTAACCGACGCCGCGGACACCGTTGGGCCCGAGAAAAGAAAGATCCTTGCGAAGTTTGGCCGATCCGACTCCGGCGGCAGTGGCGAGTTCTTCACTCGAAACGATCAGAACGCCGTCGTCGGCGAGGATTCCGAGGACCCGCAAGTAGGTGGCCAATCGCGTCACCGTAGCCTGTGGGATGACCCGTTCGGCAGTGCCCGATCGGGCTGGATCGACACCAGGTGACCGGTCGACACCAGCCGGCATGGCCGGGCGCTCTTCGGTCACGTTCATGGCTCCTCGTCCGATCGGCTGCGACGGCCGGTCTTCACGCTGATCCGCGGGCTTCTCTCACCAGAAACTGCACGCAGTTCCATTCCTGCGCCGACACCACGGTAACTGCTTGTGAACGAATGAACAAAGTCGCTGCATCCGTGCTAGAGGGGCTCTCACCTGCAAAGCGAGCACCGACGGCCCGTTATTAGGGTGCCCTTCTGGCTGCGAGATCGGCACGTAGACGTGGTTCGTCGACCTCCCAGTAACTGTGTTCGCGGCCGTCGAGCAGCACGACAGGGACGCGGTCGCCGTACTCCGCGCGCAGGTCAGGCATAGTTTTCGCGACTTCGTCGACGTCGGTGGACGTCGGCGTCACCCCGAACTCGCTGCAGACCGCCACCAATCGCTCGAAGGCGGCCACACATGTGTGACATCCGGCTCGGGTGAGAAGAACCACGGTGGGACCAGCTGTAGTCATACCGTCCACCCTCTCACCCACAGTAGAGAGACGAAGGTCACACAGGAGTGGAGCCTGCAGGAACGACCCGGTCACACAGGAGTGGAGCCTGCGGGAACTACCCGGTCGTACAGGAGTGGAGCCTGCAGGAACGACCCGGTCGCAGAGGAGTGGAGCCTGCAGGAACGACCCGGTCGCAGAGGAGTGGAGCCTGCAGGTCCTCGGTGGGGGTGACCGAGTGCGAGGGATTCCCCGCGGAGAGCTACGGACTAGGGTTTGGGGCAGTGCTCGAACATGGAGGTGCGCGTGATGAGCAACGGGGGTTCCGAGACGCCTGGAAGTACTCCTGACGGCCCGCTCGGGGGCAGCGACCCGGACACGAGCGCCGAGACGCCCGACCTTCCCATCACCGAGGTGCCGGACGAGGTCATGGTCGACACGGAGCATCCGCGGGAGGACAAGCGCCGCAAGCGGCGACTCCGTAATCCACTCGGTCCGTCGGATGCACAGGTGCGCGCGAATGTCGCAGGCGAGGCCAGTGCCGATGCTGCGATAGCGCTGCAGGCCGAGTCGGGAGGTTCGGTCCCACTCGACCTCACCGCGGCAGCGTTCTTCGACGTCGACAACACGATGGTGCAGGGTGCGTCGATCATTCACTTCGCGCGCGGGCTCGCAGCGCGCAAGTACTTCACCAGTAGCGACCTAGCGCAGTTCGCCTGGCAGCAGGTCAAGTTCCGGGTCAGCGGCAAGGAGAACAGCGACGACGTCGCGAGCGGCCGCGAGAAGGCGCTGTCCTTCATCAAGGGTCGCTCCACCGCGGAGCTGCGTCTGCTCGGCGAGGAGATCTACGACGAACTGATCGCGGACAAGATCTGGCCGGGCACCGCAGCACTCGCTCAGATGCACCTCGACGCCGGCCAACAGGTGTGGCTGGTGACCGCGACCCCGCTCGAGTTGGCCCAGATCATCGCCGAACGCCTCGGTCTCACCGGCGCGCTGGGAACCGTGGCCGAGAGCAACGACGGCATCTTCACCGGCAGGCTCGTCGGCGACATCCTGCACGGTCTCGGCAAGGCTCACGCCGTCCGCACCCTGGCCGTACGCGAGGGCCTCAACCTCAAGCGGTGTACCGCGTATTCCGACAGTCACAACGACGTGCCGATGCTCTCGCTCGTCGGAACTGCAGTTGCAGTCAATCCCGACGCGGACCTGCGCGAGCTGGCGAAGAATCGGGGCTGGGAGATCCGCGACTTTCGCACCGGCCGCAAGGCGGCCAAGATCGGCGTCCCGACGGCCCTCGCGCTCGGTGCCGTCGGCGGCGGCCTCGCCGCGGTCATCGGCCGCCGCCGAGCCTGAGCAGGCGCTAGAGCGTCAACTGCATCAAGGTGAGATCGAGCCACCGGTCGAACTTGATGCCGACCTCGGGCATCTGCCCGACGGTGACGAATCCGAACTTCTCGTGCAGCGCTATCGACGTCGTGTTTCGTGATTCGATGACCCCGACGAGCGCATGGATCCCCGCGGCGGATGCCCGGGCGATCAGTTCGGCCATCAAGGCGCTGGCGATTCCGCGACGGTGGAAGTCGCTACCGACGTACACGGAATGTTCGACGGTGAGACGGTATCCGCTCTTCGGGCGCCACTGCGCGTACGACGCATACCCCGCGACTGCGCCGTCGACGACTGCGGTGAGCACGGGGTATCCGGCGCGGAGTCGGCCGTCGAGCCAGTCCATCCGCTCGTCGAGACCGACTTCGGTTTCGTCCCAGATTGCCGTCGTGTTCCGGATGGCGTCGTTGTGGATGTCGAGAATCGACGGGAGATCTTCGGTGACGGTGTCTCTGATCAGCACACCGGCGAGGTTACTGCCTACCCGAGAAAGACATTGCGGCGCTTGGCCAGCAGTCGGTACAGGGTGTGCTGGATGGTTTCACGGACGTGGTCGGTCAGTTCGAACAACACCATCGGGTCCTCCGACGCCTGCGCGTCGTACGAGTCGGTGTAGATCGGCTTACCGAATTCGATGTACCACTTCGACGGCAACGGAACGAGACCGAGCGGCCCGAGATGCGGAAAGAACGGCGTGACCGGGAAGTACGGCATACCCATCAGACGTGCGAGCGGCGTGATGTCGCCGATCTTCGGATAGATCTCCTCCGAACCGACGATGGAGCACGGAATGATCGGCGCTCCGGTTTTCAGAGCGGCGGACACGAATCCGCCGCGACCGAACCGCTGCAGCTTGTACCGCTCGCTGAACGGCTTGCCGATGCCCTTGAACCCCTCGGGGAACACCGCAGCGACCTCACCCATACGAAGCAGACGTTCTGCGTCCGGGTTGCAGGCGAGGGTGTGCCCTGCCTTTCGAGCGATGGTTCCGACGCCCGGCATCTCGAACGCCATGTCGGCGGCCAACATTCGCAACGGGCGGTGCGCAGGATGGTGGTCACGGACGGCGACCGACGTCATCAGCGCGTCGACGGGAATGACCCCTGCGTGGTTGGCGACGACGAGCGCGCCACCGTCGTCGGGGATGTTCTCGATTCCCTTGATCTCGACACGGAACCATTTGTCGAACAGAGGTCGCAGCAGCGGCAGCCAGACGGCGTCGGCGAAATGAGGATCGTATCCGAACTCGTCGACCGTGTAATCGCCCGCGAGACGGCGGCGCACGAATTCCGCTGTCTCCGAGATGGTGTCGACGATCTTCGCCTTGACGTCGTCGATCTGTGACGGCTCCGTCGCCGCGGTGGGGTGGGCCGTGGATTCGGTAGGCGTGAGCAGTGGGATCGGCGGCGTCGGCTCGGCGTACGACGACGGGTGTCTGCTACGGCTGCTCGCCGCACCGGTATCGGCACGGTTGTTGTCGGCACGTGCGCGGGCAGCGCGCTCTCGACCGGCTCCGTCGCGTCCGGAACCGGTGCCGTGCAGCGGGATTACCTTCGCCACCTCGTTCACCCCTCCCGTCCTGAACCCGACACAGCCGTCAGTGCTGCCTTGGTGACGGCAGCGCCGCCGTCGACTGCGCGCAGCGCGTGCTGTTCCACCGAATCGACCCATTCCGTGCGAAGTACCGGCCGTAGCGCCGCGCCTCGAACGAAATCGTCGAATGCCTGAACCGTAGTCCATCGAGGCTCGAATCCGAGGTCCGATCGCATACGAGTGGTGTCGAGTCCGCAGCCGAAGTGGAAATAGTCCAACTGTTCGGTTGTGAACTCCCGCATCATCGATCCCATGAGGGCGCGCCCGACGCTCTTGAACAGCGCGAACGGGACGGGTACCTCGATGCGGCCTGCGCGTCTGATGGCCTGCGACAGCATGATGGTGCCGTCTGCGCCGACGTTGAAGGTGCCCGCGGGACCGCTGACGGTGGCTCGTTCGAGCGCGGCGAGTGCGTCCTCCTCGTGCAGCAGCTGCATCCTCGCGTCGCGGCCGATGATGCTGGGGATAATCGGAGACGTCATGTATCGCGAGATGGACCCGTTCAGCCGTGGACCGATCAGCGGAGCCATCCGCAGGATCGACACGGCGATGTCCGGGCGTCGCCGACCGAGGCCGCGGATGTAGCCCTCGATGTCGATCGTGTCCCGGGCGAATGCTCCGGACGGCGGCCGCCTGGCGCTCATCTCCTCGGTGAACTTCACCGGATCCTTCGCACTGCACCCGTACACCGAGGACGAGGAACGGAGGACCACCTTCTGTACCGACGGAGACTTCTGGCACACGGCGAACAGCTGCATGGCCCCGATGACGTTGAGGTCCTTCATCGTGGCGCGACCACCCGAGCGGGGCGGTTTGGTGATGGTGGCGGCGTGGACCACCGTGTCCACGTTCGCGTTCCGGAGGACCTTGCCGATCAGCGGGTTGCGGATGTCGGCGCGCACGAATTCGGCGCGGCCCATGCGTCGCAACAGGTCTTTGCTCGGTGACTGTGCGTCGACGGCGATGACGCGCTCGACAGCCGGGTTCTGCGCAAGTCTGGTGACGAGATATCCGCCGAGGAAGCGGCTCGCGCCGGTGACCAGCACTACCTTCGGCGCCGCGACGCCTCGCTCGTTCGAAGTCACTCACACCCCCGATTGATTACCGCTGGCGGCAAGCCTACTGGAATCCGCGGAAGATGCGAGGACAGTGGAAAACGCAACGAGCGGTCCCACGACACACGAAAGGCCCGACACCTCCTGCGAGGTGACGGGCCCGTCGAGACGAGATTTACTTGCCGAGTTTCCTGCGCTGAACGCGGGTACGGCGAAGCAGCTTGCGGTGCTTCTTCTTCGACATGCGCTTGCGACGCTTCTTGATCACTGAACCCATGGCGGGTGTCCTCACGTTCTTCTCTAGCGTTTCGCGCACGCAAGTTGCGTACGCCTACCTGGCAGCCTCGAACCCATCCGCCCACGTACTGCGGACCGAGCCGTCGATCCCCAAGCTGGCGCTCGGGCCTCGTTTGCCGAAGCTCGATGCAACCGACGAAGCTCTTGAAGCTCCTGGCACGAGTGTCGATATTACTCGACCACGACGAAACCTCACCTTACCGGGGTGGACCTGGTTCCACGAAACCGGCTCGGCGAGGTGTACCGCCGACGACTCTCGGGCCGCTCAGCCTGCGTCGAAGTACGAGGTCTCGAGGTAATCGTGCACAGCCTTGGCATGCACACGGAACGATCGACCCACTCGCACAGCAGGCAATTCTCCGCCGTGCACCAATCGGTACACAGTCATTTTCGACACCCTCATCAGGGTCGCGACCTCCGCGACCGTGAGGAACTGCGTTCCAGCGACAGCTGACTGTCCGTCCTGGGACGCACTCTTGACCGGCTTGTTTGCAGGCACCATCAATCCACTTACCTCCGGCACGTCTCGCGCGGCAGGCTTCCCCTCCTGCCGAACAGACACGCACGTGCTACCTGTGAGCTTAACGTGACCAATGGGGTTACTGCGACGGGTGTAGGGAACTGATTTTTTATTCTGGTGTGACGCCCATCTCAGCTGCACGATCGTTGGCTGCGGACAACGCGTCGAAGAACGCAGTCCGTAGACCGCCCTCCTCGAGCCGGCGCACCGCTGCCGCCGTCGTTCCCCCAGGTGAGGTCACTGCGTAGCGCAGCTCGGTCGGGGTGTCGTCGGAGCGATCCAGCATCGCACCCGAGCCGATCATCGTCTGAACGACGAGCGCCGACGCCACGTCGCGTGGCAGCCCCAATCCGACACCGGCGTCGATCATCGCCTCGGCGACGAGAAAGAAGTACGCCGGACCGGAACCGGACACCGCGGTCACCGCGTCGAGCTGATTCTCCTTGACGACGACGACCTTGCCCACCGAGGACAGGATCTTCTCGACCAGTTCGAGGTGTTCGGTCTTGGCGTACCGGCCGGGCGCGAGGACGCTGACGCCCTCGCCGACGAGCATCGGTGTGTTCGGCATGACTCGGACGACGGGAAAACCTGCGGGCAGCTTCGGCTCGAACTTCGTCGTCGGGACTCCGGCGGCCAACGACACGATCAGCTGTTCACGCTCGCCGTCCAGGTCGATCTTCGCGACCTCGGTGATGACGCCGTCGACGTCGCCCGGCTTCACGGCGAGAACGATGACGTCCGCGTTCTCCGACGCCTCCGAGATCGAGGTCGTGAGGATTCCGAAGGTGGATGCGAGCTCGGCCGCCCGGGCCTCGAACTTCTCGGCGACCACCAGGTCGCGGACTGCGTGGCCTGCTTCGAGCAGTCCGGCGATCAGCGCCTCGCCGATCCGCCCGCCTCCGATTACTGCAATTCTCGTCATGGGTGACAAGCGTAGATTGCGGCCCGGGAGTCGCCGAACGCTACCGGGGCACCATCGCCAACTGCCTGCTCTGCACGACGACGTCGCCCGTCTCGTCGAGCACCAGGTGATCCTCCTCGAACCACGTTCCGCCGATGACGGTGCTGCTCGCGGCGACCCGGAGCCATCCCGGTGCAGGCTGCTTGCGCAGGTAGGTCGTCAACTGCACAGTCGGCGCCCAGCCGAACATCCCTCGGTTCATCGTCACGGGTGCGCAGATGTCGCCCGTCATCAGCGCGAACAGGGCTGCCGTGTCCACGTCGTTCTCGTCGCCCGGCCGGGGCCTGACCCACATGCGAACTTCGGGTTCGCCCTGCTGTCCCGTGAGGAAGTGCGCCGACGTCGGGTCGATCCGCATCTCGCACCCCTGTGCCAGGTGCACGATCGACGCCATCGGATGCTCGCCGCCGATCGCATCCGTCTCCGGCGGCGGCGCGGCAGGCATCGACGCCAGCGACGATTCCACCGTGTGCCGGGGAGTGTCGGTGTCCGGCCGCCCCAGGGTGACGACTGCACGAACCGCGGCACGTCCGCCCTGCGTCATCTCGACGTCGACGTGCGAGACCTGCTTTCCGCGTTTGCGAAGTACTGCGGTCAGGTGCACCTCACCCGGGTCGGGTGCGCTGAGGTAGCTGACACTGACGGCAAGTGGCTGTACTCCCTCGTCCCCCAGCTGCGCCTTCGCTGCGGCGGCGCACGTCGCCAGCATCGTGCCTCCGTGCACCTTCGGCCCGATCGTCCAGATCGAATCGATGACCGCGCCGTAGCTGCCTTCGAACTCGGATCTCTCCAGCGGGGTCAACGTCGTCGCCGCGGCGAAGGGGCTGGTCATCGGTGGCGTGCCTTTCGAATCGGGACGTACTGGTGCGCTCACGCCAGGTGGCGGCGTGCGAACGCGAGGGCCTGGCCGAGCATCGATGCTCTCTCCGGCAGAGTTCGTGCGTTCTGAGTGTTGATCTCGATCACCGCCTGCCCGCGGAAGCCGCGGCGAACCAACTCGGCGCAGACCTGTGCGCACGGCTGATCTCCGTGGCCCGGGATCAGATGCTCGTCGATCGACGCGCCCCGACCGTCGGCGAGATGCAGGTGCGCGAGCCCGTCGCCCATCCGGTCCATCATGTCGACGGCGTCGGTCCCGGCGGTCGCGGTGTGCGACAGGTCGAGGGTGTAATGCGCGTGGCCGGAATCCGTCGGATCGTACGAGGGCGCGAACGCCGACACCGCAGCCCCCGGCCCACCACGCTTGCGGAGCCTCGCCGCCGAGCCTTCCTTGCGCCCGAAGAATCGGTCCGCGCGCATCGGGAACATGTTTTCCACGGCCACCACGACCTCGGACGCGGATTCCAGCTCGGCGACCTGGTCACCGAAGCCCTCGGCGTACTTCTTCTGCCACCGGAACGGCGGATGGACGACGACGGTCGCCGCACCCAACTGCTCCGCCGTACGCACCGAACGCTCGAGCTTCGCCACCGGATCCGCACCCCACACGCGTTGCGAGATGAGCAGGCACGGCGCGTGGATCGCCAGGACCGGGACGCCGTATTTGCGGGTCAACGCCCGTACGGCCTCCGCATCCTGGCTCACCGACTCCGCCCAGACCATCAGCTCGATGCCGTCGTAACCCAACTCGGCGGCGTATCGAAACGCCGCTTCGGTGTTCTGCGGATACACCGAGGCAGTGGACAACCCGACAGCTACGCCCGACACCCGAGCGCCTGTCAGCCAGTACTCAGTTGAAACGCCAATGGACCGAGCGTCACGAACACACCGACCACAACGGCGATCACCATGCTGACGAGGTCGTCGGTGCGGCGCAGGATCCGCACGACGGCAACGAGACCGACGATCACCAGAACCGCGAGAACGAGCGCCACCCACGGCAGGACGTCCCACAGCCTTTCGAAGCCCTTGAACAACAGCGCGCCGACGACCACCGCCACAACACCCTGGCCTGCGAGCCCGAGCCACTGCTTGGCGGCATCCTTCTTCTCGGCTCTCGGCTGCGACTCGTCCGTCTCCTCGACGCTCTCGGCGGAGGCGTCCCTGTCCGCGACAGTGCTGTTCTCGGCAGTGCTGTCCTCGGCTGGAGCGTCCTCGGTGTCGGCGAGCGCTGCGACCTTCTTCACCAGGTCAGGAGTCTGCGTCGTCTCCTCCTCGGCGAGCGCTTTCTCGTCTGCGTCGTCACGTCGAGCGAACGCACGCGTCGCTGGGCTCGACGTTGCTGCCGGTGTGGACGTGACTGCCGGGCCTGCCGCCTTCGGGGGCACAACAGGCTTGGGCGTGACGTCGGTCTTCGGTTCTGCGTCCGCAGGTGTCGCGGCGGACGGCTCCGGGCGCGACGGGCGGGGACGGGCCACGAATCCGGTCGTCTGCCTGCCGGACGTGGAACGTGAGGTCTCGTCGGGCGTGCGTCGACCCGCCGCGGGCACCGGACGCTGCGACGCGGTCGAGCCGTACGGTCGCCGCTCGTCGGCCTCGTCGTGAGCTCGGTTCATCAGGTCGCCGGCTGCCGTCGTCGATCCGGACAGCAACTCGGGTTCCGGTTCGTCGGTCTCGCGCGTGCGGACCGGCGCCGGGGCCTGCGCAGGCACCTGCTTGGAGTCCGTGGCGATCACCGGGGCCTCGTCGGATGCGGGCTCGGCGCGGACGACGGGAATTTCGCCGGTCAGTTCCGCTACGGAGATGCCGCCCTTGACGCCGCGTCGACGGCGTCCACCGGTGCTCGACGACGTCGACTTCTGTCCGTTGCGAGCGAGCAGTTCGGCTACGGAGATCTGTCCGGTGTCCTCCGGATCGGTGTTGTTCTCGCTCATGTCGACCGCACCACCAGATCGCCGTCCGTTTCGGTGTCCAGCTTCCGCAAAATCAAACCTTCCCTCAGCGCCCACGGGCATATCTCGATCTGCTCGACCGACAGTGCTCGCATACTCGCCTCTGCCACCAACGCCCCGGCCACCAATTGCGGTGATCGGTCGGCGCTGACTCCTTCCAATTCTGCACGGTCGGATGCAGTCATCCTCGTTATGAAGGCTATGAGTTGCCTGAGACCGTTCGCCGTCAGCGTCCGGGTCACTCGCGGACCTGCTGCCGACGGCGCCGCTCCGGTCAGCCGGGCGAGCGACCGGAACGTCTTCGACGTTCCGACGGCACGATCAGGTTCGCCAGCGGCCAGCAGTTCCTTCGCCGGGGTCGCGAGCTCGGCGTCGAGCCAGTCACGCAGGACCGCGACGCGACGCTTGCCCGGCGGGTCACCGTCGAGCCAATCCCTGGTCAAGCGGCCTGCGCCGAGTTGAAGGGAGAACGCGACGTCGGGGTCCTCATCGGTTCCCGAGGTCAGCTCGAGCGACCCTCCGCCGATGTCGAGGTTCAGGATGCGACCGGCGCTCCACCCGTACCAGCGGCGGACTGCGAGGAACGTCAGACGGGCTTCGTCGACACCGGACAACGTCTGCAGCGCGACGCCCGTTTCACGCTGAACGCGGGCCAGAACATCGTCGCTGTTGTGTGCGTCACGCACCGCCGACGTGGCGAAGGCCATGAGCTCCTCGCAACCGGACTTCGTCGCGATCGACGCGAAGTCGCCTACCTCGTTCACCAGCCGGTCTGCGCCTTCGCGGGTGATGTTGCCGTCGGCGTCGGTGTTCTCGGACAGTCGCAGCGTGGCCTTCGACGAGCTCATCGGTGTGGGGTGACCACCGCGGTGCGCATCCACCACCAACAGATGCACCGTGTTGCTTCCGACGTCGAGCACCCCTAATCGCACAGGACCACGGTACTGGGTCTACCGTCGACACTTGTGACAGCAGGTAGTAAGCAGCACACCTTCGCCGCAGAAGTGGACCTGGATTTTCCTCGCGAATGGGTGGAATTCCCCGATCCGGACAACTCCGAACACATCATCGCCGCCGACCTGACGTGGTTGCTGTCCAACTGGACGTGTGTGTTCGGCACTCCTGCCTGCCAAGGAACCGTGGCCGGGCGCCCGGACGACGGCTGCTGTTCGCACGGCGCGTTTCTGTCCGACGACGACGACAAGAAGAAACTCGACGCGTCGGTGAAGATGCTGACGGCCGAGGACTGGCAGTTCAGGGACAAGGGACTCGGGAAGAAGGGATACGTCGAGTACGACGATCTCGAGGACGAGCAGTCGCTGCGCACCCGTCGCTACAAGGGTGCGTGCATCTTCCAGAACCGTCCGGGGTTCGCCGGCGGCATCGGATGCGCACTGCATTCGATGGCGCTGCGCAAAGGCATCGAGCCGCTGGAGGTCAAGCCGGATGTGTGCTGGCAGCTACCGATTCGCCGCACTCAGGACTGGGTGACGCGCCCCGACGGCACCGAGGTTCTGAAGACGACCATCGGTGAGTACGACCGGCGCGGATGGGGCGAGGGCGGGCACGACCTGTCCTGGTACTGCTCGGGTTCCCCCGACGCGCACGTCGGCAGCAAGCAGGTGTTCGAGTCCTACGAGCCCGAGCTGACCGAGCTGCTCGGCAAGCCCGCGTACGACGAGTTGGCGTCGCTGTGCAAGCGGCGCCGCGGCCTCGGCCTCATCGCGGTCCACCCAGCGACTCGTGAGGCCCAGCGGACGAAGTAGGCCCTCTCCCCTACGTGAGTGGATATGTAGGCCAAGGCCTACATATCCACTCACAACGGACGTCAGGGCACGATCACCGCGCGGCCACGGATCTTGCCCGCGTGCAGGTTGTCATACGCCTCGGTGGCGTTGTCCAGGCTGTACTTCTCGACGTGGATCTCGATGGCGCCGCGCTTGGCGAGCTCGACGACCTCCATCAGCTCGGCGCGCGAACCCCAGTTGATCGCACGTCCGGTGACGTCCAGTGGAACCGTCCGCTGCCCGATCGGCACCGCGCCACTTGCCACACCGATGACGACGACCTGTCCTGCGGTCGCGACCATCTTCGCGGCCAGATCCGCGGTGGGCTGGATGCCCACGAAGTCGAAGACCACGTCCGCGCCGAGGCCACGAGTGAGTCCCTTGACCGACTCGGCAGCCGCTGCGTCGGAGGTGAACGTGTGGTCGGCACCGACTTTCCTGGCGAACTCGAGCTGCTCCTCGCCCAGGTCGAGCGCGACCACCGTCGACTGCGTCAGCGCCTTGAGGATCTGGATGGCGACGTGCCCGAGACCACCCGCGCCGATCACCACGGCCGTCGTGCCGGGCGTCAGCTTGTTCAGCGCCGACTTGACCGCGCGATACGGCGTCAGGCCTGCGTCGGTGAGCGACACACTCGTCACGGGGTCGAGGTCACCCAGCGGGACGAGGTGGCGGGCGTCGTCGACGATCATGTACTCGGCCATGCCGCCGTCGCTGAAGATGCCGGGCGCGCGCATCCCCTTCTCGCAGTTCATCTCGTCGCCCTGTGCGCAGGCGTAGCAGCGGCCGCATCCCCAGGGTCCGCAGACGATGACGGATTCGCCGATCTCCACGTCGTGGACTCCACTGCCGACGGCTTCGACGACGCCTGCGACCTCGTGGCCGAGGGTCAGCGGGAGGGGCTTGAAGTAGTACTCCTCTTCGGAGACGCCCATGATGAATTCGTCGGAGTGACAGGCGCCTGCGGCCGTGACGCGAAGCAGAATCTCCGATGCACCGGGTGTGGGCTTGTCGATGTCGACGAGTTCGGGGCGGGATCCGATGGAGCGGTATTGAAGGGCCTTCATTACTTACTTCTTCCTCGATACAGTTTCATTGCAATACTTGAATGTTAAACCTTCAAGTACTACCGATTCTGCGAGGGTGAGGCCCCATCCATAGGATCTAGCCTTCGAGCTTGTAGCCCAGGCCTCGGACGGTCACGAGATGCTCCGGCTTGGCAGGGTCGTTCTCGATCTTCGACCGCAATCTCTTGACGTGCACGTCGAGGGTCTTGGTGTCTCCGACGTAGTCCGCGCCCCACACCCGGTCGATCAACTGTCCGCGGGTGAGGACCCGACCGGAGTTGCGGAGCAAGTACTCCAACAGATCGAATTCCTTGAGCGGCAACGTGATCTGTTCCGAGTTCACCAGGACGACGTGTCGTTCCACGTCCATGCGGACCGGGCCTGCCTCGAGCACACCGGTGTCCGCGGTGCCGTCGAGCTCGGCGTCGCTGCCCCGGCGGAGTACCGCGCGGATGCGGGCGATGAGCTCGCGCGCCGAATACGGTTTGGTGACGTAGTCGTCCGCACCCAGTTCCAGTCCGACGACCTTGTCGATCTCGCTGTCGCGTGCGGTCACCATGATCACCGGGACGCCGGACCGCGCACGCAGTTGCTTGCACACGTCGGTGCCGCTCATTCCCGGCAGCATCAGGTCGAGCAGCACGATGTCGGCGCCGGCCTTGTCGAACTCGGCCAGCGCGGAGGGTCCGTCGCCGACGACGGTGGCCTCGAAACCTTCCTTGCGCAGGAGAAAGGCCAGAGGGTCGGCCAACGATTCCTCGTCCTCGACGATCAAGACGTTGGTCACTGTTCTTCTCCTTCTAACGACGCGAGGTCGTCCTCTTCGAAATACGCAGGGATCTGCAGAGTGAATGTCGATCCGGTGCCGAGCTTGCTCCACAGCGAGATGCTCCCGTTGTGGTTGGCTGCGACGTGTTTGGCGATGGCCAGGCCGAGACCTGTGCCTCCTGTTGCCCGCGACCGTGCTTTGTCGACGCGGAAGAATCGTTCGAAGACCCGCTCCTGGTCTTCTTTCGCGATGCCGATTCCGCGGTCGGTGACCGCGAAGGCGACGCAGCTGCTTCGCAGTGCCCGCGACACCGATACCGGCGATCCGTCCGATGAGTAGGCGATGGCATTCTGGATCAGGTTGGCGAGCGCCGTCACCAGCAGTGCCTGGTCCCCCAGCACTTCGAGGCCGCTGGGGTGGTCGGTGGTGACGGTGATTCCCGCGTTCTCGGCGGCGATCTTCGACCGATCGAGAGCTTCGTTGACGACGGTATCGACGTCGACGACTTCGAGGTCGGGCAATTTCTCGGCGCCTTGGAGGCGGGAGAGCGCGATCAGCTCCGTCACCATGTTGCCGAGGCGCTTCGACTCCGCTACGACCTTTCCGCCGAAGTGGCGGACCGAATCGGGGTCGTCGGCGGACTCGAGCAACGCCTCGGCCAGCAGACTCATGGCGCCGACGGGCGTCTTGAGTTCGTGAGAGACGTTGGCGACGAAGTCCCTACGGGTCGCTTCCATCCGAACCTGTTCGGAATCGTCGTCGGCGAACAGCACGACGAAGCGTTGGTCTTCCTTGCTCAGCATCCGAGCCACACACCGTACGGCCATGCGATCTCGGCTGGTGGTGGTGCGGGCATCCTTGGAGCTGATGTCGACTTCGACGGGGTGGCCGTCGGCGAGGACCTTCTGTGCGGCTTCCCATGCACGGTCGTCGATGAGGCGGTTACGCACCAGACCGAGCTCCTCGGCCCGTGGGTTGGACAGGACCACGTCGTGAAAGCGGTCGACGACGGCGATGCCGCTTTCCGACGCCAGGATGATCAGATCCAGTACCTGCGACATCGTCAGTCCCGACGTTGCGCGTGCGCGTTCGGAGTGACGTGTCGCGAGATAGGGGATCAGAACACCGCCGACGAGATATCCGACGAAGGCCGTGGCGATAGCCAGCAGTACGGCCGATGCAACACTCACACCGGAATCGTACGTTCGATGGACACCTCACATACGCAGGGTGCAGGCATTTCCCTGGTCGTCATAGTCCTCGTCGGCAGTGTTCTTCGATCGTTCACCTGCTGTTTCGGACCGGGGCCTTACTTGCCGCCCTGATTGGCGACCGCGGCGGCTCCTGCGGCGGCGGCTTCGGGGTCGAGGTATGTTCCGCCCGGGTTCGACGGCACCAGCTTGCCTTCGCCGTCGACGAAGTCGTACTGCAGGGGAATGCCCGTCGGGATGTTGAGGCCGGCGATGTCGGCGTCGGAGATCTCGTCGAGGTACTTCACGAGAGCGCGCAGCGAGTTGCCGTGCGCGGCGACGAGCACGTTCTTGCCCGCCTTCAGTTCGGCGACGATGACGTCTTCGAAGTACGGGATGAGCCGGTCGACGACGTCCTTCAGGCACTCGGTGAGTGGAACGCTGTCGAGGTCTGCGTATCGGGGATCGCTGTCCTGGCTGAATTCACTGCCTACCTCGATGGGCGGCGGCGGGGTGTCGTAGCTGCGACGCCACAGCATGAACTGCTCGTCGCCGTACTTGTCCTTCGTCTCAGCCTTGTTCAGTCCCTGCAGCGCGCCGTAGTGACGTTCGTTGAGTTTCCAGTCGCGGACGACGGGGATCCAGTGCCGGTCCGCGGCGTCGAGGGCGATGTTCGCGGTACTGATCGCGCGACGCAGCAGCGAGGTGTACAGCACGTCGGGGAGCACTCCTGCTTCCTTCAGCAGCTCACCTGCGCGCTTGCCCTCTGCTTCGCCCTTGTCGGTGAGGCGAACGTCCTGCCACCCGGTGAACTGGTTCGACGCATTCCATTCGCTCTCGCCGTGGCGGAGCAGAATCAAGGTTCCGATACTCATGAGGAGAGTTTCTCATGCCCGGTTTCGTGGTGCGCCGCGTCGACGGGACGGTGTACGACGAGCACTGCCACGATCACCGCCATCACGACGGCCGTCAGCGTGATCGGGATGGGAATGACCGGGTCGAGGAGGACCAGGAGGGCGCCGACGGGAACGACGGTGTTGACGACGCGATCCGCGTTGCCCTTGATCGCGATGAACCAGATGCCGAGGACGAACACTGCGATGGGCACCGTCACGGTGAACGATGCGGCGACGTCGCCGAGTTCGCTGTGATGGGTCAGCACGTCGATCTCCACTTCGATGCCTGCCGAGAACGCGCCGGCCGCGGCGAAGATGAAGTAGTGCATGTAACCGTAGGTCAGTGACGTGCCGAATCCACCGATCGCACGGTGATGAGGCGGCCAGAAATAGATCCACCACAGTCCGGCGGTGACCACGAGCGTCAGCACCGAGATGGAGATCAGTGGCGCGAGCGCGGTCTCGTCGTGGAGAGCTTCGATGATGGCGTTGGCCGACGCGAGAAGTGATTCGCCGAGGAGGATGAGCGTGAACAGTCCGTATCGCTCGGTGATGTGATGCGGGTGCCACGGTGTTGTGCCACCGGACTTCTCGGCGACGACGGGGATCGAGATCTCCAGTGCCGCGAACACCACGAACAGAACGATCTGCACCGGACTCTGCGGGACCAGCAGCCACAGAACCCACAGCACTTGAACGGCCGTGATACCGGACGCGTAGATCAACGCCGTCTTCCGGTGCTCGGGCGCCCTCGACGCTCGAATCCACTGCGCCACCATCGCGATACGCATGACGACGTAGCCCAGCACCGGGATCGTGAAGTCCTTGTCGGCGAACGCCGGTTCGATTCCCGCGGCAAGCACGAGCACGCCCGCCATCTGCACCACCGTCAGTACGCGATACAGCCAATCGTCGGTGTCGAACGACGTCGCGAACCAGGTGAAGTTCATCCACGCCCACCAGATGGCGAAGAACACCATGAGGTAGCTGGCAATACCGTCGAGGACGTGGTTCTCGGTCAACGCGTGATGCAGCTGAACCGCCGCGATACTGACGGCGACCACGAACACCAGGTCGAAGAACAACTCCAGCGGGCTCGCGGCGCGATGCGGTTCTGCTGCGTCACGTGGGCGCATGGGGTTGAGCCTGAACTTACTCGTCGGTTGGTTCACAGGCGTCGACGATAGGCCAGGGCAGACCGAATTGTCTTGTGCTGCACACGTTTGTCGGACATTTCGGACGAAAGTCCTGACCTGGCACCCGTTCTACAGAAACAGTGTCAGCTCCGCCCCGCCCATTTCAATCCGTGGGACTGTCCGATGGCGGTGCTGGAGATGCGCTGGCGGAAGACCCAGTACGTCCATGCCTGGTACAGGATCACGACGGACGTCATGAAGGCGGCGACCCAGGTCATGACGGTCAGTGTGTACGGGCTGGACGACGCGTTCGCGATGGTCAGGTTGTAGGCCGGGTCGAGGGTGGATGGCATGACGTTGGGAAACAGCGACGCGAACAGCAGTGTCACGGTACTGACGACGGCGATCGACGTGAGCGCGAAGGCACGTCCTTCCTTCTCGTCTCGGGTGAAGACCACGACGCCCAGAAGGGCTGCCGCGGCGAGGCCGACGAGGATCCAGGTCCATCCCTTGCCGTACGCGATCTGGGTCCACAGTACGAAGGATCCGGCGATCGGCACGGCAGGTACCGCGAGCCTGGCTGCGATGGCGACTGCGTCCTCGCGGATCTCGTCGGCCGATTTCAGTGCGAGGAACACCGCGCCGTGGAGTGCGAACACCACGGCGGTGGTGACGCCGCCCAACAGGGCGTACGGATTCAGCAGATCGAAGAGGCTGGACACCACTTGCTTCTGCGCATCGATCTCGACCCCGCGCACGATGTTGGCGAAGGCGACGCCCCACAGCACGGCCGGAACCCATGACCCGAAGACGATCCCCCAGTCGCATCGTCGGCGCCAGTTGTCGTCGTCGATCTTCGCGCGCCATTCGATCGCGACGATCCGCAGGATCAGGGCCACCAGGATCAGCAGCAGCGGAAGGTAGAAGCCGGAGAACAGGGTTGCGTACCAGTCCGGGAAGGCCGCGAACAGTGCGCCGCCCGCGGTGATCAACCAGACCTCGTTGCCGTCCCACACCGGTCCGATCGTGTTCAATACGACCCGACGTCGAACGTCCGGCGGGATATCGGTGCGCCGCCCCACGATCGGCATCAGCATTCCGACGCCGAAGTCGAAGCCCTCCAGCAGGAAGTAGCCGACGAAGAGTACTGCGACGATCACGAACCACATCTCGGCCATCGTCGCCTCCTAGTACTCGAACGAAAGTTGCTTCGGTTCAGCAGGATCCGGCGGTGTTCTGTCGTGATCCATGGGGCCGTCCTTCGCGTATCGGATCATCAGCTTCAGCCACACGACGCCCAGTGCCCCGTACAGCAGCGTGAAGGTGACGATGGAAATCCACACGGTTGCGGCGGAATGCCCGGACACACCTTGGTCGACGGTCAACCGGATCATGTCCACGCCGGTCGGGTTGGGGTGCACCATCCACGGTTGTCGGCCCATTTCGGTGAAGATCCAGCCGGCGCTGTTGGCGAGGAACGGCATCGGTATCGCGATCAACGCCAGCCACGAGTACCAGCGCTGATCGGGCACCCGCCCGCGCCTGGTGACCCACAGCCCGGCGAGCGCCAGCGCGGCCGATCCAGCGGCGAGCCCGATCATCATTCGGAACGACCAGTACGTGACGAAGAGATTGGGTGTGTAGTTGCCCGGTCCGAATTCCTGCTCGTACTGCTCCTGCAACTGTTCGACGCCTTGCAGTGTCACTCCGGAGAACTTGCCTTCCGCGAGGAACGGGAGCACGAAGGGTAATTCGATCACCGATGTCACGCTGTCGCAGTTGTTGTGCGTGCCGATCGTGAGGACCGAGAAGTCGGGGTCGGTCTCGGTGTTGCACAGCGATTCCGCCGACGCCATCTTCATCGGCTGTTGCACGAACATCAGCTTGCCTTGCGAGTCCCCCGTCCACGCCACGGCGACGCCTGCCACGACCATCACCAACAGCGCGAGACGTGTTGCCGGACGGAACAGTTCACGAGCTTCCTGTTCGCGGCCCCGACGCATGTTTCGCACCATCCACCAGCCGGAGATACCGGCGACGAAGGTTCCGGCCGTCAGGAATGCGCCGGCGATGACGTGTGGATAGGCAACCAGCGCAGTGTTGTTCGACAGCAGGTCACCGATCGAGGTCAGCTGCGCCCGGCCGGACTCGGCGTTGTACTCCGCGCCGACGGGATGCTGCATGAACGAGTTCGCGACGACGATGAAGTATCCCGACGCGTTCACACCGATCGCGACGAGCCAGATGGTCGCGAGGTGGACGCCCCGAGGCAGTCGTTCCCAGCCGAAGATCCACAGTCCGAGGAACGTGGATTCGAGGAAGAACGCGACGAGACCTTCCATCGCCAACGGAGCACCGAAGACGTCGCCGACGAACCGCGAGTACTCACTCCAGTTCATGCCGAACTGGAACTCCTGAACGATTCCGGTGGCGACGCCGAGCGCGAAGTTGATCAGCAGAAGCTTGCCGAAGAACTTGGTGAGCCGGTACCAGGAGTCCTTCCCGGTGATCATCCACATCGTCTGCATGATCGCGACCATCGGCGCGAGACCGATGGTCAGCGGCACCAATACGAAGTGATAGACAGTCGTGATTCCGAACTGCCACCTCGATAGATCCAAAGCGTCCATTGCCACTCCAGCCCGCAGGTTGGTGGTGACTATAGACCCGTTGTCGACGCCTTACCTGTGAAACGAGACCTCGTCAGCGCACCCCGGCCCAGACTTCCCTCGTCGACGCACGGGGGTCGTCGACCACTTCGGTCCGGTCGCCGAACATCATCACCGATCGATCCGCCCCGTACCGGGACCAGCCGGGCGAGCCGTCGCGCACGAAGTCGACCCAGGCTCGGTGCATGTCGTCGGCCACCTGCTGGGGTGGGTTCGCTCCGGTGATCCGCGCCGTCTCCGGTTTGTCCAGCAGGTCGAACACGAACGGTATTTCCAGGGCATGACATGCCCCGAGGGCGCCGTCGAAGAGAGTGGATCGCCACGTGAACTCGTAGACGAAGGCGTTTCCGCCGCGGGTCTCCGCGACGCGTACGGCGGGGATGCGGAAGAACCAGTCGGTGATCACCGCGATGAGCAGTTCGCCGGGTGACGCGTCGGGCAGCTGCGCCCGGTAGACGTCGAGTGTCTGCTCGACGTCGGCACCGTACGCGCCGATCGCGGCTCGAACCCGTGCCTCGTCCACGTACCCGACGACACCGGCCGGCACCAGGAAGAACGCGAACTCCTCGCTGGTGGTGCCGATCAGAACATCGATCTCCGAGCCCGCGCCTGCGGCGATTCTCCGGTGCGGAACGTCGGGCACGACATCGCCGTCGACGTAGGGCTCGAACGGCATCATGTTGAACGCCAGTTCACCCCACGCTCCGGTCGGGGCTTCCGCGGTGACGCGGTCACCGAGCTCACGCTGAGCGTCGACGAACGCTTCCACCGGCACAGAACCGAAACCGTTCACATCGGGTTGCACGCCGAGCGAATTGGCAAGCGCCTCGGCTACTTTCGTGGCAGTACCCTCGGTGATGACGTGGTAGCCCGCCCCGCTCTGCAGTATCGCGCGCCGGAAGAGCCCCTCCGCCGACGGCATCGACATCAGGGTCCCGACGCTCATCGCCCCTGCCGATTCACCGGCAACGGTCACCGCGTTCGGGTCTCCGCCGAAGGCAGCGATGTTGTCACGCACCCACCTCAGTGCGGCGACCTGGTCCAGGAGACCTCGGTTGGCAGGCGCTCCGTCGATTCTCGCGAATCCGTCGGCGCCGAGACGGTAGTTGACGGTGACGACGACGATGCCGTCCCGCGCGAACGCCGAGCCGTCGTAGATGGGTACGGCGTTGCTCCCGTTCACGAATGCCCCGCCGTGGATCCAGACGAACACCGGCAGTCCCGACGCGGACACGTCGGGTGTCCACACGTTCACGTTCAGGCATTCGTCACCGGGAACCACTGGCTCGGTGAGTATGTCGCTGACGGGCGGTCGGTATCCGATCTTGGGGGCCGTGGCCCCGAACGTCACGGCATCTCGGACACCGCTCCACGACGGGGGTGCGCTGGGCGCCGCGAACCTGCGGGCACCGAACGGCGCTTCGGCGTAGGGAATTCCGAGAAAAGAGGTGACCGGTCCGCTCTGTTGACCGCGGACCGTACCCTGAGCGATGTCGACTGTGACGTCCATGCTTCTTTACTACCCGAAGGACTGGGAATGGTGTGACAGTTCCGTCCTACGCAGGCGGGAATCCGACTGCTGAGCACGTGATTGTCACACCACTCCCGGAGGTCCTACTGTGCTGCTTCCGCGGCCCTGAGGTCCTTGCGCAGGATCTTGCCCGCAGCGGACTTCGGAACCGTGTCGATGAACTGGACCTTGCGGACCTTCTTGTGCGGTGAGACGCGCTCGGCGACGAAGGCGATGACGCCGTCCTCGTCGATCGACGCATCTGCCTGCAACACGACGAAGGCCTTCGGCACTTCCTCGCCCTCGTCGTCGAGTACACCGATGACGGCGGCGTCGGCGATTTCGGGGTGGGTGAGCAGCAGAGCTTCGAGCTCGGCGGGCGGAACCTGGTAACCCTTGTACTTGATGAGTTCCTTGAGCCTGTCCACGATGTAGACGACGCCCTCGGAGTCGACGACTGCGATGTCTCCGGTGTGCAGGTAGCCGTCGTCGTCGAGGGTCTCTGCGGTAGCGGTCGGGTTGTTGAGGTAGCCGGCCATGACGTTCGGCCCCTTGACCCACAGTTCGCCCGGCTTGGACCGTCCTTCTGCCGGAATGTCGATTTCCTCGAGGGTCTCGGGGTCGACGAGCTTGTTGACGGTGTTGGCCAGCGGGAGGCCGACGGAGCTGAGCGGCATGTCGTCGCGGTCGAACGGGATTGCGTGGCTGACCGGGCTGAGCTCGCTCATGCCGTAGCCCTGACGGATGCGGGTGTTCAGCCGAGCCGCGACGGCCTTGCCTAGTTCTTCGTCGAGCGGGGCTGCGCCGGAGAAGATGGTGTGCACGCTGGAGAGGTCGTACTGGTCCACCAAGGGGTGCTTGGCGAGTGCAACGGCGACGGGGGGTGCGATGAAGAGGTAGGTCAGCTTGTTGTCCTGGATGATGCGCAGGAATTCGACGAGGTCGAACTTGGGCATGGTGACCAGTCGTGCACGCAGTTTCAGGGCGATGTTGAGAAGCACTGTCAGGCCGTAGATGTGGAAGAACGGCAGCAGCGCGAGGATCGCGTCGTCGGTGTCGATGCCGACGCGGGGTTCCATCTGCGCGACGTTGGCGACGAGGTTGCGGTGCGTGAGAATGACGCCCTTCGGCACACCGGTCGTTCCGGACGAGTACGGAAGCACGGCGACCTGGGTTGCGGGATCGAACGTCACGTCGGGGGCGGGCGCGCCCTGGGTCAGCAGGTCGCGCAGATTCGGGTGGCCTTCGGCGCCGTCGAGAACGATGACGTGGTCGTCGTCGATACCGACTTTCTCCGCGGCGGCCTTGGCCTGCGGGTACAGCGGCGAGACGGTGAACAGGAACTTCGCGCCGGACCCGGTGAGCTGCTTGGCGATGTCCTCGGCGGTGTACAGCGCGTTGATCGTGGTCGCGGTGCCGCCTGCGCGCAGGATGCCGTGGAGGACCGCGGCGAACGCGGGCACGTTGGGCGAATGCAGGCCGACGACGTCGCCCACCTCTAGCCCGCGCGCGGCGAGTGCTCCTGCGATGCCGTTGATCTGGCCGATGAGAGCCTGGTACGTCGTGACATCCCCCGAGGCGCCGTCGATGAGGGCGGGCTTCTCGAGGTCGGCGTCCGTGATGGAACCGAAGAGGTAGTCGTAGACACTCAGGTTCGGTATCTCTACGTCGGGAAAGGGGCTGTTGAAGCTCATGACTCTCCTTCGAACACGCTTACGGCAATATGTCCGAAACCCTACAGTGAACGCGGTCACAACCGACAGGTGACCTACTGGCGAGTCAGGACTTCACGTACGGCTTACCGGCAGCGGCGGGACCACGCACGTGACCGACGAGGCCGGCGACCGCGAAGATCGTGACCACGTACGGGAGCATCAGCATGAACTCGCTCGGAACGGACGAGCCGATGATGCCGAGCACGTTCTGCAGGTTCGACGCGAAGCCGAACAGCAGGGCCGCCAGCGTTGCGCGTATCGGGTCCCATCGGCCGAAAATGACTGCGGCCAAGGCGATGTAACCGGCGCCTGCGGTCATTTCCTTACCGAATGCGCCGACCGATCCGAGGGTGAAGTACGCACCGCCCAGGCCGGCGATGGCTCCGGCGAGGCAGACGTTCCAGAAGCGCGTACGCGCGACGTTGATACCGACGGTGTCCGCAGCCTGCGGGTGTTCACCGACGGCGCGCAGACGCAGACCCCACTTGGTGTGGAACAGACCGAACCACACCAGCGCGACGACGAAGTACATCATGTAGACGATCAGGGTCTGGCGGAACAGCACGGGGCCGATCACGGGGATCTGGGACAGCACCGGAATCTCGATGCGCCCGAACCGCGGCGGGGAGTTGAGGGTCTCGGTATTCTTCGTGAGCACGACCGAGTACAGGAAGCTCGTCAGTCCCACGACCAGAACGTTCAGTACGACGCCGACGATGACCTGGTTGACGAAGTACTTGATGGAGAACATCGCCAGCAGTGCCGCGGTCAACGCTCCGGCCAGCAGTGCGGCGAGCAAAGCCACGTAGGCGGATCCGGTGATCGACGCGACGACGGCGCTGACGAAGGCGCCGGACAGAAGCTGGCCTTCGATGGCGATGTTGATGACGCCGACGCGTTCGGAGATGACGCCGCCCATCGCGCCGAAGATCAGTGGTGTGCTGAGTGCGACGGCGCCGATGAGCAGTCCGGGCACGGGCACGGTTGCTCCGGCGGCGGCCCACGTCAGGAACCCGAGTACGAACAGCACTGCGAACACTGCGAGGAGCCACAGCGGCGTTGTCCTGTGGCGCAGTACGTTCCAGACGGAGAACGCGAGAATCGCAGCCAATGCCGCGACGACGAGAATTCCGGTCGCCCCGGTCGGGACTCCCACTGCCGGGAGCGCAAAGAAGTCGTTCTCGCTGGCGAGGCCGAAGGTGGTCGTACCGGATTTGCCGCGCAGGACGAACAGGATCAGCCCGAGCAGAGTCGCTGCACCGAGGACGCCCGGTACCTTCCAGCTTCGCTTCGGCGTCAGTACCTCCGGCGCCGTGTCGAGGGTGGTCACAGTGCTCCCACCTTCGCGGTGTCGGCGCGGGCCGCGGTCTCGGCTCCCGGTGGCGGTAATCGGAAGACAGCTCGCACCAGCGGAGGCGCCGCGATGAACAGGACGATGACCGATTGCACGACGAGAACGATGTCGATGGGGATGCCCTCGGCCGCCTGCATCGCGAATCCACCGGCTTTGAAGGCACCGAACAGTATGCCCGCGAAGAACACTCCCCACGGTTTGGATCGGCCGAGCAGGGCCACGGTGATGGCGTCGAATCCGATGCCTGCGTCGATGTCCGCGCCGAAACCGGTGGTGACCGTGCCCAGAACCTGGGCGACACCTGCCAAGCCGACCAGGGCGCCGGACATCACCATCGCGTACAGGTACATCCGATTGACATCGATGCCCGCGATCTTCGACGCATGCGGGTTCTCGCCGACGGCGCGGAAGCGGAATCCCAACGATGATCGTTCGAGAAGCCACCAGACCGCGACGGTCACCACGACGACGAGGACGAAACCGAGATGCAGGGAATAGCGGTCACCGAACAGCTTCGGGAAGACCGCCGTCGATTCCATCGCTGCGGTCTTGGGGTTGTTCTGCCCGGGTGCTTGCAGTGCGCCCGGTGTGCGCAACAGATATGCGACGAGGTAGAACGCGACGTAGTTGAGCATGATCGTGACGATGACTTCGTGGGCACCGGTGCGCGCCTTGAGCACTCCGGCGATACCGCCCCACACCGCGCCGCCGACGACACCCGCGAGGATCGCCAGGATCAGGTGAATCCCCGCCGGGAGCTGCAGCGAGAAACCGACCCACCCGGCGCACGCCGCGGCGATGAGCATCTGGCCGCGGCCACCGATGTTGAACATCCCGACCCGGAAGGCAAGTGCCACACCGAGACCGGCGACGATCAATGGCGTCGCGAAGGTCAGTGTCTCCATGAGCGGCCGGATGCCGTTCTCGAATCCGGGTCGCCGAAAGTTGTACACCGACCCCTGGAACAGGGACGAATACGCCCCCGACACTGCGTCCCAGACCGCCACCAGCATGTCCGACGGCCGCGAGAAGAAGTATCCGGCGGTCTCCTGCACCTGATCGTCGGTGACGGCGATCAGCACTGCTCCGACGATCACCGCCATGAACACGGCGAGCACGGAAATGATCGCGCTTCCGGTGAATATCTGCCGCAGAACCACATGGGACCGCGACGGTGCAGGCGTTTCAGCCATGCTTCTCTCCACCCATCATCACACCTAGAACTTCGCGGGACGTGTCGGCAGGCACGATGCCGACGATGGTCCCGCGGTACATGACTGCAATTCGATCGGCGAGCGCCGCGACTTCGTCGAGTTCGCTGGAGACGACGATCACCGGCACACCGCAGTCCCGAGTCGCGACGATCCGCTTGTGCACGAACTCGATCGAGCCGACGTCGATACCTCGTGTCGGCTGCGACGCGACGAACAGCCGGAGGTCTCGGCTCAGTTCGCGAGCGAGCACGACCTTCTGCTGATTACCGCCGGACAGCCGCCCGACGCGTGTGTCGATTCCCGGAGTTCGGACGTCGAACTCCTCGACCTTCTCGGCGGCGAACGTGTCCAGATACTCGCGTCGGATGGCGCCGCGACGAACGAACGGCTCCCCCGTCGACCTGTCCAGCATGAGGTTCTCCGCGATCGAGAACTCGCCGACGAGTCCGTAGACCGTGCGGTCCTCGGGCACGAAGCCGACACCTGCGCCGAGCACGTCGTGCACGGATGCGCCGACGAGAGAGCGACCGTCGAGCTCGATCTCGCCGCTGATCTGCTCGCGCGCGCCCAGGAGGGCCTCGACGAATTCGCTCTGCCCGTTGCCCTGTACACCGGCGACGGCGAGGATCTCACCTCGGTGGACCTCGAGGCTGACATCGTCGACGACCTTCTGACCGGCTCCGTCGAAGACCGTCAGATTTCTCACGACCAGCGCGGCATCCCCGGGCGTCGCTGGTTCCTTCGACACCGTGAGCTGCACATCGCGTCCGACCATGAGGGCAGCCAGTTCGGCGTTGGTTGCCGTCGGTTCCGCTTCGCCGACGACTTTGCCGAGCCGGATGACGGTGATGCGGTCCGCCACCTCACGCACTTCGCGAAGCTTGTGGGTGATGAACACGATGGCCGTGCCGGATTCGGCCAATTCACGCATGATGCGCATCAGGTCGTCGGTTTCCTGCGGCGTGAGCACAGCCGTCGGCTCGTCGAACACCAACACCTTGGCGTCACGGCTGAGCGCCTTGATGATCTCCACGCGCTGCTGAACGCCGACGGGGAGGTCGTCGATCCTGGCGTCCGGGTCGAGGTCGAAACCGAAGCGCGACGAAATCTCCCGCACCAGCTTCCGGGCGGCGCCGAGATCCAGTCTGCCTCCGGATTTGGTTGTCTCGTGCCCGAGGATGATGTTCTCGGCGACGGTGAAGACCGGAATCAGCATGAAGTGCTGGTGCACCATGCCGATTCCGGCGCTCATGGCCTCACCGGGGCCGGCGAAATTCTGCTCGACGCCGTCGAGCAGAATCTTGCCTTCCTCGGCGCGATACAGGCCGCTGAGAACGTTCATCAGCGTCGACTTGCCTGCCCCGTTCTCGCCGAGCAGGCACACGATCTCTCCCGGCTCGACGACGAGGTCGATGGAATCGTTCGCGACGAGCGAGCCGAACCTCTTCGTGATGCCCTGTAGTTCTAGTTTCACGTCACTTGGGCGAGGACGGGGACTCGACGGTGATCGAACCGTCGATGATGCCTGCCTTGATCGTGTCGAGTTCGCCCTGCAGTGCCGGGTCCACCTGGGACTCGAAGTCGTGGAACGGTGCGATGCCGACACCGTCGTTCTCGAGGGTGCCGACGTAGGGTGCGTTGTCGAACGATCCGTCACCCGAGGAGGCGACGATTTCGTCGACGCTGGTCTGCAGGCCCTTGGTGACCGACGTGAGGAGCAGGTCGCCGACGGACGGGTCGGACACGTAGACGTCCGCGTCGGCACCGATCAGAGCGATGGGACGCGAGGAATCACGGATTGCCTGTGCCGCGCTCTGGTAGATCGGTCCACCGACGGGGAAGATGACGTCCGCGTTCTGGTCGATGAGGCCTTGAGCGGTGTTCTTGGCGACGGCGTTGGCTTCGAAACCGCCGGTGAACGAGCCGTTCTGGGCCGGGACGTCCCAGCCGATGACGCGAACGTTGCCGTTCTTCTGCTCGTTGAAGTAGTTGACGCCGTCGGCGAATCCGTCCATGAAGATGGTGACGGTGGGCAGTTGTGAGCCACCGAAAGTACCGACGACACCGGTCTTGGAGAAGCTCGCAGCGGCGTAGCCGGCGAGGAATCCGCCCTGGGCCGCGTCGTAGGTCAGCGGTTTGACGTTCGGCAGGTCGATGCTGGAATCGTCGATGATGGCGAAGTCGATGTCGGTGTTCGCTTCGGCGGCGGCCTTGGTGGCGTCGGCGAGGTCGAATCCGACGGTCAGGATCAGCGAACATCCCTGGTCGATCAGGTTGTTCAGGTTGGGGTTGTAGTCCGTCGGCGACGCCGATTCGACGGTGATGGGCTCGACACCGAGCTCTTCGGAGGCGTTGGTCAACCCCTCGAAGCTGAGCTGGTTGAACGACTTGTCGTCGAAGCCACCTGCGTCGGACACCATGCAGGGCTTGAAGTCGCCTGCGGCTGTGCCACCGGAATCCGATCCACTGTCCTCGGGGGCGGAGCCACATCCAGCGACGAGTGCGACCGCACCGAGCGACGCGACTCCCCCGAATACCAGTCTGCGGGTGTGTGAGCGGGGAACGACGGTCAAAACTTCCTCCAGTGTTCGGTGCAGCACGGTGGCGCTGCTGCGTGTTCGCGGGTCTCGTGAACACGCGATCGGTGTGTGGCTAGTTTGTCTGATTGCGGACGCTACTACTCGCTCGGGTTACCCGCATGATTTCGCGCCTTACGCCTCCGGGTCCCGGGGGTTCGGTTTCCGGCCGTCGACGCTGCTCCCGTCACGGTCTCTCGGGACGTCTGCTTCGTCGTCGCGCACCATGACGGCGGGGCCCGCAGCGACGATCGAGGGGTCCTCGGGCGTGCCGGGTCGGAAGACGTTGAAGAAGAGATTGAGTATCACCGCGACGATACTCGCGGCGCTGATGCCGGAGTGGAACACAGTGACGAACCAGTCCGGGAACTCGTCCCAGAAGTCGCTCGCCACAACGGGAATCAGCCCGAAGGCAAGTGTCACCGCGACGATGACGAGATTGTTGTTGTTGTCGTAGTTCACCTTGCCGAGTGTGCGGATGCCACTGGCCGCGACGGTCCCGAACAGTGCGATGCCCGCCCCGCCGAGTACGGGAAGCGGAATCACACCGACTACCGCGGCGAGAATCGGCGAAAGACCCAGCAGCGCAAGCACTCCACCGCCCACGGCAACGACGAATCGACTCTTCACTCCGGACATCGCGACGAGCCCCACGTTCTGCGCGAACGCGGTGGCGGGGAACGAGTTGAAGACCGGAGCGATCGCCGAGGACAGCATGTCCGCGCGGAGACCGTCGCCGACGCGCCGGGTGTCGACGTCGGTGCCCACGACCTCACCGACGGCGAGGATGTCGGCCGTGGTCTCGACCATGATCACCAGAATCACGATGGTCATCGAGATGATGGCGCCCACGGCGAAGATGGGACTGCCGAATGCGAACGGTGTCGGCAGTGCCACGATGTCCGCATCGCCGACACCGTCGAAATCTGTTTTTCCGAAGACGAATGCGGCGATCGTGCCCACGAGAAGTCCCAGCAGAATCGACAGCCGCGACACCCTGGGGGTCTTCGTCAGGATCAGCACCACGAGCAGAGTGAACATCGCCAATCCGATGTTGCCGACGTCGAGGTACTCCGGATTCGGTGCGCCGCCGACCATTTCCTGCCCGGTGATCCACCGGGCCGCGACGGGCATCAGCGACAGTCCGATGACCGTGATGATCGATCCGGTGACGATGGGCGGAAAGAACTTCACCACTTTCGAGAAGAACGGTGCGACGGCGAGGCCGATCAGCGCGGCGACGATCACCGAGCCCAGCACGGTTCGCAGGCCGGTCTCGCCGTTCTCCGCCCCGACGATGATGGTCAGCATGGTGGAGACGGCGGCGAACGAAATACCCTGCACCAGTGGCAGTTGCGAACCGAAGAACGGCACGCCGACCGTCTGCAGCACCGTCGCGACACCGCTGACGAACAAAGCGCAGGAGATGAGCAGCGCCTGGTCGGTACCGGATAGCCCCGCCGCGCCGCCGACGATGATCGGCACTGCGATGACGCCGCCGAACATCGAGAGGATGTGTTGCATGCCGTACCCGAACATCTGAAGCACCGGCGGCGTGGCGTCCTCTGGCCTGGTCATGCACCGAAGCGTACGAACCCTCGGTTACGTCCGATCAGTTGTCGAGTTTCGACGGTGTAACCAGGTGTTCGAAGGCCTTCAAGTTCGCCAACGACTCGCCCCGGGACACACGCCAGGCCCACTCGCGTTTGATCGATTCGGCGAAGCCGAGTTCGAGCAGAACGTTGAAATCTCCGTCGGCGGCTTCGAGCACCTGGCCGAGTATTCGGTCGATTTCCTCCCCCGTCACCGCATGGGTGGACAACCGTCCGACGAGGTAGATGTCTCCTACCTTGTCCAGGGTGTAGTGCACTCCGTAGAGCCGTCGATTTCGGCGCAACAGGTATTTGTAGACGCCCTCGAAGTTCTCGTCCGGTTTACGGCAGACGAACGCCTCTATCCGTACGCCGTGGTGCCCGACGGTGAGGATCGTGGTCGTCTTCAGCTTCCGCTCGCCCGGCAGTTCGACGACGAACGCGTTGTCCCCCTTGCGTTGGTACTCGAGCTCACGTTCGCTCAGTACCGAATCGATCAGCTCGATCAGCTCGCTCATGCCGTTGCCCCCGCCCTTCGTAGCTTCGACAGTCCGCGCACGCGCCGCGGCGAGAACTCGCTCGGGGCCTCGTGACGGTCGAAGTGGAACTGTGCTGCACGATAACTGTCCAGCAGGCCTTCCGCGGTGTGTTCCCACGAGAAGTTCGCAGCGTGGATCGGGGCCGCGGACGCCATGTGCGCCAGGCCATCTCGATCCGCGAGCATTGCGCCGAGGGCTCGCGCCCACTCCGTGGTCCGGTGCCCCTGCACGAGCACGCCCGTCTCCCCGGACCGCACGGCGACCCCGAGCCCGCCGACGTCCGCTGCGATCACCGGGGTTCCGCTGGCCTGAGCTTCGATCGCGACGAGTCCGAACGATTCGTTGTAGCTCGGCACCGCCACGACGTCGGCGGCACGGTAGACCTGGACGAGTTTCTCGGAGGGCTGCGGCGGCAGGAACGTCACTCGCGTCGAAATACCCAGTTCTGCAGCGAGTTCGATCAAGCTGTCGGGGCGGTCGAGGCCGCTGCCGGACGGCCCTCCGACCACGAGCACCCGCAGCGGAAGGCTCGGCCGAGCGGCCACCAGTTCCGCTGCGGCGCGCAACAACACGTCCGGGGCCTTGAGCGGTTGGATCCGGCCGACGAAGGCGACCACGGTTTCCGACGGATCGATACCGAATTCGGCTCGCGCAGCGGCTTTGTCACCGGGCCGGTACCGGCCGAGGTCGGCGCCGGGGGCGACGACGTCGATCGATCGAGGCGATGCGTGGTAGATCTCGATCAGCTGCTTCGCTTCCTCGCCGGTGTTGGCGATGAGCCTGTCCGCCTCGGCGACCACCTGTTGCTCGCCGATCTGCCGCGCGGCCGGTTCCGGGGAATCCCCCGCTGCCAACGACGCGTTCTTGACGGCGGCGAGTGTGTGGGCCGTGTGGACCAGCGGCACGCCCCAGCGATCACGGGCCAACCATCCGACCTGGCCGGACAACCAGTAGTGCGAATGGACCAGATCGTAGTAGCCGGCGTCGTGCCGGGCCTCTTCACGAAGGACTCCTGCCGCGAACGCGCACAGCTGCGTCGGGAGGTCCTGTTTGTCGAGCCCCTCGAACGGCCCTGCCACGATGTTGCGCACCAGAACGCCCGGCGCCGCTTCCTCGAGAGGCTTGTCCGCCGACGACGTCGCCCGGGTGAAGATCTCCACCTCGACGCCCCGTTTCGCCAGCTCCTTGGCGCTCTGGAGCACGTAGACGTTCATTCCGCCCGCATCCCCCATGCCCGGCTGCGCCAACGGCGAGGTATGCAACGACAACACTGCAACCCGATTCAACTGGCGACCACTCACCACACCAGTTTGCACTCTCCCGCGCCGGGTGGGTTCACAGACCCTGGACGAAGGCCGTCACCTCGGCCAGAAACCGGTCGGGATCGGCGACGAACGGGCCGTGGTCGACGCCCTCCCAGAACGAGGCGGTTGCCGCCGGAATCAGCGACGCAGCATGCTCACCAGCGGAGACGTCGACGACGGTGTCCGCGGTGCCGTGGAGGACCAGCGCGGGTACGTCGAGGCCCGCAAGCAGGTCGTCGTGCGAGACAGCCCGATCGAACAGCGCTGCTCGGACGCGGGGCAGCGTGGACAGCGTCGCCCCGAACAGGGCCTGAGCCTGCGCGCCTTTGCCCTCGATCGGCCCGGTGAGTGCACGACCGAAGCTGCCGAGCGCCTTGATGGCCACCCGCGGCTCCTCCGACATCGCGTCCGGGATCGCCGCGCGCATCGCGCTGCCGACTCGACCACCGGCTTCCCCCCTGCCGATGCTGGTGATCGCGCCGACGAGCACGATGCCCGCGACCGCCCCTGTCCCGTGTGCGGCCAGGTAGTCGCAGATGACCAGGCCGCCGTAGGACCAGCCGAGCAGAACCGCGTCCTGCTCGATTCCCTCGGCAGTCAGTACCGCGTGCACGTCTGCCGCCCAGTTGGCCGATTCGCCGTACCCCGTGTTCGGCGCGTCCGAGTAACCGTGGCCCCGCAGGTCGACCGCGATCACCCGGTACGACTCCGCCAGCGTCGTCAACACCCGGTCACCCCAGCACGCGGACGACTGCGCCCACCCGTGCAGCAGGACGAGCGGGCGGTGCGACTCGTCGCCGCTCACTCGATAGACGATGTTCGTGCCGGCCGTCGTGGTGTCGATTCGGCTCGTGGCGTGGCGTACCGATCCAGTCATGCCCCCATCATGCCCGGGTGCCCGACTGCCCGACTTCCCGACTGCTCGGAGCGCGAGTTACGCGGCGGCCCGGCGCATCGACGCGAGCGGATCGGAGTAGACCGAGCTGAGGGACACCACGGCCGCAGCGAATTCCTGCACCTTGTTTCCGAAACCGGAGATTCGAATGTCCTTGCGCGGCAGCGTCGACGTCTGGCCGAAGGCCTCGGCGACGTACGGGATACCCGCGGCGTATTCGGTGAACGCCTGTCCGCCGAGGACCACCCGATCGGGGTTGAACAGATCCCGCAGGAGTCCGACCGTCCGACCGAGCACCTTCGCACGTTCGACGAGGATCTGCTGCGCCGCCGCCGAGCCGTCGTGTGCGGCCTGGTACAGCGCGGCGACGCCCGATCCTGCCGGGAGAACCCCGCGCTCGACGGCGATGGCCAGCACCGCGCGATCGCTCACGGTCGCTTCGAGGCATCCGCGGTTTCCGCACTGGCACAGCACGTTCGATCCGGTGGGCAGGTGAGCGATCGACCCGGGTCCGGTGGAGGGCGTGTGCACCCGGCCGTCGATCGTCAACGCGATTCCCGCGGTCTCGCGTGCATAGAAGTACAGGCTGGTACCGGTCGTCGTCGTGTCCGCCCGCGCCGGCGTCAGGAGCAGTTCGGAGCCCGCCATCGCCTCGACGTGACCGGACACGGAGACGGGCAACCCCAGACCGCCACCGACGATGGCGCCGACCTGGGCGTTCTCCCAGCCGAGGCGGGGATGATCCACCGTGCCCGACGCACCGTCGACTCGACCGCCGAGGGCGACACCCACCCAGAGCGGAGTTCGACGGTGCCAGCGCGCCGCGAAAGCGCCTGCGCTGCGGGTGATCACGGACAACGCTTCGGAGGCGGGGCCGCCCGGCGTCGGGATCTCGACGGCACCGAGGATGCGACCACGCAGGTCGCTGACGACGATGCCGGTGACGATGGCACCGATGTGGATTCCGATGGTGGCGAAGGGCTCGTGGTTGACCTCGAACGGCACGCGTGGGCGGCCGATCGCACCGGAGGCCGTCAGATCGGCGCGTTCGCGAAGCAACCCGACGCCGAGCAGGGCGGAGACCTGACGGTTGACCGTAGCGATACTCAATCCTGTTGCGCGAGCGGCAATATCACGGGAAAGCGGACCGTCGGCGGAGGCTACGCGAAGCACCGATGCGGCGGGACTGTCGGCGATGCGCAGGTCGGGTGCAACGACCTGAACTCGGGCCCGTCCCGCTACACGGGACAGAGAGGTGGGCCGTGACCCTCGAAGGTTCACGGAAGTGGAAGATACCGGCAAAGTTGCAAGTGACACTGTGGTTCGTCCTCGGCAGTAGACCCACTTGAAACGTGGGTGACACAGGTGCTGGAGAAGGAGAAAGTCGAGCGAGCGACGCCTGCAGAACGGCCGATACGGCCGAGAATCGAGAAGCGATCCCGAGAAAGCTACAGGCCTAGAAGCTGCGACAACACAGTTCACGAGGGAGCGGCAGCCGGGAACCCAGAGCAGCGGTCACGTACGTGACGCGCAGTGCAGGAGTGTGGCTGGCGGACATGAACGCAAAAGTAGCACTTCCCCGCCCGATCACCAATACGGGCAAGATTTCCGCTGCGTACCGGCCGCGCCCGACCGGAGTCTAGAATTTCTGCCATGACATTGTCAGAACAAATCCCGTCCGACGCCCGCATCGCCGTAGTCACCGGCGCAAGTTCCGGCATCGGTGAGGCAACCGCACGCCAACTCGCCGAGCAGGGCTACCACGTCGTCGTCGGTGCGCGTCGCGTCGATCGACTCGAGAAGCTGGCATCCGAAATCGGCGGGACTGCACTGCAACTCGACGTCACCGACGAAGATTCGGCGGCCGCGTTCACCGCGGTGATCCCCCGTGTTCACGTGTTGATCAACAACGCGGGAGGCGCGAAGGGACTGGCACCGGTCATCGATGCCGATCTCGACGACTGGCGCTGGATGTGGGAGACGAACGTCCTCGGCACCCTGCGTGTCACCAAGGCATTGCTTCCGAAACTCATCGAGTCGGGCGACGGACTTGTGGTCACCATCACGTCGGTGGCCGCCTTCGAGGCGTACGACAACGGCTCGGGATACACCTCCGCCAAGCACGCACAGGCCGTCCTGCATCGCACGCTGCGCGGCGAGCTGCTCGGGCAGCCGGTTCGGCTCACGGAGATCGCGCCGGGAGCCGTGGAAACCGAATTCTCGCTCGTCCGTTTCGACGGAGACGAGGACAAGGCCGACGCCGTCTATCAGGGCATCACGCCGCTCGTCGCCAGGGACATCGCCGAGATCATCGGGTTCGTGGCATCACGTCCGTCGCACGTGAACCTCGATCAGATCATCATCAAGCCGCGTGACCAGGCCGGCCCCGGCCGCTTCAGTAGAAAATAGAACCCTTTGTGTGAGTGGAAATGTAGCGTCTTCTGGTCGCTCCGCAGGCTCCGCTCCTGTCCCAGGGCCTACATTTCCACTCACATAAGTTGCATCAGAGCGCAGACATCGACTCCCACGTCGGCCAGTCGATCGCCCAGTCGTAGAGGTCACCGTCGGCGGCCGACAGATCGATGGACGTACCCGTCACCTCGACCGGATCGCCGTACATCGCGGTCCCGAAATACTGCTCCGCGTCCGACGTCGACAGGTTGATACAGCCGTTCGTCACGTTGGACGCCCCCTGGACACCCGTCGTCTCCGGGTTGGCGTGGATGAACTCGCCGTTGTTGGAGATCCGCACGGCCCATCGTTCGCGCACGTTCTCGTAGAACGGCGGGTTCGACATCAGGAAGTCCTCGTGCTTCTCGGTCACCACGTGCACTCCGCTGCGCGTGACGTTGCGCGCTTCGTTGCCCTCGCCGTAACTGACGGGGATGTCCATGATGGTCTGACCGTCGCGCACGACCTGCATGCGGTGGCTCGTCGCCTCCGCCTTGACGATCTGGCTACGACCGATGGTGAAGTCGAGTGTCACGTCGTCGGCGCCGTACGCACCGCCGCCGTAGTCGACCCCGTACAGGTTCGCTTTCACCGACACCGTCGTGCCCGGAGCCCAGTAGTTGGTGGGGCGCCAGTGGACGCGTGAGCCGTTGTCGTCGGGGAACCACGCCCACGCGCCGGGCGTCGGCGGGTTGGTCGTCACCGTCAACGCCTTCTCGACGGCGGCCTTGTCCTCGATCGAGGAGTCGAACTGCAGGATGATCGGGGCCGCGATCCCCACCTCCTGCCCGTCGCCGATGTTGGTGCTCACCGACGTGCGGCTGTCCGGCGTGACCGTCGTGAAGCTGCCCTCGACGGGTACGGACTTGCCGTCGCTTCCGACGGCGTTGCCCGCCCAGGTGTACGAGACGCCGTAGCCCAGCGGCTCCGTGACGGAGTACGACGCCTTGTCCGGCGCCAGCGCGCCTTGGACGACCTTGCCGTCGGGGTTGGTGAGGGTGACGTCGGCCAGGGTCCCGTTCTTCACGGCCACGGAGATCGGCGCGACGGGGCTGACGTCCTCGGCTCCGTCGGCGGGGTTCTGCGTCACTTGGGCGACGGGAGCCGCTTCGGTGGTCGGCTCGGACCCGCCGGAGGAGCCGTCGGTGCCACCGATGGTGCAGCCCGCGACAAGCGCCGCCAACGCCACGATTGCTGTGACCAGCCACAACAACCGCGTCCGTTTTGTCTGTTCTACCTGCTCATGCACGTATTCCAACGTACTCGCGGCTCATGGGCGAACCACTATCGAAAGCTCGGGTGCGCGGAGATTCACATCGAATCCTCGAGGAGATTCGGACAATCCGCGCACTTCAGAGCTTCGTCGACCTGAGTTCGTGTCCCTTGGACGTCAGGCAGCGGCCGGTATCGAGGTTCCAGTCCCAGCCGTGCAGGTTGCAGGTCAGCTTGTTGCCCTCGACGATGCCGAACTTCGACAGGTCCGCCTTCAGGTGCGGGCAGCGACGCTGGATCTCGTAGCCGTCCTTGACGATGGTGGCGGTGTCGTCGTGTGCTTCGGCGAACCACCCGTCGGCGTAGGCGATGCGCTCGTCGGTGAGGCACTTGAAGAACGTGTAGAGGAACTCGTTGTATCCCCCGACGCGTCGGGCCCGGAACCTGGTGGACAGGAAGATCGAGTTGACCCAGTCCGGTTCCTTGTCCCGCACGGCCGTCCGCACGAGCTGCGGCGAGATCGTGAAGCTGTACCGGAACCGCTCCTTGAGCAGGGGCTCACGCACGATGCGCTTGGGGAAATCGAGCACGACGGTTTCCGCGCCGAGCATCAGGGCCACCGGGTACCCGATGCCGTCGCATATCTGGTCGGTTTGAATCATGATGGGCTCGAACAGCTCTCGCAGTGGCTCGAGCAGTGGCTCGCCCTCGGCCGGTGCCCACGCCGCCTTCTCCGCGGCGATGACGCCTGCCTGTCGCTGCGCGAAATCCTCGATGTACTGGGCCTTGCCGGTGGTGAAGATGGCTTCGGCTTCTTCGGTGGGAATCGGGTGCTCGTGCGAAACGAGCTCGCTGCCCGAGAACGTCGACGTGGTGCCGGGGATCTGTAGCAGGCCCTTGTCGTGACCGTTGCGGCGCATCTGGTCCAGGAACACCATCTGGTCGGGGAAGATGTTCGACGGGTCCTCGTACACGTCGTTGAGGAAGCGGAGCTCGTCGTCGAGGAAACACGGCGGGCCTGCCGACGGAATCACCCACGTCGCGCCGATCTGCTCGATGTACTGGCGCGCACGATCCATCTGACGCTGACGCTTCTGCTCACCGAACGACTTCTTGGCGCGCTCGACCATGTCGTAGACCATCGGGTACCAGATCGCGCCCGAGTACTGCAGCATGTGCACGTCGACGTGCCCGAATTCCTCCGTCAACACGTCGAGGTCGACGGGCCGGGCGTCGTTCATGTTGAACGCGACGGTCTCTCCGTCGGAGACGACCAGGCCGGAGTCACCGATCGGGCCGTCGGCGGGTGCGCGCAGGGCGATGATCATGATGTCGAGATCGCCCTTGGGACCGGAAATGCGGTGCTTGACCGAGTCCGTCGTCTCGAAGAACTTGTGGAAGCCGAGCTTCTCGAGCTCGTGCTTGAGGTCCGGCACGGGGTAGTCCGGCAGCAGAACGGTGGTGTCCTTGTCCACGTGCTCGGCGAGGTTCTTGGGGTCGAAGTGGTCCTTGTGCAGGTGCGAGACGTACAGGTAGTCGCACTTGCCCAGCTCGTCCCAGTCCAACTTCGTGTTGTCCGGGAACGGGAACCAGGACGTGAAGTAAGCAGGGTTGACCCACGGGTCGCACAGGATGGTGCCTGCATCGGTCCGAATGTGGAACCCCGCGTGCCCGACGCTTGTGACCTGCAACGAACTACTCCTTAACTTGCTACGAAGAATCAATGGTAGGCGCTGCCACCGACTCGATGCTGCTACCGATTCAACTCAGCGAGCAGCCGACGAGATCGCACTCCGGCACCAAGGTGATGCCGAACTCGGCTTCCACTCCGTCACGAATGTGCGACGCCAACGCCATGACGTCCGACGTGCTCGCCCCGCCGCGATTGGTGATGGCCAGCACGTGCTTGGTGGACAACGACACTGTTCCGTTGCCGAACTCCGTGCCGTAGCCGTGTGCGAAGCCGGCGTTCTGGATCAACCAGGCGGCATGGATCTTGATGCCCGACGGGTCCGGATACTGAGGCGCCCTCGATGCGGACGCGGGGATCTCCGTCAGCACCGGATTCAGGAAGAACGAGCCGACACTCCACGTGTCGTGATCCGCCGCGTCGAGCACCATGCCCTTCTGGCCACGCAGATCGAGGACTGCTTCTCTCACATCGAGAGCAGGGACCGTGTCACCGATGTCGACGCCGAGCCGGTCCGCGAGACCGGCGTAGCGGACAGGATCGGAGGACACGGACCGTCGCAACCCCATCGTCGTGTCGAGAATGACGTATCGCATCGAATGCTTGAACACCGACTGACGGTGCAATCCGAAACCGCATCGGTCCGGCGACCAGACGGCGGTCTCGCCTGTCTCGCGGTCGTACACCGTCAGCGATTCCAGCACGTCGGACGTGACCGTGCCGTACGCACCGACGTTCTGCACCGGCGTCGCACCGGCCAATCCAGGAATGCCGGACAGGGTTTCGATCCCGGCAAGACCCTCGTCCAACGACGCGGCGACGACGGAGTCCCACCGCTCACCGGCAGCGACCCACATGGAATCACCGTCGACGCGCACTCCCGACGTCTCGACCTTGATCACCAGACCGTCGAAACCCTGGTCCCCGACGACGAGGTTGGATCCGCCACCGACCAACAGCACCGGGGTTCCCGACGCATCGGCGTCGCGCACGAGGGAGACGAGTTCGTCGGACGTCGTTGCGACGGCGAACTCGCGAGCCGGGCCACCGAGTCGCATGGTGGTGAGCTCGGAAATTGCGGTAGGCACGGGAGTCCAGGGTACCGGTCGACGCGGATGTCGGGAGCCACCGGTACCCTCCGCCTATGCCTCGCCCCATCGCGCACAGCGCGCCCGTTCCCGCACCCGTCGACAAGGTGCACGCCGCGCTCGTGTCCGAGAAGTACTGGAAGGACCGCATCGAGCAGATCGGCGGTCCGGGCGCACAGTTGGTGAGCGTCACCGCGATCAACGGAACCATCAGCGTCGTCATCACGCAGTCGGTTCCCGAGGAGGAACTCCCCGCCGCGGTCACCGCCTTCAAGAAGGGCCCGCTGATCATCGAGCGCACCGAGTCGTGGGGTCCTCTCGGCGGCGGTCGCGCCGAGGGCAAGTTCGGAGCCACCGTCGACGGCGCTCCGGCAACCATTTCCGGCACCACGCTCCTCGAAGGCGACGACACATCGTCGACGATGTCGCTGTCCGGAACCACCGAGGTCAAGATCCCTCTCTTCGGGAGCAAGATCGAAGCGATGATCAGCGAGCAGGTACTGGGGCTCATCGACAACGAGCACGACTTCACGGGCAACTGGATCGCGGACAACCTCGGATAGGTACCCTCTCCGGTTATGGCGCGCCGAATGAACTACTCAGCCCGGTTCACCTACTCCACCGAGCAGGTGTACGCGGCATTGTCGAGCCGCGATCACTGGGACGCTCGCATCGAGGAGATGAAGAAGTACTCCCACAACGAGCTGAAGAGCTTCGAGGTCTCCGACGCAGGCATCGACGTCGTGATGCACCACATCATTCCCAGGACCGAACTGCCGGACATCGCGCAGACGGTCATGAAGAAGGACATGGTCATCACCCGTAACGTGCACTTCGACCCCTACTCGGACACCACCGAAGGCAAATACGACGCCTCCATCCCCGCCGGCCCCGGCAGCCTCAAGGGCGTCACCTCGCTGTTCTCCACCGACACGGGCTCGACGCTGCGGACCTCCTCCGAGGCCAAGGTGTTCCTTCCTTTCGTCGGCGGAAAACTGGAACAGCTCATGCTCGTCAACCTCCGAGACCTCTGGCGCGGCGAAGGCGAAGTCACCGCCGACTGGCTTGCCCAGAACAACTAGAGGCTCCACTCCTGGCCAACCGGGTCGTTCCGCAGGCTCCACTCCTGAAGGCACTGTTACCCGCGGCACCACCGGCATCAACCGCCTCCGCCGCAGTGATCGGTGGCTGATGCACGATCCACTCGTGCGCCGGGTGCTGACCGATGCACTCGATCCCTTGGTCGTCGATCTCGGGTACGGCGCACGGCCGGACACGACGCTCGAGCTGGCTCGTCGGCTCCGAACCGTTCGGCCGGACCTGCGGGTCACCGGCCTCGAGATCGATCCCGCACGAGTTGTCGAGTCGCAGGAGAACGTCACGTTCGCGCGCGGCGGCTTCGAGCTCGCCGGCCTCCGACCGAACCTGGTTCGCGCGTTCAACGTGCTGCGGCAGTACCCCGAGGACGCTGTTCCCGACGCCTGGGCCCGCATCCTGTCCGGGCTCGAACCCGGCGGGCTCCTGGTCGACGGGACGTGCGACGAACTCGGCCGTCGGTGCGCGTGGGTGCTCGTCGGGCAGCAGGGTCCGATCTCGTTGACCTTGGCGTGGGATCCGTTCACCGTCGCGACGCCGTCGGACATCGCGGAGCGTCTGCCGAAGGCGTTGATTCACCGCAATGTGCCGGGTGAACGCATTCATGCGGTGCTGCGCGCCGCGGACAGGGCGTGGTCGACGGCGGCGCCGCTGGCACCGTTCGGCCCGCGAGTGCGATGGCGGGCGGCCTTGAATCAGTTGGTCGCCGAGGGTCTTCCCACCACGGCGCCGCGGCGCAGGCTACGCGACAACATCCTCACCGTTCCCTGGGATGCTGTGGCGCCCGCCGAGACCTAGGTGCAGGACGAGAGGGCGAGCTCGACGCGTTCGGCCACTCGTTCCGGCCCGCCGACGGCTTCGTCGTACAGGGATCCCGGGTCGACGCGGCCGATGGCGACGGCGTCGCCCACCACTTCGTCGAGGGTGATCTGGGAGATTCCTCCGGCGGCGAGGTCGAGGACAGTTCGGACCGGGGTGGTCATCCGGAACGTGCCAGTGGACTCGAAGTCCTTCGGAGACAGCTGCAGTCGGTGAACGGCGAGGCGCGTGTCGGTCAGGCGCAGGTTGGTGTACGCGGAGACGTGCACGAACTGCGGGTGCAGGTGTCCGAATCCGTGTAGCTCGGCGGCACTTTGGTGAGAGATCACAGCATCACCACCGAACCACGCGCACCACATGGCGAACTGTTCGAGGTCGCTGTGCGGCCAGTCGGTCAGCCGGCACAGGTTTCGTTCCACTTTGGTCCAGTCGCCGACGGCGATGTTGGCGACCACTGCAGGGGCCTCGAAGCCCAGGGCCTCGGCCTGCTCGGTGGTGAAATATCCGTCTTGGCGTGCTGCCAGACGACGCAGTTCGACGGTGCTCGGCCGTAACGTGCTCATGCGCCCCAGCGTACGACAATCTGTGTTGCACATCACAAAGAATTGGCACTACTCCCGTGTCGATCCATCTTTCCCACGCTTGTATCTCTGTTTCACAGAGGACTTTCAGAATCATCGGGAAGACTGCGGCGAATGACACGAAGCAAAGCTCCCATGATCGCGGTGCTCGTCGTACTCGTTCTCGTCGCGGCGTTGCTCGGCGGGGAACTGTATTTCCGGCAGCAGATCAAGTCGTGCCTCGCCGGCCAACTGGAGTCCGAGATCGGCAGCCAGGTCGACGTCGGTCTCGGATGGAAGCCCATTCTGATCTCGCTCGTCGACAAGCAGGTTTCTTCGGTCACGCTCGATTCGAACGATGCCCGCTTCGGCCCCGCCGAGGGCATGACCGTCCACGCGGAGGTGGAGGACGTCGACCTCGCGCAGACCGCGGACAGCAACGGGACCATCGGCAGCTCCAGCGCCGACATCTCGTGGTCGACCGACGGGATCGCCCGCACCCTGCAGTCCCAGGGCATCGGTGCCCTCGTCTCCGGTGTGACGTCGGACGCCGCGGCGGGCACGCTGTCCTTCGCGGTGGGCGGCCTCGCGCAGTTGACCGTGAAGCCGACCGTCACCGGCGACCGCGTCGACGTCCAGACCGTCGACGCATCGATCCTCGGCCTCGGCATCCCGACCGATCTCGTCGACAGCATCGTCGGCGTCCTCTCCGACAGCCTCCAGCAGTACCCGCTGGACATGACGCCGACGTCGTTGACCGTCACCGACAGCGGCATCGCACTGAACCTGCAGGGCGGGCAGTACTCGATTCCCGCCGCCCAACCGGGTCAGACGGTCGAGGCTCCCGAAGGCTGCGGAATGCTCGCGTAGCGGAAACTGGCCCCTACACTCCTGCCATTCGGTCATTCCGCAGGCTCCACTCCTGCCACCCGGTCATTCCGCAGGCTCCACTCCTGCCACCCGGTCATTCCGCAGGCTCCACTCCTGCCACCCGGTCATTCCGCAGGCTCCACTCCTGCCAAGACGGCGCGAGTACCCGAGAGACCCAATCTGGTTGCGCCCGCGTCGATCATCGCCAGGGCGGCGTCCGTCGTACGGATGCCGCCGCTGGCCTTGACGCCGAGTCGTCCGCCGACGGTCTCCGCCATCAACCGCACTGCTTCGACGCTGGCGCCGCCTGCCGGATGGAAGCCGGTGGAGGTCTTGACGAAGTTGGCACCGGCTTTCTCCGCGACGCGGCAGGTTTCGACGATCGCGTCGTCGGACAGGGCTGCCGATTCGATGATCACCTTGAGCACAGCCGTCGGTCCGATGGCTTCGCGGACGGTCAGGATGTCCGACAGCACAGCGTTGTAGTCGCCGGCGACAGCGGCTCCGACGTCGATGACCATGTCGATTTCCTGCGCACCCTGATCGACGGCGAGCCGCGCTTCCGCTCCCTTGACGAGCGAATGATGTTTGCCCGACGGGAATCCCGCGACTGCGGCGACGACGAGTCCGTCGGCCCTGATCGGCAGCATCGAGGGTGACACGCAGACTGCGAGGACACCGAGTTCGAGGCCCTCGGCGATGAGTGCAGTCACGTCGTCGGACGTGGCTTCGGGCTTGAGCAGGGTGTGGTCGACCATTCGGGCGAGGGCTCCGCGTGAGAGAGACATGAGACCACCCAACCACAGCCCCCGAACGACATAAACTCATCGGTCATGAGCGTCGCAGGCACTTTCAATTCCACGAGTTCCGATTTCGACTCCGTCACCCCGCTCGTCTGGGGTCCGGCAGGCCAGTCGTTGGCGTTCGCGCTCGCATTGAGGGCCGGGGACGCGGTGCTCGACGTCTGCGCGGGTACGGGCGCGTCGGCGCTCCCCGCAGCGCAGGCAGTGGGTCCGGACGGCATCGTCCACGCCATCGATCTCGCCGACGACCTCCTCGAGGTCGGGCGGGTGAAGGCCACGGCGGCCGCGCTGCGCAACATCGACTTCGTTTGCGCCGACGCCACCGAGTGGGAGACACCGAGTTCCGTTCCGGACGGCTACGACGCGTTGTCCTGCTCCTACGGCATCTTCTTTCTTCCGGACATGGACATCTCGTTCGCGCGCCTGGTTCGCTTGGTTCGACCTGGCGGTCGTGTCGGCGTCACCGTGTGGCGCAAGGGCGCGGTGGAAGCGTTCGGTAACGCGTTCTTCGACGTCGTTGCCCGCTACGCGCCGGACGTCGCGCACAACGGTCCTCGGTCGAGGAGCAACTACGACACCAACCCCATCCGACGGGTGGAGACAGCGGACTCCCTGGCCGAGTGGCTGCAGTCGGAGGGATGCAGCGACGTACAGGTTCAGGAACTGTCCAATCACGTTCCCGCCACCGAGGAGTTCGTGTGGAACTTTGTGTTGGGCAGCGGCTTTCGTGGCGCCTTGAGCAACTTCGACGAGTCCACCACACTCGCGATCCGACGAGAGTTCGGCGAGCTGCTGACCGAGCGCGATATCGATTTCGTCGACGCCACCACACTGGTCGCAACCGGCGTCAGGACCGCCTGAGAGAATCGACGCATGAGTTCCGCTGCTGTAGCCGACGACCGTCGCTACGTTCTGTCCCTCGGGTGCCCCGACACCACCGGCATCGTTGCCAGGATTTCCTCGTTCCTCGCGGACGTCGGCGGCTGGATCGTCGAAGCCGCGTATCACGCCGACCCGGACACGGGCTGGTTCTTCACCCGCCAGGCCGTCCGGGCGTCGTCGGTGAACATGAGCATCGAGGATCTACGCGCACGATTCCAGGAAGTCGCCGACGACATCGGCCCCGAGACGGAGTGGACGCTTCAGGATTCCGGCGAGCGCAAACGCGTCGTACTTCTCGTCAGCAAGGAAGCGCACTGCCTGCACGATCTGTTGGGCCGCGCGGCGGGCGGCGAGCTACCTGCCGAGATCTCGGCCGTGATCGGTAATCACAAGTCGCTGGAACCGGTGGCGACAGCGCACGGCATCACGTTCCATCATGTCGAGTTCGCGAAGGATCCGGCCGAACGAGGCCCGGCGTTCGATCGGGTTCGCGAGCTGGTCGACTCCTACGATCCCCACGCCGTCGTTCTGGCCCGGTTCATGCAGGTGCTGCCGGAGGAACTGTGCGAGCACTGGGCCGGCCGCGCGCTGAACATCCACCACAGCTTCCTGCCGTCGTTCGTCGGCGCACGCCCTTACCACCAGGCATTCGCCCGTGGGGTAAAGCTGATCGGAGCGACCTGCCATTACGTGACGGCCGAGCTCGACGCCGGCCCGATCATCGAACAGGACGTCATTCGCGTCGACCACTCCGACGAGGTCACCGACATGGTGCGCCAGGGCCGGGACATCGAGAAGCTCGTTCTCTCCCGTGGCCTCCGATGGCATCTGGAGGACCGTGTCCTGGTCCACGGCCGTAAGACAGTCGTCTTCAGCTAGTTGCCCTCGGGCTTCACAAGTTGCGCAGGCGCGCGACTTCGGCGTTGAACTCGTCGATGGCCTCGACCGAACTCATGTGGCCGATGCCGGGAATCTCGACGAGGGCGCTGAGGTGGTCGTGGGCGTCGAGCGCTTCGGCCAGTTTGCGGGCGTGCACGGGAGGCGTGAGCCGGTCCGCGGTTCCCACGAGCACGGTCGTCGGCACGTTGAGGTTCTTCAGCGCCTCGTGAATGTCGAGGTCGGTGAGTGCAGCGCCCCAGATTCCTCGGGTTCGAGGCGCACACTCGAGCACGATCTTCTCGCAGAACGCGACCTCGGCAGGCGTCGATCCCGGCGCCATCGACACGTACTTGATGGCGTGGCGGGTGACGGACGACGGTCGTAGCGGGACCGCGGATTTGAGGACCACCCGCCCGACGGGCACGGGTACGCGCGGGAATCGCTGAGGGAGCGGGATGACCGTGGTCTCACGTACCAGGCTGTCCGTGGCGGTCGAGGCGAGCAGGACTGCGCTCACCAGGCGGTCGACCTGTTCGGGGTACCGCCCCGCCCAGGCCATGATCGACATTCCGCCCATGCTGTGGCCGACGAGCACTGCCTTGTCCGATTCATCGACAGTGGCCGCGAGAACGTCCGCGAGGTCGTCGGCGAGTACGTCGGGGCCGAGCGGCCTGGTGCCGACGTCGCTGCGGCCGTGGCCACGCTGGTCGTAGACGATGACCTTGTAGTTGTCCGCGAAGGCGTTGATCTGCGGTGTCCAGTAGTCCACCGAGCACGTCCAACCGTGGCTGAACACGATCGGCTGTGCGTCGGGGTCTCCGTAGATCCGCACGTGCAGTTGCGCGCCGTCGTCGGTGACGACGGGGACGGTCCGAGGAACGTGTGTCGGCTGGTGCAGCAGCTCGTCGGGTCGACTGTCCGCCGCGCGGACGAAACTGTTCGCGTGGCGATTTCTGCGGACGAGGGCACCGATGCCCGCAATCGCCGCGAGACCTCCGACTCCGAGAATCGTTGCCTCGACTGCCTTGCGTGTAACCACTTCAAGCCTCCCCTGTCTGCGACAGTGCCGCGCCTTCCGACGCAGTGTCGCCTTCCGCGCTGTACTGCGCGACCATCTCTTCCATGGTCAACGTGATTCGGTGTTCCATTGCTTCCCGGAACAGCGCTCCGACCACGCGATGCGTGAGCGGCCGGAGGTTGTCGATCAGCGTTGCCAGTTGCCCTACGGTCAGGGCATCGGTGTCGAACGGATCCTTGCCTTCGCCGACGAATTTGTCTGTGATCAACGACACAAACCTTGCGGCGACGTCGTCGAGGTCCTTCTGCACCGCTTCGGTCTCGTCGAGGATGCGACCGACCGAGGTTCCCGCATCGTGGAGCAGTGTCGCGGCGTCGAGCAGATCCGGCTGGTCGATGCGGTAGCCATCCGAGCTGCGGGCCAGTACGCCGAGGGCAACACCCCGGTCGAGTTCGTCGTCGGTGATGCCTCGGGCGAACTTCCGGGTGATGTCCTCGCGGGTCAGGTGGGTCGATTCCCGTTGCCTGCGGGCGGTGTCGTCGACGTCGTCGGCGGTCAGAACGTCCTCGATGCGGAGCCCGGACTGCGCTGCGATCAGCAGTTCGCTGATGGTTGCGAAGGTGTACCCGCGGTCGAGCATCCGGCTGATCAGCTCCAGCCGGGCGAGGTGAGACTCGCTGTACCAGCCGGTTCGTCCTTCTTTCCGCGGCGGCGGAAGCAGTCCACGGTCTTGGTAGACGCGGACGTTACGAACGCTCACCCCTGCGCGACGCGCCAGATCGTCGACCCGGTACTCCATCATCCCTAGAAGATAGGCCCACGCCCCGCGGGATCGGCGAGCGAGGATCTACCAGCGCGAGCCGCCGCGCTGGATGCTGTCGACCTTCGGTCGGACGTCGACCAGGTAGACGCAGACCGCGACGATGCCGATCAGGCCGATGAAGTTGATTCCGAACGCAAAGATGACGAGCAACGCCACGACGAGGATTCCCAGCCAGACGGGCTTGGTCAACTTGTCCACCGCGGTGAAAGCGTCGGGCCGCTGCCTGACTGCGTGGAACACCGCGTAGGCGGCGCCGGCCAGCGCGATGAAGCGCAGGACGAGAAGGATCAGTCCGGTGAGGCTGTCTACGGCTGGCACAAGGCCCATACTAACCACTCGAACTGGGCAATTCGACCCCTGCACCGCTCGGTGCAGGGGTCGACAGCCGTTCGGACGCTCAGCTGGTGGTCTTCTTGGCCGGAGCCTTCTTGGCCGGTGCCTTCTTCGCTGCGGTTGCCGGCGTCGCCTTCTTGGCGGGCGCAGCCTTCTTGATCGGAGCGTTGGCGGTGCCGCGGGTCTTGGACTCGACCTTGCCTGCCACGCCGCTCACCTTCTGCGATGCGTCGGTTGCGGCTTCCTTGGCGCCTTCGCCCGCCTCGTCGATGCCCTCGGCCAGTTCCTCGGCCGAATCGGAGATGTCGTCGGCGGTGTCGCGGACCTTGTCCGACGCGATGCCTGCGAGTGCGGCAGCGCGCTCACCGACTGCACGGGTCTGCGAGGCGACGGTGCCGAGAGCCTGCTCGGTCAGGTCGACGACGTCGTTGGCGGCGGAGTTGGCACGCTCGAGTCCTTCTTCGACGGCGGGGGTGCGGCGAATCCGCTCGACGGTCTCTTCGCCGCGCTCGGCGAGCGAGGTGTAGAGATCGGACGCGACCTTCAGGTACGCCTCGGCGACCTTGCGCAGTTCTTCCGGGGTGAAGCGCTCACGCAGATCCGCGATCTCGTCGGGGAGTTCGGCGGGAAGGTTCGCCAAGCGCTCGCGAAGGGACTCGACTCCTTCGGTGACGTCCTCGGACAGGTCGGCGATCCGTGCCCGTGCCGTGTCGACGCGATCGGTGACCTCGCTGCCGCGCGTCTCGGCGCGACTGCGTACCTGCGAAACGACGTCGGCGACGGCCTGAACGACGGCATCGCCTGCGCCGACTGCGGCGTAGAGGGGGGTCTTGACGTTGTCGAAGTTCCTGGGATCAGTCATGGGAAGACTCCTGTAAGGGTGATTCGGTGTCGGTTGTCGGATCTGGTCCGGCTGCGTTCTTCTGGTCGTTCTCTCGGCGGAACGAGTCGTAGATCTCGATCAGCACGTGCTTCTGCCGTTCGGTGATCTCCGTGTCGCCGAGCAACGCGTCCCGGACTGGACCGTGTGGTCGTTCTTCCAAGAACCCGGCCCGTACGTACAAAGCTTCCGATGACACACGTAGACCCTTGGCGATCTGCGTGAGCACCTCGGCGGAGGGCTTGCGCAATCCGCGCTCGATCTGGCTGAGATACGGATTGCTCACCCCCGCCCTCGACGCGAGTTGCCGCATGGATACCTGGGCTGCCTCGCGCTGGCTACGGATGTAACTACCGATGTCCGACGCCGCGGTTGTGACGACGCTTGCGACGAGGTCGCTCGCTTCGGCCACGACGTCCGTCGCCTCGGACACCTTCGCGACTATCCCCTGGTTGTCGATCTGACTGTCGATCGGATCTTCACTGCTGGGGGTCATGGTCACCACTCGTTTCGTGTGTCTCGAACTTGTGGTCTTCGGTGTACTCGTCCGAGGCTACCCAAGGGTGCTAACTATTGCAAGCACTCTGCTAGCAGTAGTTGCCATCAGCCGAACAGCAGGTGCGACAACGTGTAGATCACCAGTCCGGCGAAGGAACCGACGACGGTGCCGTTGATACGAATGAACTGCAGATCGCGACCGACCTGTAGTTCGATCTTGCGGCTCGCCTCGTCGGCGTCCCATCGTGCGACGGTGTCGGTGATGATCGTCGTGATCTCGTCCGCGTAGTTGGACGCCACGTAGCGGGCCCCGCCGAGCAGCCATCCGTCGACCTTGGCGCGCAGTTCCTCGTCGTCGCGGATTCTCGCGCCCCAGCTCGCGACGTTCTCGCTGACCTTGCGTCGCAGGGTGCTGGACGGGTCGTCCACGGATTCGGTGATGAGCCGCTTGGCCACCTTCCACGTTGCCGCGGCGAGCCCGGTGATCTCCTCACGGCCCATGATCTGCGCTTTGAGCGACTCCGCCTTCTCGATGGTCGCGGGGTCGTTCTGCAGATCGTGGGCGTAGTCGACGAGGAACTTGTTGGCGGCCAGGCGCAGTTCGTGCTGCGGGTTGGACCGAACCTTCCAGGTGAACTCGACGAGTTCCTTGTAGATCTTCTCGCCGAGCAGGGCGTCGACGAACTTCGGCGACCACGTCGGTGAGTCACGGGACACGACGCGCTCGATGGTCTCCTCACTGCCGAGGGCCCACTGGTGTGCGCGCTCGGCCAGCATGTCGATGAGCGGTAGCTGCCGGTTCTCCTTGATCAGCTCGTCGAGCACGCGTCCGATGGGCGGCCCCCACTGTGGATCGCCGAGACGTTTGACGATGGTGCTGTCGATGATCTGGGTGATGTCCTCGTCCTTCAGGACTTCGACGGCGCCGTGCAGAATCGTCGCGGATTCCGCGGCGACACGTTCGGCGTTCTGCGGCTCGGCGAGCCACGTTCCGAGCCGCAGCGGGATCTGCGCGGACCGTACTTTCTCCGACACGACGTCGGGCGCGAGGAAGTTGCTCCCCACGAAGGATCCGAGCGAGGATCCGAGCTGATCCTTCTTCTTCCTGATGATCGCGGTGTGCGGAATCGGAATGCCGAGCGGATGCTTGAACAACGCGGTCACCGCGAACCAGTCGGCGAGCGCACCCACCATGCCCGCCTCGGACGCCGCCCTGACGTACCCGACCCACTCCCCCGCACCGCGGGATTCCTGCCAACGGCAGATCAGGTAGACCACCGTCGCGAACGCAAGGAATCCGGTCGCGACGACCTTCATCTTGCGCAGATCACGACGCTTGGTCGCGTCGTCCATCTTCATCAGTTCCACAGCGCCATTGTGCCCGCGCACGGGCGTTGCAAACGTGAGCCGCACCATGGACGACCTCTCCCAGCCCGGACGCCTAAGCTGATCTGCATACGAAGGCGATGGGATACGGCGGGCACACGTGGCGAGAAATGCAACATCAGCGAACAACGACGACACCGAAGCAGCAGCCAAGGACGCAGGAGCCGGTAAGGCGGAGGCTACCAAGACGGAGAAGCCGGACGGACGCAAGCGTCGCTGGCGCGACCACAAGATCGCGCGTCGGGAAGAGTTGGTCGACGGCACTCTCGCGGCGATCCGCCTGCGCGGGCGCGAGATCGGGATGGACGAGATCGCGTCGGAGATCGGTATCTCTAAGACCGTGCTGTACCGGTACTTCACCGACAAGGCGGACCTGACCAACGCGACGATGACGCGGTACGTCGAGACGACGCTCGCGCCGCGGATCTATTTCGCGATCTCGGAGGAACTGGACGAGTACCACCTCACCCGGGCGGTCATCGCGGCGTACGTGGAGACGGTTGCCACCGATCCCGAGGTCTACCTGTACGTGATGGCGAACAACGCGGGCAGCAACCGGGACGTCGTCGCGGAGTCGGAGCGCATGATCGCCGAACTGTTGGCGACGGTTCTCGGCGAGCGTCTACGCCAGCGCGAAATGGATTCCGGCGGTTCGGTGCCGTTCGCGTTCGCGATCGTCGGGGCCGTGCAACTCGCCACCCACTGGTGGATCTCGAACAAGTCGATGTCGATGGAGGACCTCATCGACTACCTCAGCATGATGACGTGGGGCGGAATTCACGGCGTCGCGATGGCCGACGGTTCCCCGGCGAAATTCAACGCGCAGCCGCATCCGCTCGTCACCCCGAAGGACGAGGAGGACCAGCGCTCGGTTTGAAACGCCGATTCGCCGGTCACCCTGGCACCATGAGCCCTTCGTTGACAGGACGCACGGTGGCCATTCTCGCTACCGACGGCGTCGAAGAAGTAGAACTGGTCCAACCTCGTGATGCGGTCCGATCCGCCGGTGGCACAACGACATTGATTTCGCTGACTCACGGGGACATTCAAGCGATGACCGGTGACGTCGACGCCTCCAACACGTTCGAGGTCGACGCTGTCGTCGCGGATGTGTCTCCCGAGGATTTCGACGCGTTGATTCTCCCCGGCGGGACCACCAACCCGGACAAGTTGAGAACCGATTCCGACGCAGTGGAATTCGTCCGCCGATTCGTGTCCTCGGGCAAGCCCGTCGCCGTCATCTGCCACGGTCCGTGGACCCTCGCGGAGGCCGACGTTCTCCAGGGCCGCACCTTGACGTCGTTCCCCAGTATCCGCACCGATCTGCGCAATGCGGGCGCGACCGTCGTCGACGAGGAAGTGGTGGTCGACGGAAATCTGATCTCGAGCCGTAACCCGGACGACCTCCCCGCCTTCTGCGCTGCACTGGTAGAACAGTTCTCGAAATCGGACACCGTAGGTTAGCGTTGCCTATGCGCACATCCCGCCTCGCTCTACTCGCCCCCGCGATCGCCGCGGTCGCGGCCCTCACGATGACCGCCTGCAGCAGCTCCGACTCGTCGGACACGGACGCCGAGGGTGCCACCGTCTCGACCATCTTCGGCGACGTCACCGTTCCCGAGAACCCGCAACGCGTGGTGGCCCTCGGTTGGTCCGACGCCGAGACCGCACTCGCGCTCGGAGTGCAGCCGGTGGGAGCCAGTGACTGGCTTGCAGTCGGCGGAGACGGACTCGGCCCGTGGGTGGAGGAGTCCTACGACACGCCACCTACCATCCTCGGCACGTACGAGGTGGACATCGAGTCCGTGGCCGCGCTCGACCCGGACCTCATCCTGTGGACCCGCAGCACCAACGACCAAGCCACATACGACCAGTTGTCCGAACTCGCGCCGACGGTCGGGGCACCCGCCGGCACCGAGATCGCGTACGGCACCACGTGGGACGGTCAGACCGAACTGGTCGCCGAGGCACTCGGAAAGGAAGCCGAAGGCCGGACGCTCATCGACGAGACCAACGCCGCGTTCGACGCCGCAACGTCGGCCAACCCCGAGTTCGACGGCAAGAACGTCGTCGTCGGCACGCTGTACAGCGGGCAGTTGGGTGCCTACGTCGACGGAGATACTCGCGTCGAGTTCATGAAGCGGCTCGGCTTCGTCAACAAGCCGGAGATCCAGGCCCAGGCGTCGGACGGGAAGTTCGCCATCGACCTGTCCGCCGAGAACGCAGCCCAGCTCGACGCGGACCTGACCGTGATGTTCCCCATCGGCGAGACCGCCGACGCCATCGCGAACGACCCGTCGATCCAGGGTCTCCCGGTCGCCCGCGACGGGCGTCTGGTGGTTCTCGGTGACCTCGACCTCAGCAACGCGTTCTCGGCCGCCTCGGTTGCAGGTACCCGATACGCCCTCGAGAACGCTGTTCCGCTGTTCGCTGCCCCGCTGAAGGGCTGATGAACGACACTCCCGCGGCCTCGCCCCTCGACAGAAGGGCGGGGCCGCTCGTCGTTGCCCACCGAGAACGCTTTGGTTCCGCACTGCCGACCGTGGTTGGATCGACGCGTGTTCGGTTCTCGCGCTCCCCGGTTCCTGCCGGCGAAACCGACAGTGGGTCCGAAGGCCAGCGCGGCTGCGCTCGCCGTATGTGCAACCCTTGCGGCGGCGTGCAGCACCACCTCCGCCCAGCCGCACGCACCCTCACCCGCACACTCGGCCGCCCAGCCGCCCGCTTATTCGACGAGCATCCCCACCGCCACGGCCGAGACCGTCGCCGCGCGCGGAACCGTCGTGTCGAGTTCCACCACGACGCCGTTCGATCCAGCTCTGTTCCCGGCCGGCACCACCGCGGCGACTGTCGTGTACAACTCCGTGTCCGGCGTGGACGGCAGCCCGACCCAGGTGAGCGGCGCAGTGTTCGTCCCCGACGGCCCCGCCCCCGTCGGCGGGCGACCCATCGTGGCGTACGCGCACGGAACCGTCGGCATCTCCCCCGGGTGCGCCCCGTCCGAGAAGCGAGACCTCGCCGGAGACGCCGACGTGGTGTCACGCTTCCTCGAACGCGGATACGCCGTCGCATACACGGACTACCAGGGCTTGAGCAGCACCGTCGACTCGCCGCCACACCCGTATCTGGAACCTCGGACCGCAGCCTTCGACGTCATCGACTCCGTCCGCGCCGCCCGCAACCTCGACCCGCGCCTGTCGACACGATGGGTCGCCGTCGGCTGGTCCCAGGGCGGTCAAGCAGCGTGGGCTGCAAACGAATTCGACGACGTGTACGGGGACGGACTCGACCTGCGCGGCGCCGCAGTCCTGTCTCCAGCACTGGACATCTCGCCCGGAATCATCGAAGCTCAGAGCTCGGGAACATCAGGCGAAGCAGATGGCCAGCGGGCGGTGTACCCACTGATCGTCGAAGGCGCCGCCCGGGTCGACCCGTCCATCGACCCCGCCGACCACCTGCACGGTGCCCTCGCCGGCAACCTCGACCAACTCGTCGGATGCAACGCCGCGAGCAGCGAAGCACAAGCCGCCGCAGCCGCCGACGTCCAGCCAGGTGACACCACCGCATCGACTCCGGCAGCCGCCGAACAACTGACGCGCCGCATGCAGGAGTACTCGCTGCCCCGCGCAGCATCACCCGCACCGATTCTCGCCGTCTACGGCTCCGAGGACACCGTGGTGAAACCCGCCTGGACCGAATCCGCGCTCGGGCGAGCCTGCAGCCTCGGCGACACCCTGCTGGCCGTCCGCCTCGAAGGCCAAGGTCACGACGTCGACCCCGGCACCCTCGTCGAAACCTGGGTCGACGACCGCTTCACCGGCGGCCCCGCGCCCAGCAACTGCTGAGCCGTCACATACTCCCGTGCGGGCTTGTCACATTCTTCCCGGAGGGCTTGTCACATTCTTCCCGGAGGGCTTGTCACATTCTTCCCGGAGGGCTTGTCACATTCTCCCGGGCGGGAAGCCACCTTCGGCGACGGGGCCCCAGGATTCGATCGTGATGCGTATCAACGACTTTCCCTGCTTCACCATTGCTTCGCGGTACTCGTCCCAATCGGAATGCTCCCCGGCGATGCTGCGAAAGTACTCGACGAGCGGTTCGACGGCGTCCGGCACGTCGAGGATTTCAGCGGTTCCGTCGATCTGGACGTAGGCGTCGTTCCATTCGTCGGAATGAACGCAGACGGTGACGGCGGAGTTCCGCCGGATGTTGGCCACCTTGGCGCGTTCGGGGTACGACGCGATGACGATGCGGCCCTCGGAGTCGACGCCGGATGTCACCGGCGAAACCTGCAGGCCACCATCACGTTTGTGCGTGATGAGCGTGGAATGATGACGTGGGCGGACGAAGTCGAGCAGTTGTTCACGTGCGACGGATTCAGCAGTTGCCAGTTTCGGAGCCATGCCTCCAGGTTAGCCGCGCCGCGCGACGCCATCTCGGTTCTCGGCGGGTGGGGTCCCCGCTGCTACTAGGGTCCAATCATGGCAAAGCATTCGAAGAAGAGCGGCAACCTGTGGTCGACACCTGCGGCCGACATCCTCCGTGCGACCGACGAGACATCCGTCGCGGACCTGGACTGCTCACTGACTCCGGGTTTCGAGGGCAGCAAGACCGACGGGCAGGCGCTGCTCGCAGAGCGCGGCGAGGTGCTGTCGGCGTTGCAGGAGAAGCTGTACGCCAACGGCCGGACCGGTGACCTGCGCTCGATCCTGCTGGTACTTCAGGGCATGGACACCGCAGGCAAGGGCGGCATGGTGCGACATGTCATCGGAATGGTCGACCCGCAGGGCGTCGACCTGGCGTCGTTCGGAGTTCCGACGCAGGAGGAGAAGCAGCATCACTACCTGTGGCGCATCCGAAACGCCCTGCCGCGCGGTGGACGGATCGGTGTCTTCGACCGCTCGCACTACGAGGATGTGCTGGTCGTCGCCGTCCACGACCTTGTTCCGCGTCAGGTCTGGGAACCGCGGTTCGACGAGATCAACGCGTTCGAGAAGGAGTTGGTCGACGGCGGCACGCACATCGTGAAGGTTGCGTTGTTCGTTTCTCCGGAAGAGCAGCGAACCAGGTTGCAGGAGAGGTTGGATCGGCCGGACAAGCACTGGAAGTACAACCCGGGCGACGTCACCGAGCGCGGCTTTCTGCCGCAGTACCGCACCGCGTATCAGCGGGTCATCGACAGGACCAACACGGACTACGCGCCGTGGCACGTCATTCAGGCCGATCGGAAGTGGTACGCACGCTTGGCGGTGACCGAGCTGCTGATCGATGCACTGCAGAAGCTCGACCTCGAGTGGCCCGAAGCCGATTTCGACGTCGAGGTGGAGAAGCAGCGTCTCGCGGACAGCTAGCGACGGACCTCTCCGACGAGGTCAGGCGTCCGACCAGGTCAGGAGTCGGGGTGCCCTGTGCCGCCGACGAGACCCATCGCCGACGCCATTGCGACGACGCACACGCAACCGGCGATGACGGCGACGGTGCCGAGACCGTTGAAGGCCGACAGTGCGAACAGGACGAGCGCGAGCACACCGACGGTGACCAGTGCATACCGCGCGGCGCCGGGGTGGGCGCCGACCAGTGCGTGGCCGGCTGAGCTGTGCCCGGCTGCGGCCATCTTGCCGTGACGGCTGGAGGAAGTCTTCATGAAAGTGTCCTTTCCTTGCGGAGAACATCTTCCGACCCGACTTCGACGTTACGCCTGTGGGCGGCAGGTAGCGCCCGTCGCTACCTGCCGCCCACAGGAGTGGATCAGAAGGTGTTGGCGTCGATGACGAAGCGGTATCGAACGTCGCTCTTCAGGACGCGCTCGTAGGCTTCGTTGATCTTGTCGGCCGGGATGGTCTCGATTTCGGCACCGATGTGGTGTTCGGCGCAGAAGTCGAGCATTTCCTGGGTCTGCGCGATGCCACCGACCATCGAGCCTGCGAGGCTGCGACGGTTCGCAGCGAGCGTGAATCCGCGAACCTTGATGGGCTCCGACGGCAGTCCGAGGATGACGAGCGAGCCGTTGATCGCGAGCAGCGACATGTGCTTGTCCATGTCGATCTCGGCGGAGACGGTGTTGATGATCAGGTCGAACTCGCCGCGCAGCTTCTTGAACGTCTCCTTGTCGGAGGTCGCGTAGTAGTGGTCGGCTCCGAGGCGCTTGCCGTCCTCTTCCTTGCTCAGGGTCTGGCTCAGCACGGTGACCTCGGCTCCGAGGGCGTGGGCGATCTTGACGCCGACGTGGCCCAGTCCGCCCATTCCGATGATGGCGACCTTCTTGCCCGGGCCTGCACCCCAGTGCTTGAGCGGCGAGTACAGCGTGATGCCCGCACACAGCAGCGGTGCGGCGACATCGAGTTCGATGCCCTCGGGGATGGACAGCACGAAGCCCTCGGTCACGACGATGTGCGTCGAGTAGCCGCCCTGGGTGATCGACCCGTCGGCCTGCTTGGAGTTGTAGGTCTGGGTGACGCCCTTGAAGCAGTACTGCTCCTCGCCTGCCAGGCAGGCGTCGCACTCGCCGCACGAGTCGACGAAACAGCCGACGCCGACGCGGTCGCCGACCTTGTGCTTGGTGACGCCGGAGCCGACCTCGGCAACGATGCCTGCGATTTCGTGTCCCGGGACGACCGGGTAGGTGGTGCCGCCCCACTCGTTGCGGGCGGTGTGGATGTCGGAGTGGCAGATGCCGGCGAACTTGACCTCGATGAGGACGTCCTTGGGTCCTAGCTCGCGGCGGTCGATCGTCACCTTCTCGAGGGGTGCGTCGGGGGCTGTCGCTGTGTACGCGGTAGCTGAAGTCATAACTACATTGCTACCTACGCATTGGTAGCTTGGCAAACAGCCTTGGCGCGTTCGAGCAGGTGAAGGCGCCGCGAGCAGGGAATTCCCGATCGGCGGGAGGCGTTCGCTACATTCTCGGCGTCAGCTGTTGCGAGCGATGTTGTATCCGAGCCAGCCGACGTAGGCACCGAGGCCGAGCAGGCCGATCTTGCGTGTCTTCGGGTACGCGATGGCGGCTCCGACGACCAGTTCGGTTGCACCGTTGCGCGTGATCCAGTCGCGGGTGTCCTTCGGGAACGGCAGTTTGGTGATGGGCTCGAATGCCTCGGGAACCACGAAGTGCGCTGCGCCCGTCGCGGCCAGTCCGATACCGAACGCCTTCGGCAACACTCCACCGGACTTCTTCGACTTGCTCATCGCTCTCCCCTGACGTCGTCTGGCGCGCCGTGTGCGCACCACCAAGTTACTGCGGTCGGGAGTGGAAATGTGTCCCGACACCTACATTTTCACTCACGAAGGCTCTTTCACTACCCGGCCGTTCTCGTACCGATAGAACCCTGCGCCTGTGCGTTTGCCGGTCGAACCCGATTCGACCATCCGAAGAAGCAACGGCGGGGCGGCGAAGAGTGGTTCGCCGAACTCGGCGTACATGGAATCGGCGATGGACTTGACCGTGTCGAGTCCGATCAGATCCGCGAGCGCAAGCGGCCCCATCGGATGCGCGAGACCGAGCACCGTCGCCTTGTCGATGTCTTCCTTGGAGGCAAATCCGGACTCGACCATCCGAACCGCGGAGAGCAGGTAAGGAATGAGAAGTGCATTGACCACGAACCCGGATCTGTCCGCCGAGCGGACGACCTGCTTGCCGAGTACGTCGCCGGCGAACTTCTCGGCGCGTTCGGCCACTGCGTCACTGGTTTTCACGGTTGTGACCAGCTCGACGAGAGGCAGAACCGGCACCGGATTGAAGAAGTGCAGCCCGACGACTCGGTCGGGCGAGGCCGTCGCGACACCGAGTTTCATGATCGGGATCGACGACGTGTTCGACGCGAGGACCGCGCCGGGGTCCGTCACCACTGCGTCCAGACGGGCGAAGATGTCGGACTTGATGTCCTCGTCCTCGGTGACGGCTTCCACGACGAGCTCTCGATCCGCGAAGTCGTCGAGATCGGTCGTGAAGCGTAGTGCGCACGCTGCCTGTTCGCGTTCGCGTTCGGTGATCTTGCCGCTGCTGACGCCACGGTCCAACGATCGCAGGACGCGCGTGCGTCCTGCGGTCGTCAGCTCGCGAGTGTGCTCGTAGACCAGAACGTCGAGGTGTGCCCGGGCGCAGACTTCTGCAATCCCGGCCCCCATCTGGCCGGCGCCGACAATCCCCACCCTCTCGACCGGCACGGCGGACTCCTTCGATGCGTACACGACAACAGCTGTAAGCGAGGTGGGGTAACTCCGGCCGGGTACCCCCAGAACCCGGGCGATACAGATCAGGCGGCCCGCAGCGAAACGCTGGGGCCGCCTGACTGATGTGCTGTGTATCCGGGGAGGCGGGCTAGCTCAGTGGAACTGGCCCTCTTCGGTGGATCCCTTCAGCGCTGCGGTCGAGGTGTTGGGGTCGACCGTGGTGGCGATGGAGTCGAAGTAGCCTGCGCCGACCTCACGCTGGTGCTTGATGGCGGTGAAGCCACGCTCTGCGGCAGCCTTGAACTCGCGCTCCTGCAGGTCGACGAACGCGGTCATGCCTTCGCGGGCGTAGCCGTGTGCCAGGTCGAACATGCCGTAGTTGAGCGAGTGGAAGCCCGCGAGGGTGATGAACTGGAACTTGAAGCCCATCGCTCCGAGCTCACGCTGGAACTTCGCGATGGTCGCGTCGTCCAGGTGCTGCTTCCAGTTGAAGGACGGCGAGCAGTTGTACGCCAGGAGCTGGTCCGGGAACTCGGAGCGAACCGACTCGGCGAAGTGCTTGGCGACCTCGAGGTCCGGCACGCCGGTCTCCATCCAGATGAGGTCTGCGTACGGCGCGTATGCCTTGGCACGCGCGATGCAGGGCTCGACACCGTTCTTGATGCCGTAGAAGCCTTCTGCCGTGCGGGTGCCGTCGAGGAACGGCTGATCGCGCTCGTCCACGTCGGACGTCAGAAGCGTTGCGGCCTCGGCGTCGGTGCGGGCGATGACGACGGTCGGAACGTCCGCGACGTCGGCGGCGAGGCGAGCCGAGGTCAGGGTGCGGATGTGCTGCTGGGTGGGGATGAGCACCTTGCCACCGAGGTGGCCGCACTTCTTCTCCGAGGCGAGCTGGTCTTCCCAGTGCGATCCGGCGACGCCGGCCGCGATCATGGCCTTCTGCAGCTCGTAGACGTTGAGGGCACCACCGAAGCCGGCTTCGCCGTCGGCGACGATCGGAGCGAGCCAGTTGTCGACGGTGGTGTCACCCTCGACGCGGGCGATCTCGTCGGCGCGCAGCAGTGCGTTGTTGATGCGACGAACGACCTGCGGCACCGAGTTGGCCGGGTACAGGCTCTGGTCGGGGTAGGTGTGTCCGGACAGGTTGGCGTCGCCTGCGACCTGCCAGCCGGAGAGGTAGATGGCCTTGAGGCCTGCGCGGACCTGCTGAACGGCCTGGTTACCGGTCAGTGCGCCGAGCGAGTTGATGTAGTCCTCGTTGTTGACGAGGTCCCAAAGAATTTCGGAGCCGCGGCGAGCAAGGGTTGCTTCCTCGACGACGGAGCCTTGCAGCTTGGAAACCTGCTCGGCGGTGTAGTTGCGCGTCACGCCCTTCCAGCGAGGGTTGGTGTCCCAATCCTTCTGGATTTCTTCTGTAGTTTTCGGGGTGCCGGTGGTCGACATCTCAGCTCCAGTCTCTATCGGATGTGCGATACGGCCGACTCGGTGCTCGAATTCTTCACATCGTTGCCAGGCCGTGCGGGTGTTCTTCCAAAGAGTGGCACACCCAAAAAGGGCCGTCCACCTGTTACAAGTGCCAATCTTGGTTAGGTTTCAATCAAGCCTTGCTAACTTTGCGAAGATCGCCGTCGGATCACACCCGCCCGATTGGACGGCTTTGCTACTCGCCAGTAGGACGAAAGCGCAGTTCATGAACGCAATTTACGAAAACCGTCCGGCCGTTCCAACCGGACAAACGTACTGTTTTCATGAAACCGTCTGAATCGAGCCAGAAGGCAGGCACTGTGACCAGTATCACATACTGCAATCGGAGCCTCGTACGACGAAAGCAGCCTCGGCACAGTGCCGAGGCTGCTTCCAGTGAGAGAGGGACGTGTCAGCTGCGCACCCGCACGCGTTCGGGCGACGACGCCACGAGCACACTCGGCCGGATGTCGCTACGACCGGTGGCCACGCCGAGAACGCCCATGGCCGCGATGACGACGCCCCCGACGAGCGCGAACAGGTCTGCTGTCACGAGTCCTGCAGGGAACGCCAAAACCACGGGCGACAGAGCGAGAGCCGCGCCGAGCACGACGTGCGCCCAGTGACTCGACCTCGAGGCCGCGGACATCGCCCACAGCGCGGTGCCTGCGGCGAGCAGACCGAGAATCAGAATGGCCCCGGACACGCCGGTGTCACCGTCGACCGGAAGCCAGATGGTCGACGCCACCAGAACGGTGCCTGCTACGAGTACGACGGCGTCGCGGACGAGTTCACGAAGATTGTCGGACATGATGGGCCTCCCTCTTAATTACTTATGCGAACCAACACCTATGGGTATACGCCTCCCAGCGCCCGGCTGTTCCGCTCGACCCCGAATTGTGATCCACAGACCATCCGGAACTGCACGTGCGCACCGATCGGTGAAGCCTGTTAACGCCATTCTTCGCAGGCGTAACCTGAGCGCATGCCCAAGACGTTCGTCGGCGTGCGCCTGCGTCAACTACGCACGGAACGCAAGATGAGTCAGGTAGCTCTGGCCGGACAGCTCGAGATCTCCGCGAGCTACCTCAACCAGATCGAACACGACGTGCGGCCTCTCACCGTCCCGGTCCTGCTGCGGATTTCCGAGGTGTTCGGCGTCGACACGTCGTTCTTCTCGTCCGAGGACGACACCAGGCTGGTGGCCGAGCTGCGCGAAGTCGCGCTGGATCAGGACATGGGCATCGTCGCCGACGCACACGAGATCGCGCAGATGGTGTCCTCCCATCCGCAGTTGGCGCGAGCGATGGTCAACATGCATCGTCGGTATCGCAACACCACCGCTCAGCTCGCCGCGGCGACCGAGGAGCGGTTCGCCGACGGTAGCGGCAGCGGGTCGATCAGCAAGCCGCACGAGGAGGTACGTGACTACTTCTATCAGCGACAGAACTATCTCCATGAATTGGACACAGCGGCAGAGGAATTGACGTCGCGGATCCGCTTCCATCGGGCCGACGTCGGTAACGAGATCGCCAAACGCCTACGCACGGTGCACGAGGTGCAGATCGTCAATCGGATCGATCTGGGCGAGAACGTTCTGCACCGGTTCGACCCGAAGACTCGGCTGCTGGAGATCTCGCCCCACCTGTCCGGCGGGCAGCGGGTCTTCAAGTTCGCGGCAGAATTGGCCTACCTGGAGTGCGCGGACCTGCTCGAGCAGATGGTCGAGGAGGGAGGCTTCACGTCCGAGGCGTCCAAGAAGCTCGCGAAGCTGGGGTTCGCCAACTACTTCGCCGCCGCGACCGTTCTGCCGTATCACCAGTTCCACGACATAGCCGAGGATTTCCGCTACGACGTGGAACGGTTGTCGGCCTTCTTCTCGGTGAGCTTCGAGACGATATGCCATCGCTTGTCGACACTGCAGCGGCCGAAGCTCCGCGGAGTTCCGTTCTCCTTCGTCCGCGTCGACCGCGCCGGGAACATGTCGAAACGACAGTCGGCGACGGGGTTTCATTTCTCGTCGAGTGGCGGAACGTGCCCGCTGTGGAACGTGTACGAGACGTTCGCCTACCCCGGCAAGATCATGACTCAGATCGCGGAGATGCCCGACGGGCGCAGTTACCTGTGGATCGCTCGGACCGTCGAGCGGCGCGCGGCGCGGTACGGCCAACCGGGCAAGACCTTCGCCATCGGACTCGGGTGCGAACTCCGCCATGCGGGCCGATTGGTCTACGCGGACGGGCTGGATCTACACGGGTCGTCGGTCGCCACGCCCATCGGAGCAGGCTGCCGTGTCTGCGAGCGGGCGAACTGCCCTCAACGCGCCTTCCCTCCCCTGGGCAAGGACCTGGACATCGACGAGCATCGAAGCTCCGTGTCTCCCTACCTCGTTCGCTGAGCGGCGTCGCCGCACTCGCAGCGGGTCAGGAGGCAGTGAATCCCTTGGCTCGGTCGGCGTCGAACGGACTCCACAGTGTCGTGGACAGTTCCTTCTTCACCAGAGGGATCACTTCCTCCGCGAAGCGGCGAAGCGTGTCCTTCTGCTGCTCGAAGTCCAGGACATGATTCACCGACACCGACTGCAGATCGTGCCCGTAACTGTCGTGGTAGTCGAGAATCTTCTCCGCAACCCTGTCCGGGGATCCCACCAGTGCCGGGCCGCGCTCGACAGCATCCTCGATGGTCCGGAAACTCGTCACCTTCCCCTTCGCGGCCGGGTCGTGCTTGCCACCGAGGTCACTCCGCAAGCTACGCTCCAGCCGCTTGTCCTGCTGGGCCACGAACCCTTCGTAGATCGGACGGAACTCGTCGGTCGCCTGTTCGGTGGTGTCGGCGAGGAACAGCCCGCCGGAACCCGATCCGACGTAGAGCTTCTCCGGGTCGTGGCCGTGCGCGAGGTACTGCTCCCGGTATCGATCGATGAGAACCTTGTAGTTCTCTCGCGGCTGCAGAGCGTTGGCGGTGACGATGGGATCTCCCCACTTCGCGGCCAGGTCCACCGCCTCCACCGACGTCGCGGATCCGTGCCAGATTCGAAACGGTCCGTCGAACGGCCGCGGAAGGGTGGTCGCGTCGACGAGTGGGTGCCGGTGCGTCCCGTTCCAGTCGACGTGCTCTTCACGAACGAGCCGCCGAAGCAGTTCGTAGTTCTCGGTGAGGTACTCGTACTGCTTGGAGATGTCGAGGCCGAACAGTGGGTACTGCAGTGCTTCGTTGCCTTTACCGATGACGGGTTCGAATCGTCCGCGGCTGAGTTGGTCGATCGTCGCGAAGTCCTCGGCGACACGGATCGGATCGAGGACGGCGACGACGGATACTCCGGTCGACAGCAGGATCCGGTCGGTCGCGTGGGCGATGGCACCGAGAATCACCGTCGGCGACGAGGACAGGACGTCCCCGGCGTGACGTTCTCCGACGGAGAAGGAATCGAAGCCGAGTTCTTCGGCGAGAACTGCCGTTTCGACGACGCGACCCAGCCTGTCCGACGGATGGACGACCTCCCCGGTCACCGGGTGCGGTGGGTTGAAGATGATGTCCAGAATCTGAAATCGCACGTCGAATGTCTTTCTGTTATTTGGAGAGCAAGCCGCGGGCGGAGAGTGAATCCCGAATGGTGTCGCGCCCCTTCAGCGATGTCGCGTCGCGCAGCCGTGCGAGCACGGCGGTGGTCCATGCCGTCGTGCGCCCCTGTTCGCGGTTGTACTCTCCCAGTCGTTCGTCGTAGACATCGATGCCGGAGTCGGCCGTCTCGGCGTCGTAGACGTCGTGATGGAGAACCGACGCCAGCGGCAGTCGAGGCTTGATACCGGGACCGGTGCCGTCGGTGGCGACAGCGGAGCGGCCGACGGACAGCCCGAACACCGGGAACGCCGCGGGAGGCAGGTCGAGCTCGTCGGAGATCTCTTCGGGCGCGTTGCGGACGGCTCCCACGTACACCGTCCCCCAACCGAGTGACTCCGCGGCGACGACGGCGTTCTGCGCGGCCAATGCTGCGTCGATCGCGCCCAGGAGCGTCGAGTCCAGGTAATCGGCACCCTCCGACGGCACACCCCGGCGTTCGGCCAGGCGCCGGACACGGCCCAGGTCGGCGAGAAAAACCAGGAACACCGGAGCTTGGGCAATGAAGGCCTGGTCACCTGCCAGCGTCGCGATCCGTGCCTTGCGCTCCGGATCACGGACGGCGACGACGCTCCAGGCCTGCAGGTTGGACGACGTCGGCGCGGACTGTGCTGCTGCGACGATGGTCTCGATGGTGGCGGTGTCGATCGGGTCCGAGGTGAAACTGCGCACCGAGCGATGGGAGAGCAGCACCTCCAGCGTCTCGTTCCGGTGCGCGAGCTCGCGTAGGTCCGGGTCGCGGTAGCGCTGAAATACTGGAGCAGGAGTCACTCGGACGATGATTGCCGCGTCGGTGCAGCGTGCACAGTGTTGGACTCAGCGTGATTCTATTGCCCGCAGCAGCGCCCCTGCGTCGGCGAACGCTCGTGCGCGGCGCAGCAGGGTCGGCGGGGCTGCAGGCTCGCCCTTCCACAGGCGGTAGAGGGTGGACATGGTGAGCACGAGCCGTTCGGGCGAGCCCCACGCCTGATACGGCTGAAACTCTCTCGACTGCATCATGTTTCGTGCCGCATGCGCATACTCGACACCGGCGTCGAAGTGTTGGCGGCCGGCGTCGTCGACCCAGGTCCAGTACTCGCGGACCGCGCGGATCTCGTCGGCACCGCACAGTGGTCCGTGACCGGGCACGTACACGGCGGCGTCGAGCGCCAGTAGATGATCGAGTGCGTCGATCCAGTTGGACAAGGGGCCGTGCCACAGGATGGGCGTCGAACCGATGAACAGTAGGTCACCGCTGAACACGACACCGACGTCGGGCACGTGGGCGATCAGGTCTCCTGCCGTGTGCGCGGGCCCCAGATATCTGAGTTGTACGGCTCTGGTTCCGACGTCGATCCGTTCCGTCACGTCGAAGGTGTGATTCGGTAGCCGCGGCGAGGTACGGGGAAAGGTCGCCCCGCCCCGCACACGGTCCATGTAAGTCCCGGTTGCTCCGACCGGCCCGGGCAACCGGCCCGCCAGTGCCCCCAACGACGCGAACAGGTGCACGCCCGACGGGGGCGTCTCCTCCTTCATCGCATGCAACGACGCTGCGCTCGTGATGATTCTGGCGTCCGACGGAACCGTGTCGTTGCCCCACCAATGGTCGCCGTCCGAGTGCGTGTTGACCACGTCGGTGACCGGTGATCGTCGTGTGAGAGAACGATTCTCGGACGCGATGGCGTCGGCCCTGCCCGTGTCCCAGACGGTGTCGATCACCATCGACGCCGCACCGTCGTCGACGATCAGGCCGGTGTTCGTCTGGCCCCAGCCTCCAGGCGTCCACAGGTGGGCCCAGGTGCCGTCGGCGATCTGCTGTGCGTTCATGCACTCGACCCTAGCTACCGGGTCACTGGTCCGCCTCGGCTTCGAAGCGGGCGTTGCGACGACGCATCCACCACACCCCGAGTCCGACGACTCCGCCGCCGACGACGGCTCCGACGACACCGCCTGCCCAGGAACTCGCATCGGAGAACGTGTTCGGTTGCAACCTGATCAACGCCCCGACGTATCCGATGATCAGCACCACCGCGACGACGAGTCCGCGCACCCGGTTGATCTTGGACGCGGTGTACAGGTTGACCTTCCGCGCCGCCGAGTAACCGATGGTCAGGACGTTGATCACGGTGAGGGTGACGAGGATGCCGAGGCCGACCCATGCCCCGGTGGTGCCTGCCACCCACGGCAACACCGCGGCAGAGACGAGCGAGGCCCACTGGAAGAGCTGAAACCCTATGGCCGACGCTTCGTTCCACACATCACGCTGACGTTCGTCGTCGTAGAACTCGTCGTCCAGATCGCCGACGAATCGAAGTGCTTTCACGAACGCGTTCATATCTGCTCCTTCGTCAGTTCCTGCAGCTCGGTTGCTTCGGCAGCAGCTTCGGCCTCGCGGTCGAGTCGACGCTTGCGAACGAGGCCGTGCACCCCGCACCCGACGCCGACGCACGCTCCGATGGCCATACCGACGAACACTGCTGCACCTCCTGCGCTCAGGTACTCGGAAGCCAGGGTGATCATCGCGCCGAACGCCGCGATCAGGTACACGCCGGTGCACAGGTAGATCCTTGGGCGAGCCAGTGATTGGGAGGTGTACATGTCGAGGCCTCGGGCCTTCGCGTACATCAGAACCATCGACGACACCGTGAAGAACACGGCCAGCACGCCGAGCGTGATCCAACTGCCGGTCACGCCTGCCACCCACGGGAGAACGGATCCGGCGATCAGCAGAGTCCAGACGAACAGCTGAAACCCTATGGCCGAGGCCTCGTTCCACACATCGCGCTGACGTTCGTCGTCGTAGAATTCGTCGTCGAGATCGCCGATGTACTGCATCGCCGCTGTGAAGGTGCTCATCTCTACTCCGTTTCGAAGAGTGTTTCGACGGTCGTTCCCAGTGCTCGCGCCAGCTTGATCGCGAGGTAGACGCTCGGGGCGTAATCGCCGCCCTCGACCGAAACGATGCTCTGCCTGCTGACTCCGCAGATCTTGCCCAGCTCGGCCTGGGTGAGCCGCGCCGCTTTGCGGTGCTCGCGCACCGAGTTGATCTTCAGCGCGTCGGTGGTCTTCGCCGCGTCTCTCATAGGTAAAAGTCAAGCGGACTTGTCACTGGATGTCAACCCTGCTTGTCATTTCGATCGACGGCCGGTTGTTTACACCCGCGTAATCCGTGCAACGAACTCGTCACCGCGGAACATATCAACGCAATACTTCCCCTTTACTGTCTGCAATCGCGAATACAACTCCGTATACAAGCGAAAGGGCTTCCGCGATGCCTGCTCTTCCTTCCAGCAAGTTCGCCACCAAGGCACTGGTGCTCCCCGCAGCGCTGGCGATGGTCGGACTGACCCTCACCGCGTGCGGCAGCAGGGCCGGTGACACGGCGTCGGGCGAGGGTGGCGGGGCCACCGAATCCTGCGTCGACACCTCGGGCGACACCGTCAAGGTCGGTTCGCTGAACTCCCTGTCCGGCACGATGGCGATCAGTGAAGTGACGGTTCGTGATTCGATCGCCCTGGCCGTGGAGGAGATCAACGCGTCGGGAGGCGTCAACGGAAAGCAGATCGAGGTGGTCGCCGAGGACGGTGCGTCCGAGCCGACCGTGTTCGCGGAGAAGGCCGAGAAGCTCATCAGCAGCGACTGTGTCGCAGCGGTATTCGGCGGGTGGACGTCGTCGTCGCGCAAGGCCATGCTTCCGGTCTTCGAGGACAACGACGCACTCCTGTACTACCCGGTGCAGTACGAAGGCCTCGAAGCGTCGGACAACATCTTCTACACCGGCGCCACGACCAATCAACAGATCATCCCCGCGCTGGATTACCTGAAGGAGCAGGGGGTCACCTCGCTCTACCTGGTCGGTAGCGACTACGTCTTCCCGCAGACCGCCAACCGCGAGATCAAGGCGTACGCCGCGGCCAACGGCATCGAGATCAAGGGCGAGGACTACACGCCGCTCGGGTCCACCGACTTCTCCACCATCGTCAACAAGGTTCGATCCGCCGACGCGGACGCCGTGTTCAACACGCTCAACGGCGACTCCAACGTCGCGTTCTTCCGTGAGTACACCAATGCCGGCCTCAATGCCGCTGACATGCCGGTGATTTCGGTGTCCATCGCCGAGGAAGAGGTCGCGGGCATCGGTGCACAGAACATCGCGGGCCAGTTGACGGCGTGGAACTACTACCAGACGGTCGACACACCGGAGAACTCGAAGTTCGTCGCCGACTACAAGGCCAAGTACGGCGCCGACAAGCCGACCTCCGATCCGATGGAAGCCGCGTACACCTCGGTGTACCTGTGGAAGAACACCGTCGAGAAGGCAGATTCGTTCGCAGTCGCCGACATTCAGGCCGCGGCGGACGGCGTGAGCTTCGCAGCCCCCGAGGGTGAAGTGGTCATCAACGGCGACAACCACCACATCTCCAAGACCGCACGCATCGGTGAAATCCGCCCCGACGGCCTGATCTACACGGTCTGGGAGTCGCCGGCACCGATCGAGCCCGACCCGTTCCTGGAGACCTACGACTGGGCCGCCGACCTCAACTGACCCCGGTCCCCGCTGTGCGCGCACATGTAGGCCAGGGTCGGCATGTACGCGCACGGAGGGGCCTGTAAAGGAGCCTTACATGGATGTCGTAGTCGGGCAGCTGTTCACCGGCCTGAGTATCGGATCGATTCTCTTGCTCGCCGCTCTGGGACTCTCGCTGACGTTCGGTCAGATGGGCGTCATCAACATGGCTCATGGTGAGTTCATCATGGCCGGTTCGTACACCGCGTACGTCGTGCAGCAGATCGTCTCCACCGGCGGAGCGTCGCTGTTCATCTCTCTGATCGTCGGATTCCTCGTCGGCGGCGCCATGGGCGTCCTGCTCGAGGTCACGCTCATCCAGCGCATGTATCACCGGCCGTTGGACACACTGCTCGTCACCTTCGGTGTCGGTCTGGTTCTCCAGCAGCTCGCCCGCGACATCTTCGGCGCTCCGGCCGTCAACGTCGTCTCCCCCGGCTGGTTGTCCGGCGGTGTCGACATCCTCGGAGCCGTCGTCCCCAAGACGAGGATCTTCATTCTCGTTCTCGCCGTACTCTGCGTTCTCGCACTGTCGTTCGCGCTCAAGACGACACCGATGGGTCGACGCATCCGCGCGGTCGTGCAGAACCGCGATCTCGCCGAGACGTCGGGCATCTCGTCCCGTAGGACCGACATCTCGACGTTCTTCATCGGGTCCGGCCTCGCCGGCGTCGCCGGTGTGGCGTTGACGCTGATCGGCTCCACCAGTTCCACCGTCGGGCAGAGCTATCTGATCGACGCGTTCCTGGTGGTCGTCGTCGGCGGCCTCGGCCAGATCAAGGGCGCGGTGATAGCCGCGTTCACACTCGGCATCGTCAACTCGTTCATCGAGTACAACACGACGGCGTCCATTGCCAAGGTCATTCTGTTCGTCCTCATCGTGATCTTCCTCCAAGCCCGCCCGCAGGGTCTGTTCGCGGTCAAGACAAGGAGTTTGGTGTGAAAACCTTCGTCGCGAAACGTGGAGCATGGCTCGGTTTCGCCATCGCCGCGATCCTCCTGTTCGCCGTCGCACCGGCTGTTCTCAGTGAGTTCAGGCTCAATCTTCTCGGCAAGTTCATCTGCTACGCCATCGTTGCGGTAGGCATCGGATTGGCCTGGGGCCGAGGCGGAATGCTCACGCTCGGCCAGGGTGTGTTCTTCGGGCTCGGTGCGTACATCATGGCGATGCACCTCAAGATCTCCGACGCCGACATCCGCGGCGACGCGGTCCCGGACTTCATGTCCATCGCCGGTATTCGCGAGCTACCGTCGTACTGGGTTCCGTTCCAGTCTCCGCTCGTCACGATCCTCGGGATCCTGTTCATCCCGGCTTTCGTCGCACTCGTCCTCGGTCTCGGCGTCTTCAAGCGTCGGGTCAAGGGTGCGTACTTCGCCATCCTCAGTCAGGCGCTGGCCGCTGCGTTCGCCATCCTGCTGATCGGTCAGCAGAGCACCGGTGGATCCAACGGACTCAACCGATTCCGGACGTTCTTCGGGTTCAACCTGAACGACCCGGCCAACAAGCAGATGCTGTTCTTCATCGCGGCCGGTGTTCTGCTCGCGGTCGTCGCCATCACTCGCCAGCTGATGTACTCGCGGTACGGAGAGCTGCTCGTCGCCGTTCGCGACCAGGAGGAGCGCGTCCGCTTCCTCGGATACGATCCCGCGAACGTCAAGATCGTCGCCTACGTCGCCGCTGCGTTCTTCGCCGGCCTCGCCGGAGCCCTGTTCGTGCCCATCGTCGGGATCGTCTCGCCGAACGACGTCGGCATCGTCCCGTCCATCGCCTTCCTGATCGGCGTTGCGATCGGCGGACGCACCACACTTCTGGGGCCGGTGCTGGGCGCGCTCGGCGTCGCGTGGGCCCAGACCACACTCTCGGAGCAGTTCCCGTCCGGGTGGACCTACGCACAGGGGCTGCTGTTCATCGTCGTCGTCGGATTCTTCCCCGCGGGTGTGGCCGGTCTGTTCGCACTCCGGAAACGAAAGAAGGCAGGTGACGACGTGGTCACCGTCGACGCCGTGGAGAAGGAGCTCGTCAAATGATCCACGTGGAGGGGCATCAGCCCACGTTCGGTGGCAATGCAGGCATGTCGAGCCAGTACCTGGAAGTCCGCGGTCTCACCGTCAGTTTCGACGGCTTCAAGGCGAACACCGACGTCGATCTCACTCTCATGCAGGGCGATCTCCGATTTCTCATCGGACCGAACGGTGCAGGCAAGACGACGCTGATCGACGCCATCACCGGACTCGTCCCAGCAACGGGATCGGTCACCAAGTCCGGCGTCGAACTGCTCGGCAAGAAGGTGCACCAGATCGCACGGCTCGGCGTCGGTCGAACGTTCCAGACTGCCAGCATCTTCGAGCAGCTCACCGTGTTGCAGAACCTCGACATCGCAGCGGGGTCGAAACGCACGTGGTCGACGATGCTCCGCAAACGCAAGACGGTGTCGGACGAGATCGAGGAGGCGCTCGAGACGATCGGCCTGAAGGCGCACCGGGACAAGCCGGCGGGCATTCTCGCGCACGGCCAGAAGCAGTGGCTCGAGATCGGAATGTTGTTGGTGCAGAACGCCGATGTGCTTCTGCTCGACGAGCCCGTTGCCGGTATGAGTCACGAGGAGCGGGAGGAGACAGGTGAACTGTTGCGCCGCATCGGCGGTGAGCGCACGGTCGTCGTCGTCGAGCACGACATGGACTTCATGCGCGCGTTCGCGACGTCGGTGACGGTCCTCGCCGGAGGCCGAATCCTGTCGGAGGGCACCGTCGCCGAGGTCCAGGCCGACCCGAAGGTCCAGGAGGTGTATCTCGGTACCGCAGCGGCGGGCGAGGAACTCGATCAGATCGCAGAAGAAGGAGACAGTCATGCTTGAGCTGATCGACGTACGCACCGGGTACGGCCGGAGCGAAGTCATCCACGGTGCGTCGCTGACCGTTCCGGCCGACGGCGTCGCGGCCGTCATGGGACACAACGGTGCGGGGAAGACGACGCTGCTCCGTGCCGCCGTCGGACTGTTGAAGGTCACCTCGGGCAAGGTCATGTTCGACGGTGAGGACGTCAGCGCGTTGCGGCCGAGCGCGCGCGTCGCTCGTGGTCTCGCCTACGTACCGCAGGGCCAACAGTCCTTCGGGCAGTTGACGACGGCCGAGAACCTGCAGGTCGTCGCCGACGGCCGTAAACGCGGAAAAGCGCTGATCGACGAGGCCCTCGACCTCTTCCCCGCGTTGAAGGAGCTCCTCACCCGTCGTGCCGGACTGCTGTCCGGCGGGCAGCGTCAGCAGTTGGCGATCGCCCGGGCACTCATCACCGAACCGAAGATGCTGATTCTCGACGAGCCCACCGAGGGCATCCAACCGTCGGTCGTCGCCGAGATCGAGCGCACCATCCTGGATCTGACCCGTCGCGGCGGTCTCGGTGTCCTGTTGGTGGAGCAGCACATCGGCTTCGCTCTGGAGTCCGCACAGAACTACTACATTCTCGAGGCCGGGCGAATCACGTCGAGCGGCAACGGCGGGGCCGATTCGGAAGCCGACGTTCGTGCAGCGATGGCGATCTGAGCGGCGACCACGAACATGACAGATGTGCCCTACACCGCGATCAGCGGCGGAGGACCTCTGCGCGAACAGGTGTACGTCGCGCTCCGTCAGGATCTGATGGCGGGGGTGTTCGACCCGACGACACGCCTCGGCGAGGAGAAACTCGCCGAGGCGTACGGGGTGTCGCGCACGCCCGTCCGAGAAGCGATGGCGCGTCTTCTCGCCGACGGGTTGGTGCAGCGACTCGACGCGGGCCTCTTTCCGTACCGGCCACGTCTCGACGATCTGGCCGACCTCTACGAACTCCGAACGACTTTGGAGCTCCGAGGTATCGACCGGGTCGACACCGAGCCGCACGACGCCACCGCGGTCCGCGAGGTCCTGAACGACTGGACGCAGGCGAGGTCGTCACTTCCGCACCCGGACGCGGAGTTCGTCGCGCGGGACGAATCGTTCCACGTGACGCTGCTGGCGGCGTCGGGCAATCCTGCGTTGGCCGAGGCGCTTCGTGCGGTGAACGCACGGATACGACCGGTGCGGATGTTCGATTCCCTGACTCGGGAGCGCATCGCGTCCACTGTCGACGAACACGTTGCCATCTGTGTGGCCGTCGTGGAGGGGGATCTCGCGGCGGCACGAGCGTCGCTGCTGGCGCACATCGACCTCGCGCAGCGGATCGTCATCGACCGTGCGACTCAGGCTCTGTCGATGGCGAAGATAGCACTGGCAGTGCAGAATTGAAGCTCGGACGGCGTCATGCACCGACGGCGCGCTGCGGAACGCCTGAGTAGTCGCTGAGCGGACGGATGAGCGCATTGGATGCACCCTGCTCGATGATGTGGGCCGTCCAACCGGTGATTCGGCTCATCACGAAGATCGGGGTGAAGACGTCGATGTCGAAGCCGATCAGGTAGTACGTCGGCCCGGTGGGGAAGTCGAGGTTCGGCTCGATCGAGGTCTCCTCGTTCATCGTGCGTTCGAGTACGTCGTACATCCGTACCCATTTGCGGCCGTTCGTTGCTTCGGCCACGTCCTGGAAGGCTGCTCGCATCGTCGGCACCCGGGAGTCGCCGTTCTTGTAGACACGGTGCCCGAAGCCCATCACTTTCTCCTTGGCCGCGAGCTTGTCCAGGAGCCACTGCCTCGCCAAGTGCGGTTCGCCGATGTCGAGCATGGCGTGCATGACCGCTTCGTTGGCCCCGCCGTGCAACGTTCCCTTCAATGCGCCTATCGCCGCGGTGACGGCACTGTAGATGTCCGACAGTGTCGAGGTCACGACTCGGGCTGCGAACGTCGACGCATTGAAGCTGTGCTCCGCGTACAGGATCAGTGACACCTCGAACGCCTCGACGATCTTCGGGTCGGGCACGCTCCCGAAGCACATGTTCAGGAAGTTCTCGGCGAACCCCAGGTGGGTGTGCGGTGCGATCGGATCGAGGCCGCGTCGACGACGGTGATCCGCGGCGACGATGGTCGGTAGGACGGCGGTCATCCGAAGCGCCTTGTTCAGGTTCGCCGACGCCGAATTGTCCTCTTCCGCCGGGTCTTCCGCGCCCAGATAACTGATCGCGGTGCGCACGACGTCCATCGGGTGGCAGTTGTCCGGCATCTTCGCCACCAGCGACAACAACGATCGGTCGGCGCGGCGGTGAGCCCGCTCTCGCTGCGAGAACAGCTCGAGTTGCGGGTTCGTCGGTAGCTCGCCGTTCCACAGCAGGTACGCCACTTCCTCGAAGCTGCAGTGCTCCGCGAGGTCCTGCACGGCGTACCCGCGGTAGGTCAGGGAGTTGGTCTCCGGGACCACCTTGGAGATGGCCGTCGTGTCGACGACCACTCCGGCCAGGCCTTTGTGGATCGTCTTCGTCTCGGCCAGGGCAGCTCTCGTTGTCGGATAGGTCATCTCGCGTCCCTCGTGTAGGTGAAGATCCCTCGATCGAATCGGTTGTACTGGCCGTACTCGAGCAGTTCGTAGAGGCGGCTGCGGTGTTGCATGCGGTCCAGGTCGGCGGCTTGTGTTCCGGTGGAGGCGATCTCACGTAGCCCGTTCTCGACGGCGAACATCGCCAGCCGCAGCGTCGTGACCGGGTAGATGACCGCGTTGTACCCCAGGTCCTGGAGTACGTGTGCCGGTATCAGCTCGGATTTGCCGAATTCGGTCATGTTGGCGAGCAACGGCGTGGTGACGGCACCGCGGAACGCGGCGAACTCGGCCTCGTCGGCCAATGCTTCGGTGAAGATGAGGTCGGCCCCGGCGTCGGCGTATGCCTTCGCCCGCGTGATCGCGGCGTCGATTCCCTCGATCGCGCGCGCGTCGGTGCGCGCGCAGATCACGAAGTTCGGGTCGCGCCGCGCGGACACCGCGGCCCGGATGCGCTGCACCATCGTCTCGGTGTCGACGACGGCTTTGCCGTCCAGGTGGCCACAGCGCTTGGGATTGACCTGGTCCTCGAGGTGGCAGCCGGCGATGCCTGCATCCTCGAGCATCGTGACGGTGCGTGCGGCGCTCATCGGTTCACCGAAGCCCGTGTCGGCGTCGATCAATACCGGCAGGTCGGTCACGCGTGCGATCTGCTGTCCTCGGCCCGCGACCTCGCTCAGTGTCGTCAGTCCGATGTCGGGCAGTCCGAGGTCCGCGGACAGCACTGCACCGGAGACGTACACACCCTCGAACCCGATTTCCTGCACCAGTTTCGCGACGAGAGGCGAGAAGGCACCGGGCAACCGCTGGATCGTGCCCGAGGCGAGACCGGCGCGAAACGCCGCCCGCTTGTCCGACGCCGACGTCGATGCGGCAATGAGGCCGGTCATCGGAAGATGCCCTTCGGGGTCTTCGGCGCCCGGGCCAGCACGTCGCCGCCGACCGTGAACGTGAGTCGGTCGAGCTCCCCGGCCGCCAGCGTCGGCGCGTTCTGCGCAGCGGTGAGGAAGCGGTCCTGCTCGTCGGGAGACACGATCCCGTCGGCGAGTGTCCTGAACTTGTCGATGTACTGCTCACGGGCGAACGGCCGGGCGCCCAGCGGATGGGCGTCGGCGACCGCGAGTTCGTCGACGATGACGGTCCCGTCCTTCAGCGTGATCTCGGCACGAGCGCCGAAAGCCTTCTCGTCCGGGTCGGTCGAGTGGTACCGGCGGGTCCACTCCGGATCCTCCGCCGTCGAGATCTTGTTCCACAGTTCGATGGTCGCCGGTCGCTGCGCACGCTCGGGAGCGTAGGACCGCTCGTGGTGCCACTCGCCGTCTTCGAGCGCCACGGCGAAGATGTACATCACCGAGTGGTCGAGCGTCTCCCGGGATGCTGTGGGATCGAACTTCTGCGGATCGTTCGACCCGGTGCCGATGACGTAGTGCGTGTGGTGGCTGGTGTGCAGCACGATCGTCTCGATCCGGTCGAGATCGTCGATGCGGGAGCGCATTCGGCGGGCCAGGTCGATCGGCGCCTGACTCTGGTACTCGGCCGAGTGCTCCTTGGTGTAGCTGTCGAGAATTGCGCGCTTGGCTTCGCCAGGTCCGGGCAACGGCACCTGGTATTCGGCGTCGGGTCCACCGAGAAGCCATGCGATGACGCCGTCCTCGCCCTCCCAGATCGGCGACGGTGCCCCCTCGCCGCGCAGCGCCCGGTCGACGGCTTCGACGGCGACCTTTCCGGCCAGAGCCGGCGCGTACGCCTTCCAACTCGAGATTGCACCCTTGCGTGACTGACGGGTGGCGGTCGTGGTGTGCAGTGCCTGGCCGACGGCTTGGTAGATGGTCTCGGTGTCGAGTCCGAGGAGCGTTCCGATACCCGCTGCTGCCGACGGACCGAGGTGGGCGACGTGATCGATCTTGTGTTCGTGCAACGAGATCGCTCGTACGAGGTCGATCTGGATCTCGTAGCCGGTGGCGAGTCCGCGGATCAGGTCTCGGCCGGAGCACCCGGAATGCTGGGCGACGGCGAGGATCGGCGGAATGTTGTCGCCGGGGTGCGAGTACTCCGCCGCGAGGAACGTGTCGTGGAAGTCGAGTTCACGCACGGCGACGCCGTTGGCCCAGGCCGCCCACTCCGGTGAGAACGTGCCGGGTACGCCGAACACGGTCGCACCGGGGCTGTACGGATGCGCCTGCGCTTGGGTGCGCGCACTCGTGACCGGTCGACGCACCAGGGAGGCCGCGGCCACCGACGCGTTGTCGATGATGCGGTTCACGATCATGTCGGTCGTGTCCTCGGGTACCGGGACGGCATCGGCCGCCACCTCCGCGACTTTCCACGCCAGGTGCTCGGACCGGGGGAAGTCCTCGGCGGATCGACGGGTACGTACCAGATGGGTCTTCACTGACTGGTCCTCTTCTGCTGTGGTTACGCTTCTTTTGCAAACGTACGCACCTGGCCCTCACCTGCGAAAGGTGTGGCCCGTGCCTATTTTTGCGATGCGCAGGGTGCAAATTTGCGAATGTTGCGAATGCCCGTCGGATACTCTCTCCAGCACGAGGAGGTCGCAGTGCAGAAGATCTACGCCGGCAGTCGCCTGCGACGGTTGCGCGCCGACCGCGGGTTGACTCAGCTCGCCCTGGCCAGGACGCTCGAGCTGTCGCCGAGTTATCTGAATCAGCTCGAGAACGATCAGCGTCCGCTCACCGTGCCGGTCCTGCTGCGCCTGAACAGCACGTTCGACCTGGATCCCACGTTCTTCGCCACCGACACCGACGCCAGGTTGGTCGCCGATCTGCACGACGTGCTCGCCGAGACCTCGGACGACGGTGAAGTCTCCATGTCGGAAGTGCAGGAGTTGGTGTCGCGGATGCCGGACATCGGCCGCACACTCGTCGGTCTGCATCGGCGTTTGCACGCCACGACGGATCGATTGGAACGTCTCACCGCGGGTGTCGACGGCCGGGGCACCGATCTGCCCGTCGACGGTTCGCCGATGCCCTACGAGGAGGTGCGCGATTTCTTCTACGATCGGCGCAATCACATACCGGAGCTGGACCTCGCGGCCGAGGAATTGTTCGCACGCGAGGGCTTGACCATCGGCGCTCTCGATCTGCAGCTGGCCCGTGTCATCGAGGCGAACTACGGCGTCACCGTCGACATCGAGGACGACGGCGATGGACGGCTGGGACCCAAAGGACGGCTGGGCCCCAAGGGACAGCTGGGCCCCAAGCGCATCTACTCGCAGGGAAGGCTCACTCTCGCCAGGCGATTGACCGCGGGCCAGCGGGCGTACCAGATCGCCACTCAACTGGCGTTTCTGTCGCAGGCCACGATGATCGATGCTCTCGTCGACGCCGATTCGTCGTTGAGCGCACCCGCACGCGAGCTCGCCCGAGTGGGTCTCGCCCATTACTTCGCAGGTGCGCTCCTGCTCCCCTACGAGACTTTTCTGGACGCGGCGGAGTCGGTGCGCTACGACATCGAGTTGCTGTCGCTGACGTTCGAAGTGGGATTCGAGACCGTCTGCCATCGACTCTCGACTCTGCAACGACGCGGCGCCAAAGGCGTCCCGTTCTTCTTCGTCCGCACCGATCGCGCCGGGAACATCTCGAAGCGCCAGTCCGCTACCGCATTTCACTTCTCCCGGGTCGGCGGAAGCTGCCCGCTGTGGGTGGTTCACGACGCGTTCGCGGCGTCCGGGAGAATTCTCACCCAGGTCGCGACGATGCCCGACGACCGCAGTTATCTGTGGATCGCCCGCACCACCGAGAGCGGTGGGCTCGGGTTTCGCTCACCCCGCAAGCACTTCGCCATCGGGCTCGGCTGCGACATCGCGTACGCGAGCCGAGTCGTCTACGCGGACGGGTTGCCGCTGGACTCCGGCGCCGCCGCGGTGCCCATCGGCCCGGGATGCAAGGTGTGCGAACGCACCTCGTGCGCGCAGCGGGCATTCCCACAGCTGGGGCGGCAGGTCCACGTCGACGAGAACGTCGACACCGACCTGCCGTACCCCTACACGTGATACGTCTCAGTTCGGCTGCGAGAGAATGCGTTCGATGTCGTCGAGGACTGCTTGTCCGCCCTTCGGTCCGACGCCGGTGATCCAGTAGGACTGATCGACGGCCTGCGGGTTCGGCAGTGCTCCTGGGTTCGCCGTGATCGCGGCGGGGATCGCCGCCGGGTCGGACGGATCGGTCGCGGTGACGACGATGACGTCGGCGCGCGCCTCGGTGACGAGTTCGGGAGACAGGTCGACGGAGATCTCGTCGGCCCATTCCGGCCGCGGCGGTGTGGTGAAGCCTGCGCATTCCAGCGTGCTGCCGGCGAAGGACAGCGGACCGTACAGCGTGAGCACGTCGTCCCGAGGCCGGATCAGTTGCGCGGTGCGACCTTCGGTGTCGAATCGAGTTGCGATGTCGGAGCAGCGGTCTCGATATTCGCCGAGCAGGGCCTGCGCGTCGTCCTCCCTGCCCAGCGTACGACCGACGAAGTCGACGTTGTCCTGCCACGGATCGGACTGCGAGGCCATGAACACCGTCGGTGCGATGGCCGCGAGTTGGTCATAGTACTCGGCATGCCTCGTCTCGGTCCCGAGGATGAGATCCGGCTTCAACGCAGCGATGGATTCGATCCTCGGCTCGGCGACGGTCCCGACCGTCGCGATCGACGCGGCCTCGTCGCCCAGATACGCCGGGACACCGGTCGCTTCGCTGAGAACAGCGGTGCCGACCGGGACGACACCGAGAGCGACGGACGTATCCAACTCGACCGGCTCGAGCGTCACGATGCGCATCGGACTGTCCGGAACCTCGACGTTGCCGCGAACGGTCTCGACGGTCCGCGTGCCCTGTTCGTCGGCGCTGCCGTCGGACTCGCTCGCCGATCCTCCGCCGCCCGACGAGCACGCCACGAGACCGAAAGCCAGTATTCCGACCGCTACCGCCACGCCGCGGTGATCAGACCTCGACATCGTGCATTCCTCCGTACCTCGATGAGTGAAAGTTCAATGAAGGTTAGCCTGTCTTGCGTCGCCGATGGGCAGACCGTGCAGCCCGTTTTACTGATACTTTGGACTGCGAATCTTCGACGCTGGGAGAACCGCTTGACTGCCGCACCGGACCGCACCCGTATCGAGTTTCCGGACATCAGCTCGCGAGCATGGGAACACCCCTCGGACAGAGCCGCGCTCGTGACCCTGCGCAGCTTGAAGGGTTTCGACACCGTGCTCCGCACCCTTTCCGGGCTGCTCAGGGAACGCCAGCACCGGCTGATGTACCTCGCCACGGCCGTACGCGTCGACGACAAACAGTTCAAGGACCTGAACGATCTTCGCTCCGACTGCGTGAGCATTCTCGGCGCGGATCAGACGCCCGAGCTGTTCGTCATGCAGTCACCCGTGGTCAACGCGTTCACGATCGGAATGGACCGCCCGTTCATCGTCGTGACCACCGGCCTGCTGGACATCATGACGTACGAGGAACAGAGATTCGTCGTCGGTCACGAGCTGGGGCACGCACTGTCCGGGCACGCGGTCTACCGGACCGTTCTGATGCACCTCATGCGACTCGCCGGAACCATCGGCTGGGTACCCGTCGGCGGCTGGGCACTGCGGGCGATCATCGCAGGCTTGATGGAATGGCAACGCAAATCCGAACTTTCGGGTGACCGCGCCGGTCTGCTGTGCGGCCAGGACGTCCACACCGCCATCCGCGTGCAACTCAAGCTGGCAGGCGGTGCCCGCATCAGCGAAATCGACGTCGACGCGTTCCTCGCGCAGGCCGCCGAGTACGAGTCCAGCGGCGACCTACGCGACGGCGTCCTCAAACTCCTCAACATCGAACTGCTGTCCCACCCGTTCTCGGTACTACGCGCTGCGGAGCTGAAGAAGTGGGTGGACAGCGGGGAGTATGCCGCCGTGCTCCGCGGCGAGTACCCGCTGAAATCTCAGGACCACCGAGCCAAGGCGTCGGAGGAATTCAAGAACGCCGCCAGAACCTACAAGCAGAACTTCGACGAGTCGGAAGACCCCTTGATCAAGACGATCCGGGATCTCGGCGGCGGTTTCACCGGTGCCGTCGACGCCGTCGGAAACGGAATCGGCGACGTGGCGTCGGACATCAAGGAACGCTTCGACCATTGGCGGAAGTCCTGACTCGTTCCACGCCGACGACTCGCGTTACCTGGTGCGGGGTGGGGGTCGGGCGGTAGCGTCGGTCCGGTGACGACACCCCGCCTCTCCACACCTCGAATTCCGACAGGCACGTTCAAGGAGCTGGGCCCGATCAACTGGGCGTTGTGTCGGATTCTCTCCAAAGTCGCAGGCACACCCGACGCTCACCTGTTCAGCACCCTCGGCCGCAACAAAGGCCTGTTCCGGGGATGGCTGTTCTTCAGCGGGCGCTTGATGCCGGGTGGCCGCATCTCCAAGAAGGAGACCGAACTGGTCATCAACCGCGTCGCTCACCTACGGGACTGCGGCTACGAGATGGACCACCACAGCCGCATCGGACGCCGATTCGGTGTGACGAAAGAGCTTCTCGCACAGGTGAAAGAGGGGCCGGAGTCCCCGGGATTGACTCCTCGGTACCGAACCATCCTGACGGCAACCGACGAACTTATGAAGACCAAGAACCTGTCCGACCCGACCTGGACCCTTCTGGCCCAGGAATTCGACGAACGCCAACTCATCGAATTCCTGTTGCTCGTAAGCCAATACGACGGCTTGGCCACCACCATCGGCACCCTTCGCATCGAGCGCGATTTCTGAGCCTTCGTCCGAGGAGCTCCGACCGAAGAAACGAGAACATCCGCCCACGGCCGAGGCTGTGGGCGGATGTTCTTCGGTGAAGCTGGATCAGAAGTTGATCATGTGCCCGGCGAGGCCGTGGATGGCTTCCTGCAGCGCTTCCGACAGGGTCGGGTGCGTGTGCACGTTGCGAGCCAACTCGTTGACCGTCAGGTCCCACTTCTGCGCGAGCGTCAGTTCCGGCAGCAGCTCGGAAACGTCGGGGCCGATGAGGTGGCCACCGAGCAGTTCGCCGTGCTCGGTGTCGGCGATGAGCTTGACGAAGCCGGTGGCGTCGCCGAGACCGTGTGCCTTGCCGTTGGCTGCGAACGGGAAGTTCGCGACCTTGATGTCCGAGCCACGAGCCTGAGCCTCTTCGCGGGCCTGGTCTTCGGTGAGACCGAAGCTGGCGACCTGAGGCTGGCAGAACGTCGCGCGCGGCATCATGCGGTAATCGTCGATCGGGAGTGTCTCGGCACCGCCGATGGTCTCCGCAGCGACGACAGCCTGAGCCTCGGCGACGTGCGCGAGCTGCAGCTTCGCGGTCACGTCGCCGATGGCGTAGATGTGCGGGACGTTGGTCTGCATCGTGTTGGTGATGCCGATGGCGCCGCGGTCGGTGAGCTCGACGCCGGTCTTCTCGAGGCCGAAGCCTTCGACGCGGGGTGCGAACCCGACGGACTGCATGACCTTGTCGACGGTGAAGGTTTCGCTCTCACCGGACTTGTTGTGCTTGATCTCGACGGTGACCTTGGAGCCGTCGTCGTCGATGCTCTGCACGCCTGCGCCGGTGATGACCTTGACGCCAAGCTTCTTGTACTGCTTCTCGATTTCCTTCGAGACGTCCTTGTCCTCGTTCGGCAGCGCGCGATCGAGGTACTCGACGATGGTGACGTCGACACCGTAGTTCTTGAGGACGTAGCCGAATTCCATGCCGATGGCGCCCGCGCCGACGATGAGGATGGAGCCCGGGAGCTCCTTCGTCATGATCTGCTCTTCGTACGTCACGACGTTCTTGCTCAGCTCGGTACCTGGCAGCAACTTGGTGGTGCTGCCGGTCGAGATGATGGCGTTGTCGAACGTGATGGTCTCGGTGCCGCCCTTGGTGAGCTCGACCTCGATGGTGTTGGCGTCGGTGAACGTGCCCTTGCCGTCGTACTCGGGGATCTTGTTCTTCTTCATCAAGAAGTGGATTCCCTTGACGCGGCCCTCGGCAACCTTGCGGCTGCGATCGAACGCTGCGCCGAAGTCGAAGGACGCTTCACCGGAGATGCCGAACAGCTTCGCCTCTTTGGTGAAGAGGTGCGCCAGCTCGGCGTTGCGGAGAAGAGCCTTCGAGGGGATGCAGCCGACGTTCAGGCAGACACCGCCCCAGTACTTCTGCTCGATGATGGCAGTGCTCAGTCCGAGTTGTGCCGCGCGGATAGCAGCGACGTACCCACCGGGACCGGCTCCGAGGACAACGACGTCATAGTGTGAGGTCACGATTCCCCAGGATAGTCCCGTCGTGTATCACTGTCTCCAGACGGTCCGGTTACCGGCCGGTAGCACGGCTCCGGGCGGCGACCCGCGCGAAGTTTCCTCCGTACACGGCGGCGATCGACGCCTCGTCGAACCCTCGATCACGCAGCACAGCAGGCAGCGTCACGACGTCCTCCGGCGGCACCCACTGCAGCATCCCGTACTTGGTGTACTCCTCCGAGAACGCCTCGGGATGCGTCGCGAGTTCCAGATTGAAATCCTCGTGATCGAACGAGTAGTCCGAGCCGATTCCGATGTGGTCGATACCGAGCAGGTCGACGCCGTACTCGATGCTGCCCCGCCGTGCGCCGCCCACGGATCCACAGAACCAGGACGAACAACGCCAGAACGAGGCCGACGGCGAGCTCGAACCAGGAAAGGGCGTGAGACGTCGACTTCGCCCGCGGCCCCGGCGGCAGCAGAGTTGCCGCAAGGACCATCACGAGGGCGAGGGCCAGGACGTACCCGAGGACGTACGCGACAAGCTTTCTCGGACCGTTGTCGGTGGCCGCGAGCAGAAACGCGGGTACCACCGACCACGGCCACACCATGACGACGAGACCCACGAGTGCGAACGTCAGCGCATGGCCGGCCATGACCTACGGACAGTACTCGCAGACGGTAGAAATAGGGCATGAGCAACGCGATCGATCCGTACCTCTGGCTCGAAGAAGTCACCGCCGACGAGGCCCTCGACTGGGTCCGCACCCGCAACGCCGCGACCACCGCAGCACTCGCCGGAGACGAGTTCGACGCCACCGAAGCACGGATCCTCGAGGTCCTGGACACCGACGCGCGGATTCCGTACGCACGCCGACGCGGTGAGTACCTCTACAACTTCTGGCGCGACGCATCCCACGTCCGAGGTATCTGGCGTCGCACGACGATGGACGAATATCGCAAGGACGAGCCCGCGTGGGACGTTCTCCTCGATCTCGACGCCGTGGCCGCCGCGGAGAGCGAGAACTGGGTGTGGAGCGGCGCACAGGTTCTGCGTCCCGATCAGAAGATCGCGCTGGTGACGATGTCCCGGGGCGGCGCCGACGCCACCGTCGTGCGCGAGTTCGATCTGGAGTCGAGGACTTTTCGCGACGACGGGTTCTTCGTTCCGGAAGCCAAGACCGACGTCGGGTACATGGACGCGGACACCGTCTACGTCGGAACCGATTTCGGCGACGGTTCCCTGACCGACTCGGGCTATCCGCGGATCGCCAAGCGCTGGCACCGTGGCACTCCCCTGGCCGAGGCGACGACGGTCTTCGAGGGCGAGGCGTCGGACATCTCGATCTCGGCGTGGCACGACAGGACGCCCGGTTTCGAACGCGACTTCGTTCAGCGAGCCACCGACTTCTACAACGCGGAGCTGTACCTCCTCGAGGGGGACGCACTCACGCTCGTCGAGACCCCTACCGACGCAACCACTTCGGTGCACAAGCAGTGGCTTCTGATCCGCACGATGACCGAGTGGACCGTCGGCGACGTGACGTACCCGTCGGGCGCCCTGCTCGCGACGAACTTCGACGACTTCGTCGGTGGCAGCCGAGACATCACGGTCCTCTTCCGGCCCGACGCCCATCGGTCGCTGCACCAGTGGGCGTGGACCGAGAACCACCTGCTCGTCGTCACCCTCGTCGACGTCGCCACCGAAATCGGCATCTACACCCCGAGCGCCGACGGATGGAGCGACACGCCACTCACCGGCCTGCCGGAACTGACGTCGATCGAGATCGCCGGCACCGACGGCGAAGAGAACGGCGACGAGTTCTTCCTGTCGTCGAGCGGATATCTCACTCCCGCCACGCTGCTGTTCGGAACCGTCGGCGGCGGCGTCGAGGCACTCAAGCAAGCGCCGTCGTTCTTCGACACCGAAGGACTCACCGTCGCACAGCATTTCGCGACCTCACTCGACGGCACCGCGATCCCGTACTTCGTCGTCCGGAAGGAGCCCGCCGACGGCTCCCCGGCCCCGACCCTGCTCTACGGCTACGGCGGCTTCGAGATCTCGCTGACCCCGTCGTACAGCGGAGCGACCGGGTCGGCCTGGCTGGAGAAGGGCGGCACCTACGTCGTCGCCAACATCCGTGGCGGCGGTGAGTACGGGCCGGACTGGCACACACAGGTTCTCCGCGCGGGGCGCCACAAGGTGCACGAGGACTTCGCCGCCGTGGCCCGCGACCTCGTCGACCGGGGAATCACGACGCCGAGTCAGCTGGGTGCACAGGGCGGAAGCAACGGCGGCCTGCTGATGGGCATCATGGTCACCAAGTACCCCGAGTTGTTCGGTGCGATCGTCTGCCAGGTTCCGCTTCTCGACATGAAGCGCTACCACCTGCTGCTGGCCGGGGCGTCGTGGGTCGCGGAGTACGGAAACCCCGACGACCCGGACGAGTGGGCGTTCATCTCCGAGTACTCGCCGTACCAGAACGTCGTCGGGCCTGCAGAGAAAACGTACCCGCCCATCCTGATCGCGACCTCCACCCGCGACGACCGAGTCCATCCGGGTCATGCTCGCAAGATGGCGGCTCGGCTCGAAGAAACAGGGCACACCGTCCGCTACTTCGAGAACATCGAAGGCGGGCACGGCGGCGCAGCCGACAACGCGCAACTCGCATTCAAGACCGCGCTGACGTACCGATTCCTGTGGAACACCCTCAGCGACTGAACCAAGCCTCGATCTCCGCGACGACGGTCGCCGGCTGCCGGATCCATTCGTTGTGTCCGCGCGGCGACGAGAGGTGCCGCGTGGTGACCTCCGCGCGCGGGAACTTCTTCAGCAGGTTGGCCATGGACGCGCGCGGTGCAAGATCGTCGCCTGCGAGCGTCACCGCGAGGATGGGAAGCGTCAACCGGGCAATGCGTTCCTCGTAGTCGATGTCCGCGCCGGTCGGTTCGATCCGACCGGTGCGGGCGAACCTCGACCAGTCCTCGATGAGCACCTTCGACTGGCGCCCGAACCCGCCGACGTCGATGCGATCACCCGGCCAGAACCCGGCGATGTTGCTGGTCAACGACATCGCCGCTGCCCCGAGGAACAGCGACGCCCCGCGGGCCACACCGAACCCGCGATGGAACGGCGATCCGGATGCAACGAGGATCAACCCACCGAGCCGCCCCCGGATTCTCGACGCATAGAGGGAGCTGAGCTGGCCACCCATGCTGTGACCGAGCGCGTACGGCGTGGCGTCGGGAAACCGTTCCCGAACCACCTCGAAGATTGCGGGAAAATCCACCGAGACGAGTTCCTGATAGCCGTACGTGCTGACTCCGCTCGGCTTCGGTCGGCTGTCCCCCTGGCCGCGAAGGTCGGCCGTCGCCACATGGAAACCCCGCTCCGTCAGAGCCTGCGCGAACAGCGCGTAGTACCCGCCCGGAATGCCGAGGCCGGGCAGCACGACGATGACCGGCAGGTCGGACCTCGGAGTCTCGGCCTCGAACAAGCGAACCGGGATGCTCGTCCCGTCGGGCATCTGAATCGGCACTGTCTCCACGCCGACACCTTAGGCCCCGGACAGTCGAACAGCCGGCTCGCGTGACGCGAGCCGGCTGTTCGTGTACCTCGACGCGTGGGTCAGCCGCCCAGCAGTCCTCCGAGCAGTCCACCGATCACCGTGAGCAGCCCACCGTCGGTGTCGGCGCCTTCGGAGCTTCCGGCGCTACCGGTGGCGAGGAGGGAAAGAAGTGCAGCAAGCATGAGGATCTCCTTGAGGGGGAAGGCCATGCCACGAATGGGCGGGCTGAGGAAAGTTCTATCAACCAGGATGGCCGTGAGGAAAGCGAAGAGATCGCAATTGCGTCGTTCGAATGAATGTTTACCGGATCAAATAATTCGAACGACACTCGAAACCTTCATCAGGACTTTTATGCAAGGAAAGCGAGGCCGGGAAGGACGAAAAAGACGTCAGCCCGAACCGGGTCACGGTTCGGGCTGACGTCGAGGTTCGCGTGGACCGCGGTGTGCGGTCGGTGGATCAGCTGACGGGAGGCGTACCAGGAATGGTTGCCTCGCTCGATCCGCTGTCCGAGCTGCCCGTGGAGAGGAGGGCCAGGAGGCCGAGAAGTTCGGAAAGTTCGATCTTGTTCGACGGCTTGATGGACATCCTTTGAGCTCCTTCGATTCGAGGTCAGGTACCCGGAATGTGAAAGTTACGAAACGATCACTTCCGAATACATTCCTACCAACCGAATATCGAATTGGCTACAGCCGCAACGATAAAAAACCGAATGCATTCAAATCGACAGTAAACAGGAATCTTGTTTTCACTGATAAATATCGAATCACCGCGGCCCCCGACACCGCGTGTGATTCAACCGATCAGGCTGCGCTGCCCGAGGTCAGAACGCCGACGATCTGATCGACGATGGCGTCGACGATGCCGTCGTACACGCCGCTGACGATGTCACCGATGAAGCCTGCTGCAGAACCCATGAGATCTCCTTGAATTTGGAAACGAGCCGATCGATCACGACCCATGTACGTTTTTACCGCATTAACGGGCGGTCTCGGCTCCGACCCCGTTAAATCCAGAAACAAACTTGGTAACGCCTCGGCACCGTAACAGCTCGATTACTTGTTTGACCTGGCGCTTTCACTCGCCGATCACGTCGCGAGCCCGGCCGACGAGCAATGGGTCGGTTTCGCCGACGATTTCGGGATCCTTGTTGGCGTAGTCGTACTTGTTGAGGATGAACCGCATCGCGTTGATCCGAGCGCGCTTCTTGTCGTTGCTCTTGACGACGGTCCACGGTGCGACGTCGGTGTCGGTGGCCCTGAAGTTCTCTTCCTTCGCAGCGGTGTACGCATCCCATTTGTCCAACGACGCGAGATCCATCGGCGAGAGCTTCCACTGGCGAACGGGATCGACCTGACGGATGGCGAACCGAGTGCGCTGCTCGAGCTGCGACACAGAGAACCAGAACTTGGTGAGACTGACCCCGTCGTCGACGAGCATCTGCTCGAACAGCGGTGCCTGACGGACGAATCGAGCGTGCTGGTCCTCGGTGCAGAAGCCCATGACGCGCTCGACGCCTGCACGGTTGTACCAGGACCGGTCGAACATCACGATCTCGCCCGCGGCAGGCAGATGCTGAATGTACCTCTGGAAGTACCACTCCGTGGACTCCCGAACCGACGGCTTCTCCAGCGCGACGACGCGTGCGCCTCGGGGATTCATGTGCTCCATGAATCGCTTGATGGTGCCGCCCTTGCCCGCGGCGTCGCGTCCCTCGAAGACGATGACGTGACGCTGGCCGGTGTCCTTGATCCACATCTGCAGCTTCAGCAGCTCGATCTGCAACAACCGCTTCTGGAGGTCGTACTCGGCCCGCGTCATCCGCTCCGAGTACGGGTAGTCCTCACGCCAGGTGTCGACGATCCGACCGTCGGGGACGGTCAGGAGAACGGGATCGTCGTCGTCGTTGTCGTCCACGACGAACCCGGAGGTGTCCGTCAGGTCGACCGCCGTGGCCAGGTCGCCGAGGAGGCTGAAATCTTGCGTCATGACCGCAGAAGCTAGCCGGATACGGAAACGAACCGGTGACACTTCGGTGAACGACAGACGCGGTTCACCCCGAGAACGGCGGGCATGCGCTACGAATCAGGGTCGAGATGGGGGTTGTTCCCGATGCGCCGGGGCCCTGACGTCGCGCAGACTTCGTGTCATGACTTACACCAACGCCCCCAAGGAATTCGTTCGCTCCGACTCGCAGAAGATGATCGCCGGTGTGTGCGGCGGTGTCGCCGAATACTTCGAGATCGACCCGAACCTCGTCCGAGTACTCACCGTCATCGGTGCGTTCGTCTCCGCCGGCACCGTCGCCCTCGTGTACCTCGCAGCGTGGATGCTGATGCCCCAGCGCTGACCCCTCACCGGTACCGAGGTCAGTGCACCAGCCAGCCGCACGGCGCGGCGAGTTCGTCGGCCTCGTCAGGCCCCATCGAGCCCGGTGCGTACGACTTGACCTCGGGAGGATCGTTCAGCAGCGGCGCCGCGACCTCCCACACGTGAGCCAAGCCGTCGGGCCGGGTGAACAGCGACCGGTCTCCGTTCAGCACGTCGAGGATCAGACGTGAGTAGGGGGACAACGGTTCGGCATCAGGCACCGACGGCAGCGGCAGGGACAGGTGGCCGACGGACAGGTCGAAGTCCGGGCCCGGCTCCTTCACCGTCATCGCGACGTCGATCGCGCCGTTGCCGGACAGGTCGAAGGACAACACCGCACCGTCGCGGGGCAGATCTTTCAGCGGGCTGTTCGCCGGAGTCCTGAACACCAGCGACACACGCTGGGCCCCGACCCCGAGCATCTTTCCGGTGCGGAGCAGGAACGGGACACCGCGCCATCGGTCGGTGTCCACCCACAGCGTCGCGGCGACGAACGTGTCCACGACGGAATCCTCGGCCACGCCCTCCACATCGCGGTACCCGTCGTACTGGCCGAGAACCACCTCGGACGTGTCGATCGGCCTGAAACACCCGATGACGGATTCACGCGCGGACTGCAGGTCCTCCGCGTCGAGCGTCGCGGGGGGCTCCATCGCGACCTCCGCAGCAACCTGGAACAAGTGCGTCACCAGCATGTCCAACACGGCACCGGTGCTGTCGTAGAACTCGGCGCGGTCGTCGATGTTCAGCGTCTCCGGTACGTCGATCTGAACCTGCTCGACGTGCTCGGAGTTCCAGATCCCGTCGATCATGCCGTTCGCGAATCTCAGCACGTGCAAGTTCTGCGTCGCTTCCTTGCCCAGGAAGTGATCGATCCGGTAGATCTGCTTCTCGTCCAATACGTCGTGCACGGCCTTGTCGAGCTGCTCGAATGCCTTCTGCGACGTGCCGAACGGCTTCTCGTACACCACCCGTGCGCCGTCGGCGAGGTCGTGCGCACCCAGCGCGGCCGTGTAGTCCTCGAACGTGCTCGGCGGCAGTGCGATGTAGTGCACCAGCTGCGCGTCGCCGATGTCCTCACGAGCCTTCGCGACGACGTCGACGAGATCTCCCGGATCGTCCACGGTGAACCCGTTGCCTGCGAACCGGATTCGCTCGGAGAACGAATCCCAGTCGTCCGCCCCGGAGCCGAACTCCTCGAGCGCACTGCGCACGTGATCCCGGAACTCGTCGTCGGACGTGTCGTGCCTGCCGTTGCCGACGAGAAGCCACTCCTCCGGGAGCAGTCCTTCGACATGGAGTTGATGGAACGACGGTAGAACCATGCGCTTGGCAAGGTCGCCTGTCGCACCGAACAGGACGAAGATCGTGGGTTGCTGCGAATCGGAACGCGTGGACGCCATGAATCCATCATGCACCCAGAACAACGCCGCAGGGTTACAGTCGGTGTGATGGGAAGATCACGGTTTCACGGTGAGATATTCGGAGTAGGTACCTCGTCGGGCGTACGCATCGTCGTCGGGCACTGGACCCGATCTCCGCTCGGAGAATTCACCGACGTCATGATCCAGTTCTCCGGCGGCCACCGCCTTCTGCTCGCACCGGACGAAGATGTGCGCGAATTCGTCACCGCGACATACACGTTCGACGACGTATCAATGACCCCGGTCGGCTTCACACGAGTCGGCGACACGGTGAGCGTGAACACCGACGACCTTCGACTCACTCTGAGAACGGGACGCTCCACCGCACTCGGCACCCTCCTCGCGATGGTCCCGTCCACGATCTCCACGGCACCGTGGTTCTGCCGCATCTCCGATCCCATCGCACGGGTGGTCCTCCGAGGTGTACGCACCCGCGGCAGTGCAGGGAACGACAGGCGCGAGTACTACGGCGCGAAGCACCAACACCGAATTCTCAGCGCCACCGCATCCTGGCGCGGCGAAGACCTCGGCCACCTCACACCCGTCACGCCCCCGGTCACCTTCGGGTTCGGCAGTACCCCGGCGGCACCGTCGGTCACCTCGATCACGACGACCATCGACACGCCCTAGGCCAGCACGGCACCGGCGTCGGACAGTTCTTTCAGGGCGGTCTCGGAGGACTCCGGCGCGACCCCTGCAACGAACTCGGTCAGAATCCGAACAGCCAATCCATGGTGGATCGCGTCCAGGGCGGATGCCCGCACGCAGTAGTCGGTCGCGATCCCGACGACGTCGATGTCGGTGACCTCGTTGGCATCCAGCACGTCCCGCAGCGCAGTGCCGTCCTCGGTGCTGCCCTCGAACGCGGAGTAGGACGGCTCGCCCTGCCCCTTCAGAACATGCACGTCGACCGAGTCCGTCGCGAACTCCGGGTGATACGCGGCGCCGGCGGTGCCCGCAACACAGTGCACCGGCCACGTCGTCACGAAGTCGGGCTGCTCGTCGGTGGCGAAGTGGCCGCCGTTGTCACTGTCCGCGTCGTGCCAGTCCCGCGATGCGACGATGACGTCGTACGCGTCGCCCTGCCGCGCGAGAAGCCCGCTGATCCGACGCGCGACATCGGCACCGCCCACGACTCCCAGAGCACCGCCTTCGGTGAAATCGTTCTGAACATCGACTACCAACAATGCACGTGTCATGGCCCCCAGTATCCTCGCCGGTGTGAGTGCCACAGGTCGGAGTGCCACAGTGTCCGAATTGGTCTGCTACCCGGTCAAGGGTTGTGCCGGGCAGTCACTCGACACCGCACGAATGACGGTTCGCGGGATCGACCACGATCGAGAATTCATGATCGTCGACGACGACTTCTCGTTCCGCAGCCAACGCAGCGACCCCGTCCTCGCCGTGGTGACGCCGTCGATCGACGGTGACGAACTGACGCTCACGCACGAAGAATTCGGGTCGGTCACCTGCACGATCGATCGACGGTCACAGCCGATCGACGTCACCATGTTCCGTGCGCCGTTCCTCGGCATCGATCAGGGCGACGACGTCGCGTCGTGGTTGAGCGACGTCGTCGGCGAGGCGTCGCGGCTGGTTGCCGTCCCCTCCGACTTTCACCGCGTCACCGACGGAATCACCCCAGGAACAGCGGCATTCGCGGACAGCTCCGCCGTTCACATCCTCTCGGAGTCCACCCTGGACGGATTGAACACCCGGATGGACGCGCCGCTTCCGATGAATCGATTCCGGCCGAACATCGTCGTCACCGGCTGGGACGACCCCCACACCGAAGATCTTGTCCGCGACATCTCGATCGGAGAGACAGAGCTCGCCTACACCAAACTCGCGATCCGCTGCCCCGTCACCACCGTCGACCAGGCGCGCGGAGTGCGAGACGGACGCGAACCACTGAAAACCCTCGGCACGTACCGCAAGGCAAGGCAGAAGGGCGTTGCCTTCGGCGCGAAATTCAGCGTGGTCGACGGCGGCACGCTGTCCGTCGGAGACACCGTGAACGTCACGACCTGGGGCGAGTCGGAGCTGTAGCGATCTGTACCGCGAGCACCACCCGCGCCTGGCCTGCGCGTAGCAACGGCGAGAACACGGCCCCGGCGTCCACGAGATCCGCTCCGCCGCCGCCACCGCCGTACGTGGGCTCGATGGTCCCGACGGGCACGCGAGTGGTGACGACGACCGGTACACCCGCGCTCTTCACCGCCGCCACGACGGACGGATTGGTGTTCCCGGACCCGGTGGCCTCGAGCACGATGCCCTGAGCGCCCGCGGAGACGAAGGCGTCGATGGCCACCGCGTCGGCGCCGGGGTACAGCGCCACGATGTCCACGCGGACACCGGAGATCGGAGTCCGAGGCACGACATCTCGCGGCTCACCGGAGCTGACGAATGCGTCGAGTTCCGTTGTGTGCCACTTGGACAATCCCCGCGCAGGCAGCGTCCGTCCACCGAACACGACGAGTACACCGCGGCCACGGTTCGCCTCGTCGAGAACGGCGTCGACGGCCGCGGCGACGTTGCCCGGACCGTCCGCGTCCGCGTGGTCGGACGTGCGCTGTGCACCGGTGAACACCACGGGCCTCGGGTCACCGTGGAACAGATCCACCAACAGCGAGGACTCTTCCATCGTGTCCGTGCCGTGCAGCACCACCACACCTAGGCAGGCCGGGTCGTCGAGCTCGTCGAACACGGCGTCGACGATGCGGTCCAGGTCCGCGAAGTCGAACGCCGAGCTGTCCTTGGACATCAGGGTGCGGACCCTTACTTCGCCCGGCAGGTCGAAACCCACGGAGCCGGGCCTCGAGATGCCGTCCTCGTCGCGGCTGCTCCCGATGGTTCCGCCTGTTGTCAGCAGGGCAATGTGAGACAAGCCGTCATCCCTCTCGTTCTTCGGCCACTGCGGCAATCCGGTTGCGGCACAGGAACCATCCGCCGACGAGCAACGGTGCGATGATCAGGATCGACGCGATGGTCCAGGTACCGACCGGCTTGTCGAACGCCATCAGAATCAACACGGCGAGGAGGAAGACCAACGTCGCGATACCGGTGTAGGGAGCGCCGAACATCCGGAACTTCGGCCGGGCGAGGTCTCCCGAGCGAGAGCGCGACCACAGCTTCAGTTGACACAGAATGATCACCGCCCATGCGCTGATGATACCGAGGGCCGCGAAGTTCAACACGATCTCGAACGCCTGTGCCGGTACTGCAGCGTTGAGTCCGACGCCGGCGAGCGCCACCAACGCTGTCAGAGCGATTCCGCCGTAGGGAACTCCGGCCTTGTTCATCCGAGCCGCGAACTTCGGTGCGGATCCGGCGACGGCCATCGAGTGGAGGATGCGGCCCGTCGAATACAGCCCGGCGTTCAGCGAGGACAGTGCTGCGGTGAGCACCACGAGGTTCATGATGGCGTCGGCGCCTTGCACGTCGATCGCGCCGAAGAACGTGACGAACGGACTTTCCCCGGCGTGATATGCGCTGTACGGCAACAGAAGCGACAGCAGTAGCACCGAACCCACGTAGAACACCAGGATCCGAACGATCACCGTGTTGATCGCCTTGGGTATGACCTTCTCCGGGTTCGCGGTCTCTCCCGCCGCGGTGCCGACGAGCTCGATCGACGCATACGCGAACACGACGCCCTGCACCACGACGATCGCGGGCAGCAGCCCGTTGGGGATCAGTCCGCCGTTGTCGGTGATGACCGACAAGCCGGGAGCCTGACCGTCGATGGGAGTTCCGAAGATGACGTAGTACACGCCGACGACCAGGAAGGTGACCAAGGCGAGAACCTTGATGAGCGCGAACCAGAACTCGAGCTCTCCGAAGACCTTGACCGACACCAGATTCAGACCGAGTACGAGAACCAGGCCGATCAGCGCGAAGACCCACTGATCCACATCTCCGAGTGGCGCCCAGTACTTCTTGAAGAAATTCATGTACAGCGCAACCGCTGTCACGTCGACCACGGCCGTCATGGCCCAGTTCATCCAGTACAGCCAGCCGGCCGCGAACGCCATCTTCTCCCCGAAGAATTCGCGTGCGTAGGACACGAAGCTTCCCGACGACGGTCGGTGCATCACCAGTTCGCCGAGCGCGCGGAGGATCAGGAAAGCGAAGAACCCGCAGAGGGCATAGACGAGCACCAGGGCCGGACCGGAATCGTGCAACCGTCCGCCTGCGCCCATGAAGAGGCCGGTTCCGATCGCACCTCCGATGGCGATCATCTGAATCTGTCTCGGTACCAGAGCTTTACGGTATCCGAGGTCTTCCGAATGTCGAGTGTCGACTGTCATGTGCGGCTACCTTGTCGAAGTTTCGGGGGCATCGGCGTGCGGTGCAGGCGCGACGCGGAGATTGGCGAGATGTTGCGGGCTGAGCAGACGATCCAGTTCTTCACGGGCCAGTAGCTTCTTCTCGAGCACGAGGTCGACGACATTGCGGCCACTGACCAACGCCTCCTGGGCGATCGTCGTGGACTCGGCGTAACCGAGGTACGGGCTCAGCGCGGTGACGAGACCGATGGAGTTCTCCACACGCGCGCGCAGCAGATCGGCGTTGGCGGTGATGCCGTCCACGCATCGGGTCGCGACGGTACGGCAGGCTGCGCCGAGATGGGCCATGCCTTCGGACAGCGACTTCACGATGATCGGCTCGAAGGCGTTGAGCTGCAGTTGCCCCGCCTCGGCGGCCATGGTGATGGTGACGTCGTGGCCGATCACCTCGTAGGCCACTTGGTTGAGCACCTCGGGAATCACCGGGTTGACCTTGCCCGGCATGATCGACGAACCCGCCTGCATCGGAGGCAGATTGATCTCGTTCAGGCCGGCCCGAGGACCCGAGGACAGCAGCCGCAGGTCGTTGCAGATCTTGGACAGCTTCACCGCGATCCGCTTGAGCACACCCGACAGGTGCACGAACTGACCCACGTCCTGCGTCGCCTCGATCAGATCGGTCGCCGTGACCAGCGGAAGTCCTGTCTTGGTGCGCAGATGCTCGCATGCAGCCGCGGTGTATCCGTCGGGGGCATTGAGACCGGTACCGATGGCCGTTGCACCGAGATTGATCTCGTGCACCAGCAGCGCGGCTTCCTCCAGCCGCGAGCAGTCCTCGTCGATCATGATCGCGTACGTTCCGAACTCCTGCCCGAGAGTCATCGGCACCGCGTCCTGCAACTGCGTACGTCCCATCTTCACGACGGTGGCGAACTCGGATGCCTTGCGGCGGAACGCGTCGCGCAGGAATTTCATGGACTCGATCAGCTCGTGCGCCGCGTAGATCGTCGCGATGTTCACGGCCGTCGGGTACACGTCGTTGGTGGACTGACTTGCGTTGACGTGCTCGTTGGGGTGCAGGTGGCTGTAGTCACCGTGCGCATGACCGAGGATCTCGAGCGCACGGTTGGCGATCACCTCGTTGGCGTTCATGTTGGTCGAGGTGCCCGCGCCGCCCTGAACGACATCCACGACGAACTCGTCGTGCCACTGCCCGCCCAGAATCTCGTCGCATGCCCGACGGATCGCGTCGCTTCGGGTGGCGTCGAGAATCCCCAGATCCTCGTTGGCGGAGGCCGCGGCCCATTTCACGGCGGCCAGGCCGCGGATCAGATGAGCGTTGGTACCGATCGAACGGCCCGTGATGGGGAAGTTCTCCAGGGCGCGCAGGGTGTGTATGCCCCAGTACGCCTCCGCGGGTATCTCGCGTTCACCGAGAAGGTCCTTCTCGATTCGAGTCTCCACCACGTCCTGCTCCTTCTGATGTCCGGCTGTCCGGCTGTCTGACAGGTTAGAGTGTGAACCAAGACACGTCCGCCCGTCAACCGTCACCTTGACTCGCCCGCCGCAGGAAGAGGACTATTCAGACATGAACCTGTCGGACAGCTGGGCGGTCAGTCAGCCGACCGCAACGAGACTGAGCGCGGCAGAAGCAGTCTTCGCCGACATCCGCGACGCGATCGTCGCCGGCCACATCGCCATCGGCGAACGACTTCCCGCCGAGAGCGCACTGGCCACCCGATACGCCGTCAGCCGATCCGTGATCCGCGAGGCACTTCGATCGTGCAATGCACTCGGACTCACCGAAACCAAAACGGGCCGAGGCACTTTCGTCACCCGAGATCGCGTCACCGGCGATCTCGACATCGGCAACTACGACGCCCGCGAACTGATGGAAGCCCGCCCCCACGTCGAAATCCCGTCGGCCGGCTGGGCAGCCGAGCGCCGAACCGACGAAGACCTGGCCGTCCTCGAAGGGCTCACCGACGAAATGCGAAGCGAGGACGACCACCACGCCTGGGTACTGCTCGACGGCCAATTCCACACCGCCATCGCCCGAGCCAGCAAGAACCGCGTGTTCGAAGCGATCATCGTCGACATCCGCGGCGCGCTCACCCGCCAATCGGAGACGCTCAACCTCGTCGCCCGACGCCAGCAGAAGTCCAACACCGAACACGACCTCATCGTCGAGGGCATTCGGTCCGGCAGCTACGAGAAGGCCGCCGAGGCCATGGCCGCGCACCTCGACGCCGTCCGGGGCGCCGTGGAATCGCTACGCCGTTAGCTCCAGCTCTCGTTCCAGTCACGCGCGAACATGAACGCGCCTTCGGTTCCCCAGCAGGTGACGCCGAACATCTCGTCGGATTCGCACACCACGCCGACCGCGGACAACACCTGACCGTATTCGAGCACTCGAGGTTCGTCGGCCGTGTAGATCCCTTGCGTCGTGCAGATGTGTTGCGCCCCACCGTCGTTGACCCGCACTGCGTACTTGTCGTTCTCGGCATTGGTGCATGTGCGGCCTTCGAACGGCGCGACACTCGTCTTGGCCTGACAACCGACCTGGCCTGCGGGTGATCCCCCGGCCCAGATCCCGCACTGAATATTTCCCGACGGGGTGGTGAAGTTGTACCGGCCGAGATCGGTCGCGAACAGTGCCGGGTCGACATTGCCGGAATCCAGGCTCGGTCGGGGCTGATTCCACGGGAACAGATCCGACGCTTCCTCCGGGGCAGGCGCCGTGGGAACGATGACGATCTCCTGCTCGGGCTGCGCAGGTCCGGACGGCGGCTGATCGGACGTCGGCTGGTCGGACGTCGGCTGTTCCGACGTCGGCTGTTCCGACGTCGGCTGTTCCGACGTCGACTGGGGCGCTACGCTCGTCGTTTCCGACGCTGCAGCGCCATCCGGCTCCTCGCTACTGCAGCCGCTCACGGCCAGAACAGCAGCCACAGCGGCAACGACGACGGCAGACCGTGCGGCGATCATGAACACTCCTCGTCCCAAGACAACCGGGCGCCGTCTCGTCTACCCGTCCTATCGGTCTGCTTTACGAAGCCATTAACCGATCACGGATAACGATGACGACTCGAATCGGTTACTCCTCGGGTTCCGTCAGCCCTTCCCGCTCGTCCCGCTCCGCCCATTCCAGCAACGGATCGAGCGAGAACACCGCCTCGTCGATGCCGTCGTGCAGGTCGCCGAGTTTCGCGAACCTGTCCGGCACAGTGAAGATCGTGAAGTCACGCGGATCGACGTCCGGAACCTCGTTCCAGGAAATCGGCGTCGACACCGTCGCTTGCTGATTGCCTCGCACCGAGTAGGCGCTGGCAATGGTGTGGTCCCGCGCGTTCTGGTTGTAGTCGACGAACAGCTTCGTCGGATCGCGGTCCTTGCGCCACCACACCGTCGTCACGTCGTCGGGGGCGCGGCGTTCCACCTCACGGGCGAACGCGAGCGCAGCGCGTCGAACATCCTTGAATCCGTACTCCGGCGCAATCCGCACGTAGATGTGAAGCCCATGTCCGCCAGATGTTTTCGGCCAGCCCGTCGCACCCAGGTCTTCGAGGACCTCGGCGGCGACGCCGGCGACTCGGCGAACCCGATCGAACGGGCAGTCCGGCATGGGATCGAGATCGATGCGCCACTCGTCGGGCATCTCCACGTCCGCGCGCCTGGAGTTCCAGGGGTGGAACTCCACCGTCGACATCTGCACAGCCCACACGACGTGCGCCAACTCGGTGACGCACAGTTCGTCGGCGGTTCGGTTGTAGCGCGGGAACGTCACGCGCACGGTCTCGAGCCAGTCCGGGGCGCCGTTCGGCACACGCTTCTGGTGAACCTTGTCCCCCGCCAGACCCTTCGGGAACCGATGCATCATGCACGGCCGCTCCCGTAGAGCACGGACGATGCCATCGCCGACGCCGAGGTAGTAGTTCACCAGATCGAGCTTGGTGGCCCCGCTCTCGGGGAAATACACCCGGTCGGGGTTGGAGACACGCACGATGCGCTCCCCCACCTCGAGTTCGATCGCCTCCGACGCTGCTGCCATTCCACGAGCCTAGACATCCAGGGCCTGACTGCACACAGATCGAGCGCCGGAGTCACATCCGGCCCTGCGAACCCGATTTGTGTGCACTCGGGTCCGTCACTCCGGTTGTCCACAGCATGTGGACAACCCGAAATCCGAATCGGATTTTTTTGCAACGGTATTCGGATGACTATTCGAACACGGGGGCAATGGTCGGCAGTCGGGTACAGCAAACGTCGAATTTCGCAGATGCACCGGGTACTTCCCACGGTCTACTCGTCGGCGGCGCCCACTTACCTCGACAGGTGTACGGCCGTCGCCCTGTGGAAGCCCACTGCGATCCTCAGCCATTCGTCCGCAGCCTGGCTGTGGGGGCTCCTGCCGACCGAGCCGCCGATCGTCGAGGCAACGGTGCCCATGTCCGCCCAGGTCAGAGCACCGAGCTGGGTGACGCTGCATCGACGTGTCGTCCGGCCGAGCACACGACACGGCCTGTCGGTGGTCGGGATCGAACAGGCGATGCTGGATGTGGCGGTCGACATGGCCCGACCCGAACTGGAGGCGCTGTTCGACTCCGCCATCGGCACGCGCGTGCACTGGAAACGTCTTGCGCTTCTCGTCGAGCATTCGCGTGGGCGTCATGGGGTCGTCGCAGTCCGGGAGCAGCTCCGCACGTGCTGTCCGCTCACCAGATCCGAACCCGAGCGGATGGTGGCTCGCCCCCTGGTCGCGCGCGGATTTCGTCTCGAGATCAACACTCGAATCGGGAGGTACTACGGCGATCTCGTGTGCAGACGGGGACGTGTCGTCATCGAGATCGACGGTCGCGAATTCCACATCGCAGCCGAGGTGTTCACCAACGATCGCATCCGTCAGAACTGGATGATCGACGACGACTGGCGGGTACTCCGGTACTCCGCGGCCTACGTCAACGCTCACCTGGACGAGGTAGTGGACGAGATCATCGGAGTGGTCGGACGCCGCAGGCGAAGCCGCCGTGCCTGAGTGCACAAAAACCGCCGCCCGACGCCACATCCGGCCCTGCGAACCCGATTTGTGTGCATCCAGGGCACACGTACACCCGGGCCACCGCGAGCACGAAAAAGCCCGACCCCACCGAAGTGGAGTCGGGCCTGTTCGAGAGAGACGGACTAGAAGTCCATGCCGCCCATGCCACCGGTCGGGTCGCCTGCGGGCGCTCCGGCCTTCTCGGGCTTGTCGGCGACGACGGCCTCGGTCGTCAGGAACAGAGCCGCGATGGACGCTGCGTTCTGCAGTGCCGAGCGGGTGACCTTGACCGGGTCGTTGATGCCTGCAGCGAGCAGGTCCTCGTACTCGTTGGTCGAGGCGTTGAGGCCGTGACCGGACGGGAGGTTGCGGACCTTCTCTGCGACGACGCCGGGCTCGAGGCCTGCGTTGAACGCGATCTGCTTGAGCGGTGCTTCGAGGGCGACGCGGACGATGTTCACGCCGGTTGCCTCGTCGCCGTCGAGCTTCAGGTTGTCGAGTGCGGGCGAAGCCTGCAGCAGCGCGACGCCACCACCGGCGACGATGCCCTCTTCGACGGCAGCCTTGGCGTTACGCACTGCATCTTCGATGCGGTGCTTGCGCTCCTTGAGCTCGACCTCGGTCGCTGCTCCGGCCTTGATGACTGCAACGCCACCGGCCAGCTTGGCCAGGCGCTCCTGCAGCTTCTCGCGGTCGTAGTCGGAATCGGAGTTCTCGATCTCGGCGCGGATCTGGCTGACGCGTCCGGCGATGGCGTCGGAGTCGCCCGAGCCCTCGACGATGGTGGTCTCGTCCTTGGTGATGACGACCTTGCGTGCCTGACCGAGGAGCTCGAGGCCTGCGGTCTCCAGCGAGAGGCCGACCTCTTCGCTGATGACCTCGCCGCCCGTGAGGATGGCGATGTCGGCGAGCTGAGCCTTGCGGCGGTCACCGAAGCCGGGAGCCTTGACGGCAACGGACTTGAAGGTGCCACGGATCTTGTTCACGACGAGGGTGGAGAGAGCTTCGCCCTCGACGTCCTCGGCGATGATGACGAGCGGCTTGCCCGACTGGATGACCTTCTCGAGCAGCGGCAGCAGGTCCTTGACCGTGGAGATCTTGGAGCTGACGAGCAGGATGTACGCGTCTTCGAGGACGGCTTCCTGGCGCTCTGCATCGGTGGCGAAGTACGCCGAGATGTAGCCCTTGTCGAAGCGCATGCCCTCGGTGAGCTCGAGCTGCAGGCCGAAGGTGTTGGACTCCTCGACCGTGATGACGCCTTCCTTGCCGACCTTGTCCATGGCCTCGGCGATGAGCTCGCCGATGGACGGGTCGCCTGCGGAGATACCAGCGGTAGCAGCGATCTGCTCCTTGGTGTCGATCTCCTTGGCGGAAGCGAGCAGCGACTCGGTGACGGCTGCGACAGCCTTCTCGATGCCGCGCTTCAGGCCGAGCGGGTTCGCGCCGGCCGCGACGTTGCGCAGGCCTTCACGAACGAGTGCCTGAGCGAGAACGGTAGCGGTGGTGGTGCCGTCGCCTGCGACGTCGTCGGTCTTCTTGGCGACCTCTTTGACGAGCTCGGCGCCGATCTTCTCGTAGGGATCCTCGAGCTCGATCTCCTTGGCGATGGAGACGCCGTCGTTGGTGATCGTGGGGGCGCCCCACTTCTTCTCGAGCACGACGTTGCGACCCTTGGGGCCCAACGTCACCTTTACTGCGTCGGCGAGGGCGTTGAGGCCTCGCTCGAGGCCACGGCGTGCCTCTTCGTCGAACGCGATGATCTTGGCCATTGCGAAGTGATCCTCCGGATTGGGGGTGACACGCAGAGCGACCGTGTTCAGTCGCTCTTCTGCACTTGCTCGGCCGAGTTCGGTGCCCGCGACGGACGACCAGGGGTGTCGATGATTCCCAGCCTCACCGTCCCGACCTGGCACTCACAAGGCGCGAGTGCCAACTGCATTTCTAGCACTCGACCATGGCGAGTGCAAGGTCGTCACCGAAGTGTTCGCCTACGGCGCAGAAGACCGGCCGAGTCCGACGCCGGGGCGAAGCTCGAGCAGATGCTCACCCTTTCACGCACTGTTTACATGCAGGCGCGTTGTTTACATTGCACGCCTTTCGGCTCGATGCGATCCGGAAATAACGTTCGGAGACAGCAACATTCGCCACTAGCTCATTTCGGACAAAACACCCATAAACGCATCGACAGCAAGGATCGTCACATGTCCGATTCGGTCGACACGAAGTACGACAACTCCGCCATGGACCACGAGGAGGAGGGCTACCACAAGGGTCTCAAACCTCGCCAGCTCCAGATGATCGCCATCGGTGGCGCCATCGGCACCGGGCTGTTCCTCGGCGCGGGTGGACGACTCGCCAGCGCAGGCCCCGGCCTGTTCCTCGCCTACGCCCTGTGCGGCATCTTCGTCTTCTTCATCCTCCGCGCCCTCGGCGAACTGGTGCTGCACCGCCCGTCGTCGGGATCGTTCGTCTCGTACGCCCGTGAGTTCTTCGGCGAGAAAGCCGCATTCGTCGCAGGCTGGATGTACTTCCTCAACTGGGCCATGACGGCCATCGTCGACGTGACGGCCATCGCCACCTACATGCACTACTGGGGATCGTTCGAGGTGATCCCGCAGTGGGTCATCGCACTGATCGCGCTCGTGCTGGTCATGAGCCTCAACCTGGTCTCGGTGAAGTGGTTCGGCGAGATGGAGTTCTGGGCCGCGATGATCAAGGTCGTCGCACTCGTGACGTTCCTGATCGTCGGCATCGTCTTCCTCGCCGGACGCATCCCCGTCGGCAGCGAGATGCCCGGCATCAGCCTCATCACCGACAACGGCGGGCTGTTCCCGTCGGGCGCGTGGCCGCTGGTCATCGTCATCTCCGGCGTCGTGTTCGCGTACGCCGCCGTCGAGCTGGTCGGCACCGCCGCCGGTGAGACCGAGAACCCGGCGAAGATCATGCCGCGCGCGATCAACTCGGTGATCGCGCGTATCGCGCTGTTCTACGTCGGCTCGCTCGTCCTGCTGGCGCTATTGCTCCCCTACACGGCATACGCAGCAGGAACATCGCCTTTCGTGACGTTCTTCTCGAGCATCGGTCTCGGCGGCGCGGGCACGATCATGAACATCGTCGTGCTCACTGCTGCTCTGTCCTCACTGAATGCCGGCCTCTACTCGACGGGTCGCATCCTGCGCTCGATGGCCATGAACGGCAGCGCTCCCGAGTTCACCAAGAAGATGACCAAGGGCGGCGTTCCGTTCGGCGGCATTCTGCTCACCTGCTTCATCACGCTGTTCGGCGTCGCACTCAACGCCATCGCCCCGGGTGAGGCCTTCGAGATCGTGCTGAACATGTCCGCCCTCGGCATCATCGCGAGCTGGGCGACGATCGTGCTGTGCCAGATCCAGCTCTACCGCTGGTCCAAGAAGGGCATCCTCGAACGTCCGAAATTCCGTCTGTTCGGCGCCCCGTACACGAGCTACGCGACGCTGGTGTTCCTCTTCGGGGTGCTGGTTCTGATGGCCTTCGACGCCCCGATCGGGTCCTGGACGATCGCCACCCTCGTCGTCATCATCCCGGCACTGATCGGCGGATGGTTCCTGGTGCGGACGAAGGTCCTCGCCGTCGCCGAGGAACGTCTCGGCTACACCGGGCAGTACCCCGTCGTCGCCAACAGACCACTCGACGACGATCCGGACAACTGACGGGCCGGACAATCAGAACCTCCGACGCCACCCGGCCCCGAAGGGCGACTTTCGAGGCGGGGGCTCCGGAGCGGGAGCAGCAAGGGCGTCGGCGACGGCGTTGCTGAGTTCCGTGCACGTCGCGAATCGATCTTCCGGCTTCTTGGCCAGCGCGGTCGCGACGACGCCGTCGAGACCCTTCCGTAGGTCTCGTCGGCGCGCGGTCACCGACGGAGGCGACGCGTTCAGCTGAGCGTCCGTGATCGCGAGCGGCGTCGCGAGGGGATACGGGGGCTTGCCGGTGAGCAATTCCACGAGCGTTGCGCCCAACGCGTAGACATCGGTTCGAGCGGACAGACGCTCACCGCGAAGCAGTTCCGGTGCGGCGTACTGAATGGACGCGAAGACCGACCCTCCTCGCGCCACCGGTCCGGCGTCGAGGAATCGCGCGATCCCCCAGTCCGACACCATCACCTGCTCGAAACCGCCACGCGGTTCGGTACTGATCAGGATGTTCGACGGTTTCACGTCGCGGTGCAGTACGCCCTGAGTGTGGGCGTAGTCCAGACCTTTCGCCACTTCGCTGACGATGCGGGCAGCTCGGTCGACGTCGAGGGCGATCTGGCCGCGTGCGACGAGCCGCGCTGCGCTGTATCCCTCGACGTAGTGCATCGTCATCCACAGTCGACCGCCGAACTCACCGTGGGCGTGCACGGACACGATGTTCGGATGGTGCAGCCGCGCCGCGATCTTCGCCTCCATGACGAATTTCGCCCGGAGCTGCTCGTCTCCCGAGGCGTCCTCGTCGAGAATCTTGAGTGTCTCGCGCCCTTCGACGAGGTAGACCTCACTCATCCCACCCACCCCGAGCAGCCGCTCGACCGTGTACCCGGCGAACGTCCGTCCCGGCGACAGGCGGCCGGTGGTCATGGCGAGATCGGCACCGACGGCTCGTCTCGCGCCGATGACCGGGCGAGTGCAACAGTGGCCGCGACCATCGCGACGAGAGCGACCACGAGGACCACACTGCCGCCTCTTCCGGTGGCGAGGTACTCGCCGAGGACCACGAACCCGAGAGCCGACGCCACCACCGGTTCCATCACCGTGGTGGCGGGAAGCGAGGCCTGCAGAGCGCCGGCTTGAAATGCGGACTGCTGCAGGGTGATCGCCGCGACCGCCACGGCTATCAGCGCGTACAACTCGACGGAGGTCAACAGAGGAACGACTCCGCGGCTCACGAGGTGGACCACGCCCTTGGTCAGCACGGCGGCGACGCCGAACAATGCACCCCCGGAGATGCCGAGCAGCAATGCTTTTCGAGGACCGCTCGCCTTACGTGACGCAAGGACGCACAGCGCGACGAACGGTAGTCCGATCAGGCAGACGACGATCCAGTGCCGAGCCTCGGCCCTCTCCACTCCGGGCTTCGGGTCCCCGACCACGACGAGGATCGCCACCGAGGCGGTCAGTGCTGCGGCCCACATCCACTCGGTGGCGGAGATCGTCCGATGTGCAAACCGTGCGCCGAGCGGAAGCGCGAACAGCAACGACAGCACCAGCAGAGGCTGGACCAGGAGCAGCGATCCCATCCCGAGCGCGGCCGCCTGGAGCGCGTAGCCGAGGATTCCGACGACGGTCCCCACCCACCAGATCGGCTGCTTGACCAGCGACCCGATGGGCCCCAGTGCACCGTTGGACTCCACCGGGACCTGCGCTGCCGTGCGCTGCCGAACCACTGTCCCGACTGCGATGCACAGCGCTGCACCGAGTGCGAGGACCACCACCGTCGTTGTTTGCGGCACGACGAAACATTAACGGCAGATCGCCACGTCAGCGAGTTCTCGGTCGAACGCCGAATTCGCTCGAGTCGAACAGGTCGGTTATCGTGTTTACCGGCACTTGACCAATAGAACGCATAAGTAAGAGAAACGACATGTGGTCGGCCCGGTCTCGACTGCATCGGTAGCCGCCCATGATTCGGATACGAAAATCGTGAGGACGGAAGACTCGACGTGAATCTGGACAAGAAGCCCAACGCGGTGAAGGAAGCGTGGGACGGGCTTCGAAAGCCCGTCTTCATCCCCGCCTCCATCGTCATCTTCGTGATGATCGCCTTCGCCGTGATCTACTCCAGCACTGCTGCCGACGCGTTCTCGACGCTGAATTCGGCGATCACCGACGGCGTCGGCTGGTGGTACATACTCGCGACGACAGGATTCGTCGTCTTCGCCGTGTACTGCGGTGTCAGCCGCGTCGGAAACATCCGACTCGGACGCGACGACGAGAAGCCCGAGTTCGGGGTGCTGTCCTGGTTCGCGATGCTGTTCAGCGCGGGCATGGGCATCGGCCTCGTCTTCTACGGTGTCGCCGAGCCCCTGTCGCACTACGTCGTTCCACCGGAGGCCGGTGGAGTCGCCGGGTCGACGGACGCCGCAGCGAATCAGGCCATGGAACTGACACTGTTCCACTGGGGCCTGCACGCGTGGGCGATCTACGTGGTCGTCGGCCTCGGCCTGGCGTACATGACGTACCGCAAGGGCCGGCCGTTGTCGGTGCGTTGGCTACTCGAGCCGTTGCTCGGGCGTAAGCGGATCGAAGGCGGTATCGGCCATGCCATCGACGCGGTCGCGATCATCGGAACACTGTTCGGCGTCGCGACGTCCCTCGGCTTCGGTGTTCAGCAGATCTCGGCCGGCCTCGAGTACCTGGGCTGGGTCGACACCAGCAACTGGGTCACCGTCCTGCTCATCGCAGGCATCACCGGCATCGCCACGTACTCGGTGGTCTCCGGCGTCAAGCGTGGCCTGAAGTGGCTGTCCAACATCAACATGGCGCTCGCCGCCGGGTTGGCCGTCTTCGTGCTGATCGCAGGCCCGACGCTGTTTCTCATGCAGTCCTGGGTGCAGAACCTCGGCGGGTACATCCAGGCCATGCCGGAGCTGATGCTGCGCACCTCCCCCTTCTCCGACGACGGCTGGGCCGGCGCGTGGACCATCTTCTACTGGGGTTGGTGGATGAGCTGGGCGCCCTTCGTCGGCATGTTCATCGCGCGCATCTCGCGCGGACGCACCATCCGTGAGTTCGTCTTCGGTGTTCTGCTGGCCCCGACGATCATCGGTTCGCTGTGGTTCACCATCTTCGGCGACGCAGGCATTCTTCGGCAGCGCGAGCAGGGCGATCTCCTCGTCGACGGCGCGGTGAACACCAACACCTCGCTCTTCCAGCTGCTCGACGGCTTGCCTCTGGCCACGATCAGCAGCTTGCTCGCGATCTTCGTCATCGTGTTCTTCTTCGTCACGTCCTCGGACTCGGGATCGCTCGTCATCGACATCCTGTCCACCGGAGGCGATCTGGAACCGCCGAAGATCACGCGCGTCTACTGGTCGATCCTCGAAGGCACCGCGGCGACGATTCTGCTTCTCGTCGGCGGCGCCGGGTCACTGACGGCACTGCAGACGATGTCCATCGCGACGGCCGTTCCGTTCTCGATAATCCTCGTGCTGGCATGCGTGTCCATGTTGAAGGCGTTCCGATACGACGTCGCGACGACCCCGCGGTACGTCCGGGTCACCGCGACACCCACTGCAGACGGCGACAGCTCCGGTACGAACTCGGACACACAGAAACGTCGTCGGGGAGCCGGTATCTCGTCGACGTTCTCGGGCCTCGGACCGTCGCAGATCGGTTTGGCCACGCCCACCGACGGCGCAGTCGTCCTCGCCGTGCACGAAGTGTCGACAGAATCGCTCGAGGTCGATCCCGACACCGGCGCAGTGGAGTACTCGGCGGACAGCGGTCCCGTCGACCCGCTCGGAGGCGAAGTGTTCGACACTCCCGAATTCGCCGATTCCCACGAGGGACAGACGCAGTCGAATTCCTGAGCGAGAAGTAGAAAAAGGGGCCCGGTTCGACCGGGCCCCTTTTTCGTGTCGTCCTCGGCTCACTTTTGCACTGCCTGTCGCAGCACTGGTCCTGCGTTTACTGACCGTCCGACCATTCGTACTGCATCTGCCGGGCGGTGCTCGTGGCGACGTCGGGACTCACCAGTCGCGAGACCAGGTGCAGCGCCAGGTCCAGTCCTGCGCTGATGCCCGCGGACGTCGCGATGTCGCCGTGATCGAGATACCGGACACCCTCGCGGACATCGAGACTCGGCCACCGCCGCCGGAGGTCGTCGACGTCTTCCCAGTGCGTCGTCACCGGACGTGCATCCAGCACCCCGGCGTCGGCCAGCAGAAACGCACCGGTGCACACCGACGCGGTCACTTCCGTTGTGCCGAACTGCGTGTGGATCCACGCCGCAGCGGCCGCAGGTACCTCGTCGACGACACCACCGGGCACGAGCACCACGTCGTAACGCCTGGTGTCGTCGATCGTGGTGTCCACCGCGATGCGCATGCCACCGCGGGCATACACCGGACCGTCGTCGACTCCGACGAGCACCACGTCGAACGCGCGCACTCCCCCGTCGCGCGTGGTGATTCGGTTCGCCACCGAGAAGACTTCGAACGGCCCGCATGCGTCGAGCACCTCGACGTCGTCGAACATCAGAATGGCGAGAGATCGCGTCATCGCACGATCATCGCAGGACCTGCTGCCCAGTGCTCAGCTACCGGACGCAGCGATGGCGGGGACGACGATCGCCACCGCCAGCGCGGCGTTCACATCCTGCACTGCCTTCCGGACGGCCTCGCCCGCCCAGTCGCCCTCGGCGATGTCCTTCGCTCGACGTTTCGCCGCTCGCTTGTCGGCGGCAGGCAACACCTTGTGGACCGCGTCGATCGCGGACAACATCGACACGACAGCCGATATCTCCGGCAACGGCGTCGTACCGTCGACGATCGCGCTGTGAATCCACTGGATCAGCCATGCTGTGCGTGTGGTGTCACGGGCAGGCCAGGACGTCGTCGGGAACAGGCCGAGGATTCTGTCCTCGTGCTGCGAGACCGCACCTCGATGCGCCAGGCGGAGACCGATCTCCTGTTTCAGGTTCTTGTGGAGCTTCTCGATGACTTTCTGCGGTTTCGGCGGGTTGTTCTCGGTTCCGATGAACGCGTGGACCCGCGCGAGAAGCGGATCCTGCGGGGGCGGCCCCGACACCACGAGCCTGCCGTCCTTGACCGCTTCACCCTTCGCGGTGATGCGTACGGCGCCGTTCATGGCCAGCTCGAGCACCAACGCACCCGCCAGCACACGCGGGAATTTCGTACTGTCGACGATCGGCTTACCCGTCACGTCGTCGACCAGAACCAGAAACAGATCCTCCGCGATCAGAGTCATGTGCCGAGCGTACCCACCACGTACGGATACGACAGCTCGATCATCTTCTCCAACACCGCCGAGTCGACGTCGGCGAGCTTGTTGACGTACAGACATCCGGCCCCGGGCTTGTGTTTGCCCAGTTCGTTCAGCAGTGCCTGGGATTCGGGAGCGTACGTCAACCCGTACAGCACGAGCGAGGTCCTACGGGGCGAGAAGCCGACCGCGAGTGCGTCGCCTTCCCGGCCACTGTCGTATCGGTAGTGGTACCGGCCGTAACCCACCATCGACGGACCCCACATGACGGCAGGTTCCCCGGTGACACGTGTGAACAGCCGGTGCAACGCCAACCCGTCGGCGCGGCGCACCGGATGCTCGACGCTCTCGAGCCACGCGACCACGTCCGTCGCCGTCGGCCCGGTCTTGCTCTCGCTCATGTCAGTTGAGGTAGTTCTGCCACCCCGACGGCACGCGGTCCGCGGGCCCCGGCGTCGACTGATCGAGCGGATGATGCTGCGGCGGAGCAAGTTCCGGCCCGTCGTACATCTGCTCGTCGGCGTAGCTGTAGTACCAGCTCTCCCCCGGTTCGAAGCTTCTGATGAACTGATGGCCGGTGCTTTCGGCGTGCTTGCTCGCATGCTGCGACGGAGACGAATCGCAACACCCGACGTGCCCGCACTGCGCGCACCGACGAAGGTGGAACCACCAACCGTCGCTGGTCGAACATTCGAGACACCCCGGTCCCGACGGCTCGGCGGTGACATCGATTCCAGGAATCGGCTCGGTCATGACTCCCCCTCTGTCGCTTCGGTTGTGGGCTCTGCTTCGGTTGCCGGCTCGATGGGAAGCCTGACGACGAAACGCGTGTTTCCCGGCTCGGATTCGACACGTAGGTCGCCGTGATGCTTCTTGACGACGATGCGCCACGAGATGTCGAGGCCGAGGCCGGTTCCCTCACCGACCGGTTTGGTGGTGAAGAAGGGCTCGAAGATTCGTGAACGGATGTTCTCCGGCACTCCGGGCCCGGTGTCGCCGATCTCGACCAATACGTGGTCGTGATCGAGTCTCGTTGCCACGGTCAGTGTTCCGGCCCCGTTCATCGCCTGCACGGCGTTGTCGACGAGGTTGGTCCACACCTGATTCAGTTCCGCCGCGTAGGCGGGAATCGGAGGCACTGCCGGGTCGTAGTCCTTGACCACCGAAATGTCGTCGCCGATCTTCCGTGCGAGCATCACCAGAGTGCTGTCGAGCAGTTCACGTAAGTCGATCGTCTGGTACGGCGCTCGATCCATCTGCGAATACTGTTTGGCCGCACCGACGAGCGTCGACACCCGGGTCGTCGAATCGGCGATCTCGTTCATCAGCAATTCGGTCTCGACGGTGTAGTTGAGCCAGCGGATCGCACCTTCGAGCGTCTTTGACTCGTCGACGGTGGCCGCGACCTTGTCCAGCCACGCGATGTCGAGGCCTGCCTGCACGAACGTCGGAGCCAGATCCCACCCACCCGCGATGCCGTGATCGTCGAACCAGTCCCCCAGTTCGTCCTCCGCATCCGACGCCTCGAGCGGCGACAGCTTGGGAGCCTTCGCGACCAGCTCGACGGCTTCCTCCTGCAATCCGACGAGGGAAGTCAGCGACGCCGGGTCGAGCGAACCGTTCGCGATCATCTTCAGCTTCTGGCGCATGTGGGCGACCCGATCGCGCAGCGCATCCGTCGCCCGTACCGCTGCCGCGGCCGGATTGTTCAGCTCGTGCGTCAGGCCGGCGGACAACGACCCGAGCGCCAGCAGTCGCTCACGCTGGTCGACGATCTGCTTGGTGTTGAGCGCACCGACGAACAAGCCCTCGAGCAGATGCAGCGCCATCGGAAACCATTCCTCGACGATCTCCGCGAAACACGCCGCGTCGAGCACGAAGAACCGCGATGTCTCGGTCACACGCATCGAACTCGGGTACGTCTGCGGCACCCGATCACGCAGATACGCCTGCCACGCACCGGCGTACACCCCGCGCTGAGACGTCCGGCTGATCACCATCTCCTCGCCGCTGGAGTTCTTCGTCAGCACCAACGAACCGTCCATCAGCACGTAGAAGCACGTGGCAGGTTCACCCTCGCTGAACACGGGCCCTGGCTCGATGATCTCGATGTGCCCCTCGTGGCACAGCTTCTCCACCTGCTCGTCCGACAACTTCTCGAACAGGAACAGCGTCTTCAGCTCCTCCGGACTACACCGCAGCGATCCGGGGTCGCTCTGCACGCTCACGGGTTCGCCAGGTATCTGTGCACCAGCATCACGGCCATCGCTCCCTCTCCCACAGCCGACGCGACGCGTTTCGCCGAGTCGGATCGCACGTCGCCGGCCGCGAACACGCCGGGGACACTGGTCTCGAGATGGTGCGGCAGCCTGTCGCGATCCCATCCCGTCGGTCCCTTGCCGTCGACCACCAGATCTGGTCCCGTGACGACGAAGCCGTGCTCGTCGCGCACCACGACACCGTCGAGCCACTCCGTCCGAGGTGCCGCACCGATGAACAGGAACAGGTACTGCCCGGGAACCGTCTCGTCGGTGTCCGTCACCCGGTTGTGCAGGGTGATGGACTCCAGGTGATCGTCGCCGCCGACGCCCACGACCTCGGTGCACGTCCGTACCGTGATTCGCGGATGATCCTCGATCTGCTTGATCAGGTAGTACGACATCGATGCTTCGAGCGACTGCGCACGGATCAGAATTGTCACCGACTTCGCTCCGCGGGCCAGGTACACCGCTGCCTGACCGGCCGAGTTGGCGCCGCCGACGATGTAGACGTCCTGCTCCGCGCAGCGCGCGGCCTCCGTCATCGCCGATCCGTAGAACACTCCGCGGCCGGTGAACTTCTCGATGCCGGGCGTCGCCAACTGCCGGTACGCCACCCCCGTCGACAGGATCACGGTCTGAGCGTCGATGCTCCGACCGTCCGCGAACCGAATCGTCCGGGCCGAACCGTTGGCCTCGAGCCCGACGACGTCCTGCGTCGTCACCACCTCGGCGCCGAACTTCAACGCTTGCCGACGCGCACGCTCGGCCAACTGAGCACCGGACACGCCGTCGGGAAATCCCAGGTAGTTCTCGATACGGGAACTCTGTCCTGCCTGCCCACCCGTCGCGGTGCGCTCGATGAGCGTCGTGCGCAGTCCTTCCGACGCGCCGTACAGCGCCGCACCCAGACCTGCCGGTCCACCACCGATGACGACCAGGTCGTAGAACTCACCGGACGGTGTCGTCGTGAGGCCGAGATGATTGCCGAGTTCCGAGTCGGACGGCGCACACAGTGCTGTGCCGTCCGCAGTCACGATCACCGGGCACACGGTGTCGTCGACACCGGCCGACGTCAGCAGCCGCACCCCTTCGGGGTCGTCGGCCATGTACCAGCGATACGGCAGCTGATTGCGAGCCAGGAATTCCCGAACCTCCGACGACCTCGCGGACCAGCGGTGGCCGATCACCTTGGTTTCCTCCACCGGCCGGTGATCGCTGGACGCCCAAGCCTCGAGCTGAGCGTCGAGCACCGGGTAGAGCTTCTCCTCCGGCGGATCCCACGGCTTGAGGAGGTAATAATCGAGGTCGATGACGTTGATGGCATCGATGGCCGCGTCGGTGTCGGCGTACGCGGTCAGCAGGACCCGGCGAGCCGCCGGATACAGGTCCATCGCCTGCTCGAGAAATTCCATGCCGTTCATCTGCGGCATCCGGTAATCGGCCAGCAGGATCGCGACCGGCTGGCCGCGCAGTTTCAGTTCTTTCAACGCATCGAGCGCCTGAGCACCGGACTCGGCCCTGATGATGCGGTAGTTCTCGCCGTAGTGGCGACGAAGATCGCGTGCGACGGATCTGGATACACCCGGATCGTCGTCGACGCTGAGAATTGCAGGCTTCATGACCCTCCCGGTCGGGCAGCTACTTGAAGACAAGTATGCCGCGCCGGACGTCACCGCGCCTTGGTGCCAGCAGGGGTGCCGGCAGGGGGTGTCAGACCTGCCCGCGCCGGATGAGGTCGATTTCCTGGGCGGTCAACAAGCGCTCGAGCTTTTCGCTCGGCCACTTCCTTGGACTTCCGCTCATCCGCGCCGATTCGAGCAGCGGCACGCCCGAGCCTGGACGACGCAAGATCGAATGAAGGTTCACGATCGATCACTCCGAACAAAATTCGTTTTGGCCTGATTCCTCGTTCGTTGCATCGCCCAGTCTTCGCCTCTCGTTACCGTTCGCGGGTGAGGCGCGCTGAAGAAGTTTCGACGCATGTGCGTTTCGTCGGGTTCGCAGCCGGGTAAAGAGATGGATTACCAATCGACAAGTCGGGGGCACGAAATGAGCGCAACAGGCGCCGCGGAAACGGTCCAGAACAACACGTGGTTCGAACGAGCAGCCCGGGCCGGTCACTTCGTCAGCGGGCTGCTGCACATCCTCATCGGCTACATCGCCGTTCGACTCGCCTTCGGGCAGGGCGGCAACGCCGACCAGTCCGGTGCGCTCGCCGAACTGGGCAGCAAACCCGGAGGTGCCATCGCACTGTGGGTCGCCGTCGTCGCGTTCGTCGCACTCGCACTGTGGCGAGTCATGGAAGCCGTCGTCGGCAAGAAGTCGGATCAGGACGAAGGCAGCGCGATGGACCGGCTCAAAGCCGCCGCCCTCGCCGTCGTCTACCTGGCGTTCGCCTGGTCCACCTTCGGCTTCGCCAAGGGCTCCGGACAATCGAGCGGTCAACAGAACGCAGGCATGACCGCGCGATTGATGGAGAACGGATTCGGCAAGATCGTGCTGATCGTCGTCGGACTCGTCGTGATCGGTGTCGGCGGCTACCACGTCTACAAGGGCGTATCGAAGAACTTCCTCGACGACCTGGAAGGCAACCAGAGCAAAGGCGTCGAGTATCTCGGCATCGCCGGGTACGCCGCCAAGGGTGCCGCATTGATCGGCGCCGGAGCACTGGTCGTCGTCGCGGTGTTCACCTCCGACCCCAGTAAGGCCACCGGCATCGACGGCGCCGTCAAGACGCTCGGTGAACAACCGTTCGGCCAGATACTCCTGGTCCTCGCCGGCGTCGGCATCGCGCTCTACGGCCTGTACGCCTTCGTCCTCGCTCGTCACGCACGCATGTGAGGGCCTCTACCCGTAGAGGGAGGTGAGTTCGGATCCGATTCGCGCGAGCTCGGCTCGCACCGAATCGGATTCGACGACCTCGAGCTCGGCACCCCAGCCCGCCAGGTGCTGGGCGATCATCACCGGCGCAGGCGCGGAGACCGTTGCCCTCAGCCGTCCGTCGACGACGTTCTGCACCACACAATGCTTGCCGAACTGCGCCTGCAGCACCGACAGCAACCTCTCCGGGATCTCGACGACCGCCGACGTCGCGCGCTGCCGGTCTTCCACGGTCTCGACGACGGACGCCCACGCGTCGGCGAGATCGAAATCCGCCGGACGCGAGAACACCGTGTCGGTGGGCGCGACCTCGGACATCCGGTCGAGGCGGAACGTCCGCAGGCCGTGAGCCGTCGATGCGATCAGATACCAGTGCCCGTTCTTGTCCACCAGCCCGAGTGGACCGACCTCGCGGTGCCCGGGCCCGGTGTGACCGAACGTCTTGTAACCGAACGTCACGTTCACTCGCCGAACCACCGCGCGCTGCAGCAGTCCGACATGCTCCGAGCCTGCGGACAACTCCTGCCCCCACCTGGCCGGATCGATCGTCGTCGCATCGGCCGCGGCTTGCGCGTCGACCCTGAAGGGTTCGGGTAACGCCTTCACCAGCTTGCGCACCGCGGCCTTGGCGTCCGGCGACAATGCGGCGCCCGGACCGACCAAAGTGAACAACGCCTGCGCTTCCGTGGAACTCAGTCCGGTCAGGTCCGTGCGTGCGCCACCGATCAGTTGCCATCCGCCGTTCCGACCCGGTTGCGGATAGACCGGGATACCGGCGGACGACAGCGATTCCAGGTCCCGGCGTGCTGTCGAGGCCGACACCTCCAGTTCTTCGGCGACCTCGGCTGCGGTGATCCGCCCACGGGTCTGCATCAGGAGAAGTGTCGCCACGAGCCGGTCTGCGCGCATGCAGGAAAGTATCCCTCCGAAAGTGCTCAGAAGATGAGCACTTTTGCGTGCATAGTCGACTCCACAACCACGAGAGAGGGAGAACGCAATGCTCAGAGGACTCAGCAACATCAGCTTCTACGCAGACGACGTCGACGCGGCAGGCCACTGGTACACCGACATCCTCGGAATCGCTCCGTACTTTCGCCGCGACAACCCGGACGGAACACCGGGCTACATCGAGTTCCGAGTCGGCGACTTCCAGCACGAACTGGGCATCGTCGACCGCAAGTACGCGATCCCGGGAACCTCGAAGTCCGAATCCATCACCTTCTGGCACGTCGACGACCTCGCCGGATCGCTCGAGAAGCTCCTCGCCGCAGGCGCAACACTGCACGACGAGATCCGAGCCCGCGGCGAAGGCTTCGACACCGCATCCGTGGTCGACCCTTTCGGCAACGTCCTCGGCATCATGACCAACCCTCACTACCTGGAGATGCTCGGGCGGGCGTGACGTTCCCCGTGCTCGATCATCGTCGGGGATCCCCGCCGGAACGGGCGGAAGTGCCACGCCACACCTACCCTGTCGACTACGTTTACCTGTAACTATCGGTTGCATCTACGGAGGAACACGTGAGCAAGACCCTCGAAGCCAGCATCGACGTCGACGCCAGTCCCGAGCAGGTGTGGAAGGTCGTCTCGGATCTGAAGCGCATGGGTGAGTGGAGTCCTCAGTGCAAGAAGATGAAGGTCTTCGGTGGCGATGTCCGCAAGGGCACGACGACGCTCAACATCAATCGGAAGGGCCTGCTGGTCTGGCCGACCACGGCGAAGGTCGTCGAATTCCAGCCGAACAAGGCCATCGCGTTCCGCATCGCGGAGAACAAGACGATCTGGTCCTACACACTCACCCCGTCGGCAACGGGAACCACCGTGGTGGAGAAGCGTGAGGCCCCGACGGGCACGAGCGCCGTGTCCGGCTTCCTCGTCAAGAACGTTCTCGGCGGCATCGAGCAGTTCGACGTCGAACTCGTCGACGGAATGAACAAGACCCTGCAGCGCATCAAGTCGGAAAGCGAGCGCGCTCGGTAAAATGTTTGACGAGTGAAGTTTCTGGGCAGCCCCAGTTGTCAAACGGCAACAAACAAAAAGGGGCATGACATGACACCCGCACTCGGTTTCATCGGTTGGATCGTCATCGGCGGCTTGGCCGGATGGATCGGTAGCAAGATCATGAAGACGGACGCATCGATGGGCATCATCTTGAACATCGTCGTCGGCATCATCGGAGGATTCCTCGGCGGCTGGTTGCTCAGCGTCTTCGGAGTCGATGTCAAGGGCGGCGGCCTGATCTTCAGCTTCCTCACCTGCCTGCTGGGCGCAGTGATTCTGCTGTTCATCGTCAAGGCTGTGACGGGTCGCTCGAGGACCTGACGGTCACTGCTCGTTCCCGGCTGCCGGGGCTTCTCACGTACTGTGTGAAGCCCCGGCAGTGTCCGTTTCAGGCACTGCCCCCAGAGATGTTCTAAGGAGCGAAGTGGCCCGCCGTCCAGCCCCGATCGGTCAACCACCCAGCAGCGGCATAGCGCATGTCGCCGAGCTGGTGAAAAACACCGTTCCGCCGCTGCATCCAGCAGGCCTTCCCTTCGTCGCCGGGCCGCTCGCGGTCGCTGCACTCGGCCGCAGGCACAAGTGGATCCGCCGGGCCGGACTCACCGCGGCCGGCGCGTGCGCCACGTTCTTCCGCCACCCCGGCCGCGTTCCGCCGAACCGTCAGGGCGTCGTCGTCGCACCTGCGGACGGGCTGATCACACTCGTCGACACCGCGGTGCCGCCCGCCGAGCTCGATCTCGGAACCGAGGCCGTTCCCCGCGTCAGCATCTTCCTCTCGGTCCTGGACGTGCACGTGCAACGCGTGCCCGTCGCCGGCGAGGTCGTCGAGGTCGTGCACCGCAAGGGCCAGTTCAAATCCGCGGACCTCGCCGAGGCGAGCGAGGTCAACGAACGCAACAGCATGCACATCCGCACCCCGTCGGGACACGATCTCGGAGTCGTGCAGATCGCCGGGTTGATCGCTCGACGCATCGTCAACAACGCGAAGGTCGGCGACGCCTTGACCATCGGTGACACCTACGGCCTCATCCGGTTCGGCTCCCGGGTGGACACGTACTTCCCTTCCGGTTCGACTCTGCTGGTCGAACCGGGCCAGCGGGCAGTCGGAGCCGAGACGGTGCTCGGCGAGCTTCCCCGATAGCCGGCGATGATCACCAGACGCGCCCGCCCGCCCGCAGCCGTCCGATTGCTGCCGTCCGTCGTCACCATTCTGGCGTTGTGCGCCGGCTTGTCCGCGGTGAAGTTCGCCCTGGACGGTCAGCTGGGAACCTCGCTGGCGATGATCGGCGCGGCCGCGATTCTCGATGCACTCGACGGCAGAATCGCCCGGTTGCTCGACGCCACCAGCCGCATCGGCGCCGAACTCGACTCACTCGCCGACGCCATCTCCTTCGGCGTGGCACCGGCTCTCGTGCTGTACGTGACGCTGTTGGAAGGTTCGAGCAGTGGATGGATCATCGCGTTGGTGTACGCGGTGGCGATGGTGCTGCGTCTGGCACGGTTCAACACTCTTCTCGACGAGGACGACTCACCCGGTTACGCCAGTGAGTTCTTCACCGGCGTCCCGGCGCCCGCCGGTGCGCTGATCGTGCTCACCCCGATCGCGGCGTTCCAGGAATGGGGTGACGGCTGGTGGTCGTCGTTCTACGTCGTCGTCGGCTGGACCGTGTTCACCGCGGGCCTCGCAGTCAGCCGCATCCCGACTCTCGCCCTCAAAACAGTCTCGGTTCCGCCGCGAATGGCAGCCGCGCTTCTGATTCTGGTGGCGCTGGCCGCTGCCGCGTTGATCACGTATCCGCTGGTTCTGCTGATGGTTCTCGTCGCGATGTACCTGGCGCACATTCCGTTCGCCGTTCGGTCGCAGCGCTGGGTCGCCGCCCGCCCCTACACCTGGGACGCCAAGCCGGCGGAGCGTCGAGCGGAGCGCCGGGCCATCCGCCGGGCGCCGGGCAACAACCGTAGGTCCGCAGCCAGGCTCGGCCTTCGTCGCCCGAAGAGCCCCCGATGAGCGAGACGTCACGGTGACCGCACCGGAGTTGGTGCTGACCGCGCGGCTCAACACGTCGGCTGCGGATGCGCGCCGAGGAGTCGTCCGGCTGCACCCGGAGGTGTTGGCGGCCCTCGGTATTCGCGAGTGGGACGCTGTTGCACTGATCGGCGCGCGCCGGACCTCGGCTGTGGTGGGCACAGCACCCGACGGCACCCCGCAGGGCACAGCACTGCTCGACGACGTCACGCTGTCCAACGCGGGCATCAAGGAGGACGGCTCCATCGCCGTCGCTCCCGTCACCGTGTACGGGGCCAGGACCGTGACGCTGTCCGGTTCGACGCTGGCCGTCGGATCCATTCCCGACGCGACGCTGCGCAAGGCCCTTCTCGGGAAGGTTCTGACTGCGGGCGACACCGTCTCGCTGCTGCCACGGGATCTCGGTCCCGGTACCAGCACGAGCGCCGCGACCCAGGCATTGTCACGTTCGTTCGGGGTTGCGTGGACCAGCGAGCTGTTGACGGTCTCGGCCACCGATCCGAGCGGAGGTCCGGTCAGCGTGCAACCCAACTCGGCCGTCAGCTGGGGCACCGGAGCGCGAACACCTGTGTCGGACAGGAACGAACAGCCACCCGCCGCAGCCGAGCCCGCGCCGGTCGAGGTCAAGGAGCTGGTCGGGGTGGCCGCTCAGCAGTCGAAGTTGACCGAGTGGCTTCGGTTGGCCCTCGACGAATCGGAACTGCTGGCCACGTTGGGTGCGTCGCCGCATCTGGGAGTCCTGATCACCGGTCCGGCGGGAGTCGGAAAGTCGACGCTCGCACGTGCGGTTCTCGCCGGCCGGCCGGTCGTCGAACTGGACGGTCCGTCGATCGGGGCACTGGAAGCCTCCGCGCGCGTCGACGCCGTGGCGTCCGCGTTCGAGCGGTTGCGCGCCGGCGGGGTTCTGCTCGTCACCGACATCGACGCGTTGCTGCCTGCGACTGCGGAACCGGTGTCCACTCTGGTGCTCGAGAAACTGAAACGGGGTGTCGACACGCCCGGAATTGCCTTGGTGGCCACCACCGCTCACCCCGAGGCGACCGACGCACGCCTGAGGTCGCAGGACCTGTGCGATCGAGAACTGACGCTCTCGCTTCCCGACGGCGCAGGCCGAACCGCTCTACTGGAACATCTGCTGCGCGCCTCCCCCACCGAGGGTCTGATCCTGGGTGACATCGCTCTGCGCACACCGGGATTCGTCGTCGCAGATCTGGCGGCGCTGGTGCGCGAGGCAGCTCTGCGTGCAGCATCGCGAGCCAGCGCCGACAAGGCGGATCCGAAGATCCTGCAGAGCGATCTGCTCGGCGCCCTCGACGTCATCCGCCCACTGTCTCGTTCGGGTTCCGAAGAACTGGCGATCGGCAGCATCACGCTGGACGACGTCGGCGACATGGTGGAAACCAAGCAAGCCCTCACCGAAGCCGTACTGTGGCCCCTTCGGCATCCGGACTCGTTCTCGCGGCTGGGAATCGAACCTCCCCGCGGGGTTCTCCTCTACGGGCCTCCGGGATGCGGAAAGACGTTCCTGGTTCGCGCTCTCGCCAGTTCCGGCCAGCTGAGCGTGCACGCCGTCAAGGGTGCCGAGCTGATGGACAAGTGGGTCGGATCCTCGGAGAAGGCGGTGCGAGAGCTGTTTCAGCGCGCCCGCGACTCGGCGCCGTCGTTGATTTTTCTCGACGAGGTAGACGCGCTCGCACCCCGACGCGGACAATCGTCGGACTCCGGCGTCGGAGATCGCGTCGTCGCGGCACTGCTCACCGAACTCGACGGCGTCGAACCTCTGCGTGACGTCGTCGTACTCGGCGCAACCAACCGACCGGATCTGATCGACCCGGCGCTGCTGCGACCGGGCCGACTGGAGCGTCTCGTGTTCGTGCCGCCCCCGGATGCCGACGCGCGCAAGGACATTCTGCGTGCCACCGGCAAAGCAGTCCCCCTCGCCGACGACGTCGATCTCGATGCCCTCGCCGAGGATCTGGACGGATACTCGGCGGCGGACTGCGCGGCACTCCTGCGCGAGGCCGCTCTGACGGCCATGCGCCGGTCGATGGATGCGGCCGACGTCACCGCAGCAGACGTGGCGACCGCACGCGCGACGGTGCGCCCCTCGCTCGATCCCGAGCAAGTGGCGCACCTCGAGGCCTACGGCTCGCGCACTTCGCCGTGAGTGCCTAGTTCCAGCGCGCGAGGATCTTGCTTGCCTCTCCGGCCAGCGCACCCTGGAAGAGCGGTCCGAAGCTGATCCGGCCGACTCCGAGCGAGGCGAAGTGCTTCAGATCGCCGTCCGCGGGGTTGGCGATGGCATTGATGGGCAGCGGAAGCTCCTCGGCCAGACGCTTGTAGTCCGCGTCGTTGTGGAAGCCGACAGGGTAGAGCGAGTCGGCGCCGGCGTCGGCGGCGAGCTTCAACCGGGCGATCGCGCGGTCGACGCGGTCGTTCTCGTCACCGATCTGCTTGACGAACAGGTCGGTTCGGGCGTTGAGGACGACGTGAACGTCGGTGGCGTCCGATGCTGCACGCAGCGCGCCCACGAAGTCGGCGTGCTCCTGAGCTTCACGCAGACGTCCACCTTCGCTGTGCACCGTGTCCTCCACGTTGAGGCCGACGGCGCCCGCGGAGACGAGGCCCTCGATGAGACGCTTGGGGTCCTCGCCGTATCCGGACTCGATGTCGACGGACAGCGGGACGTCGACGGCGGAGGTGATCTGGGAGATGCGTGTGAGCAGCTCGTCGAAGGTGATGCCCTCGTTGTCGGGCTTACCGATGGAGTCGGACACCGGGTGGCTTCCGACGGTGAGTGCTGTGAATCCAGCCGAGACCGCGAGGTTGGCCGACCATGCGTCCCACACCGTCGGCAGCACGACGGGGTTTCCGGGCTGGTGGAGTTCGAGGAGGGTTGTTGCCTTCTGGGACAAGCTCGTCATGGAGACTCCTAATGCGTCGAGGCGGGAGAACGTGCGTTCTCCTACCGACAACGTACCCGCATCAGTCGATCAAATCGAGCGCTTGCATCCGGTCGAACACCATGAGCGACCCCGGAGCGACATCCGGCATCGACGCGTACTCGTCGCGAGTGAAGAAGCGAATTTCCGCGATCTCGCTGGTCGGCGTCGGTTCCGACGCCAATCCCGCGATGAAGCAATGGATCTCGAGCTCGGTTCCCGCGGGATGCCCCCACGCCTCGCACTCGAACACATCCAGCAGCCGAGCGTCGACCACCGCCGCGTCGAGCTCCTCGCGAATCTCACGGTGCAGCGCCTCGAGAGGCGTCTCGCCCGGATCGATCTTGCCTCCCGCCATGTAGAACGCCGACTTCCCCACCGAACGAGCCTGAATCATTCGTCGACCCCGGACGAACGCCAGCCCAGCAGTCCTGATCACTGGTTCCGCGGGATCAGCGGCTTGTCCGCCCGCACCTTCAACTGCTGCACCGCCCAGGTGTTGCCGTCGGGATCGGCGAACCCGAAGAAGGTGCCCCCGTCCCTGTCGTCGAACACGGTGATCTCACCGGCCTCGACACCGCGGGACAGCAACTCCTCACGGGCGGCGTGCGCGTCGGACACGACGAGTTGCAGCCCCTTCAACGAACCCGGTTCCATCCCACGCTGCGACGCCAGCGACCCGACGACGATCGAGCATCCCGACCCTCGCGGCGTCAGCTGCGCAATGTGCATGTGCTCGTTGCGGGTGTCGTGGTCGAGATCGAACCCGACCTTGTCCCGGTAGAACTCGATCGACCGATCGAGGTCCGACACGGGTACGACGACCACTTCCAAAGTCCAGTCCACGACGGTCAGCTCCTTCCGAGGATCGCGTCGAGACGCTCGTACCCCTCGGAGACGCCTCTCTCCATTCCGCTCTGTGCCATTCCGTCGCGCGATTCGACGGACGGATAGGCCGACGCGATCTCGAGCCGAGTCCGACCGTCACCGAGGTCGACGAAGGTCAACGCCTCCAGGCTGACGACGTCGGGGAAATCCTCGTACTCGAACGTCTGGATGGCGAACTCGTTCTCCCGCACCACATGGAAGACGCCGCGGAATGCGAATGTCGCTCCTTCGGGGTTAGTGTGCACGTATCGGTAACTGCCGCCGGTCACGAACTCGTAGCGCTCGATCGCCATGTCGTATCCGTTGGGCCCGAGCCACTGCTCGATCAGCTCGGGTTCCTTGTGCGCCCGGAACACCGCCTCGACGGGAGCGTCGAATTCCCGGGTGATGGTGATGAACGGCAGGCCGTCGGGGACGGTGATGGCAACTGGATTCGTCATGACTTCTCCTTCTCGAACGAACGGCGTTTCGACTCGCCTCTTGCCTAAATTCGTTCCGCAGGCCCCACTCACTCTGCGAGCAGCTTGTCGAGCTTGCGGAACTGCTGTTCGTGGATGATGCGGTACTTGTCGATCCACGCGGTGAGCTGTTCGAGCCGGTCGGGATTCAGGTGGACCGGCCGACGCTGTGCGTCTCGGGTCCTTGTCACCAGGCCCGCATTCTCGAGGACCTGGATGTGCCTGGACACCGCTTGCTTGCTGATTTCGAACGGCTCGGCGAGATCGTTGACCGTCTGCGGGCCGCGGCTCAAGCGGGCGACGAGTGCTCGACGGACCGGGTCGGCGAGGGCCGTGAAGGCTTCGTCGAGTCGATCGTCGTCGGCGGCTCGAGCGCCCATTGTCAACCACTTCCTTTATCAACTGAACTGTTGATTACAGTACGACGCGAACGCCTCCGAGTCAACGAAAAGGTGCAAACAGTACCGAATGGCAGCGCGTCGACCACGCAAAGTAGGATGGAGTGAACTTATACTCGCCGGCCGAGCACACGGCTCGCGAGCATATTTTCCGTTTGTTCGCCTACTCGACGCCGCCCCACGACCACCGCGTGATCCGCGCCAGGATCACGCGACCCGAGACGACGGAGTACGTTTTTGCTCGCTATTTTGCTCGCGCACACGGTTGCGGCCGTGTTCGCGCCCTTGTTGGTCCGCTGGTGGGGCCGTAACGCATTCTTTCCGCTTGCACTGGTGCCACTCGTCAGCCTGGTGTGGGTGTTCGCCAATTGGAACACCGAACAGTCTCTGAACATCGAGTGGGTCCCCGGCCTGTCGATGGACCTGGACATGCGGTTCGATTCACTGGCCGCGATCATGTCGCTGCTCGTGCTCGGTATCGGCGCGCTGATCCTCGTCTACTGCGCCCGGTACTTCGAGGACGACGAACCACGACTCGGCATCTTCGCCGCCGAGATGGTCGCGTTCGCCGGCGCCATGTTCGGACTCATCACCGCCGACAACATGTTGGTGCTCTACATCTTCTGGGAGATAACGACAGTTCTGTCGTTCCTGCTCGTCGGGCATTACGCCGAGCGCGCATCCTCGAGACGCGCCGCCACCCAGGCGCTGTTGGTCACCACCGCGGGCGGTCTCGCGATGCTCGTCGGAATCATCGTCCTCGGTCAGGTGGCCGGCAGTTACAACCTGTCCGACGTGGTCGCCGACGCGCCGTCGGGATGGCTTGCCGGCGTTGCCATCGTGCTGATCCTCATCGGTGCGCTGTCGAAGTCCGCCATCGTGCCACTGCATTTCTGGCTGCCGGGTGCCATGGCCGCACCGACACCCGTCAGTGGGTATCTGCACGCGGCGGCGATGGTGAAGGCGGGCATCTACCTCGTCGCTCGCCTCGCCCCGGGATTCGCCGATTCCGGCCCCTGGCGCGCGACGGTGATCACCCTCGGTCTGTTGTCGATGATCCTGGCGGGATGGCGTGCGCTGCGCGCATTCGATCTCAAGCTGATCCTCGCGTTCGGCACGGTCAGTCAGCTCGGCTTCCTGATGGTGCTGGTGGGCATCGGTTCCGAGAAGGCGATGCTCGCCGGTCTGACCATGGTCATCGCCCATGCGATGTTCAAGGCCGCACTGTTCATGGTGGTCGGCATCATTGACCACACGACGCACACTCGCGACATCCGCAAGCTCGCGCACCTGGGCAAGAAGGCACCGCTGTTGGGCGCCGTCGCCGCACTTGCCGCGGCCAGCATGGCGGGGCTGCCCCCGTTCCTCGGGTTCGTCGGCAAGGAAACCGCACTGTCGGCGGTCATCGACACTCCGGCGCTCAATCCTGCCGTCGCCTGGATCGTCGTGGCGGGCATGGTCGTCGGGTCCATCCTGACCGTCACCTACAGCATCAGGTTCGTGTGGGGAGCGTTCGGGCGCAAGCAACTCAAGCGACCGAGCCCCGCGGTGAAGAACATGCACGAGCCCACGGCGCTCTTCCTCGCAGCACCGGCCTTCCTCGCTCTTCTGGGTGCAGCCGCAGGAATCTTCTCGCCCGTCGTCGACGCCATCGTCAGTCCGTACGCGGCCACCGTCGATTCCTACGGGCAGGCTCCGTACCACCTCGCCCTGTGGCACGGCGTCAACCTGCCGCTCGGGTTGACGGTCGTCGTCGTCACCGGCGGTGTCGGTCTGTTCATCGCGCACCGCATGGTCAACCGCCTCAAGTTCGAGCATCCGCCGCTCGGCAACGCAGACCGGGTCTACGACGCGGTGCTCAAGTCGATGGACACCATCTCGCTCCGTCTGACCGGCACCACCCAGCGAGGATCGCTGCCTCTGACGCAGGGAACGATCCTGCTGACGCTGGTGCTGCTTCCGATGGCGGTGCTGGCGTTCGGACGCGAACCCGGACTGGATTTCGTCCTGTTCGACACTCCACTTCAGGTCATCGTCTCGCTCATCATGATCTCCGGGGCGCTCGGCGCGACGGTGATGCGCAACCGCCTCGCCAGCGTCATCCTCGTCGGCCTCACCGGCTACGGCTGCGGCGTCATCTTCGCGGTGCACGGTGCACCGGATCTGGCGTTGACCCAGTTCCTGGTGGAGACGTTGACTCTGGTCGTCTTCGTGCTCGTGCTGCGGAAACTGCCCGCCGAGGTCGACGACCGGGGCGCAGCCGGGTCGAGGTTGCCTCGCGCAGCCCTCGCGATCGCCGTCGGCGCGACGGTCACCGTCCTCGGAGCGTTCGCGATGAACGCGCGCAGCACCGACCCGATCTCTCTGCAACTTCCCGACGCCGCCTACCTGCTGGGCGACGGCAAGAACATCGTCAACGTTCTCCTGGTGGACATCCGTGCGTGGGACACGCTCGGTGAGATCTCGGTGCTGCTCGTCGCGGCCACCGGCGTCGCATCGCTGGTGTTCCGCAACCGACGCTTCGGCAGCGCACCCCGCGTCTCGGATGCGCCGGCAACCGATTCCGACAGCCCCTCCGGCACCGACACGACGTGGTTGCTGGGCGGAGACCTGATCGATCCTCGGCATCGGTCGTTGATCCTCGAGGTCACGACTCGCCTGATCTTCCCGACGATCATGGTGCTGTCGGTGTACTTCTTCTTCTCCGGACACAATGCGCCGGGCGGCGGATTCGCCGGTGGACTGACCGCGGGTCTCGCGCTCGTACTGAGGTACCTCGCAGGCGGCCGATACGAACTCGGCGAAGCCGTTCCGATCGACGCAGGCAAGATCCTCGGCCTCGGCCTGATACTCGCGTCGGGCACCGCGATCGCGTCGATGTTCCTCGGCGCCCCGGCGTTGTCGTCGGCGACCCTCGAGGTGACCCTGCCGATACTCGGTGACATCAAGTTGGTCACCGCATTGTTCTTCGATCTCGGTGTCTACCTCATCGTGGTCGGTCTCGTACTCGACGTCCTCCGAAGCCTCGGTGCACGTCTCGACGCACAGGTGGAGATGCAGAGCCAGGTGAAGGCCCGATGACCGCGAACCTCGGCATGCTGATAGTCGTCGGCATCCTCGTCGCGACGGGGGTGTACCTGCTTCTGGAACGCTCGATCACGAAGATGCTGCTCGGACTCCTGTTGTTCGGCAACGGAATCAACATCCTGCTGCTGACCGTCGGTGGCCCGACGGGCAATCCCCCGATCGTCGGCAGAACGACGTCGATCCACGAGACCATGGCGGATCCGTTGGCGCAGGCCATGATTCTGACCGCCATCGTCATCACGATGGGTATCGCGGCGTTCGTGCTGGCACTCGCGTACCGCTCGTTCACGCTCAACACCAAGGACGACGTCGAGAACGACCCGGAGGACACCAAGGTCTCCAAGCGCCGATCCATGGCCGACATGCCGGACCGCGACCGGTCCGACGACCCGGTCACCGGTGAGCCGAGTTTCAGTGGCGACGCCTTCGACAGCCAGGGCAACCCGATTCCGATCGAGGAACTCAAGAACATCGAGGACCTCGAGTGCTACGAAGACTTGCACGAGGGTGACTTCGACGACGACGACGAACCGGACTTGAAGGGCCTCGACGGCATCGACAGCGCAGTGAAGGACACATCCAAACCCAGCGCCAAGAAGCGCAAGAAGGGAGGCTCCGAATGAGCATCCCCGCAAGCACCATCAGCGCTCTCACCCCGCTACCGGTCCTGATCCCCTTGTTCGCCGCAGCGTTGACACTCGTGGCGGGCAGGAGGCCACGGGCCCAACGCGTCATAACGATGGTCTCGCTGACGGCCATCGTCGCCGTGTCGGCATTCCTGCTGTACCTTGCCGACCGCGACGGAACGTTCGCGCTGCAGGTCGGTGGTTGGGACTCCCCGATCGGCATCTCACTGGTCGTCGACCGCCTCTCCGCACTGATGCTGCTGGTCAGCGCGATCGTGCTGCTGGCGGTCATGGTGTATTCCATCGGTCAGGGCATTCGCGACGGCAACGAGAACCAGCCCGTCTCGATCTTCCTTCCGACGTATCTGGCGTTGAGCGCAGGCGTGTGCAACGCGTTCCTCGCCGGCGACCTGTTCAATCTGTTCGTCGGATTCGAGGTTCTGCTCGCCGCGTCGTTCGTGCTGCTCACTCTCGGAGCCAGCGCCGACCGCGTGCGTGCAGGCGTCTCGTACGTCATGGTGTCGATGGTCTCGTCGCTGATCTTCCTGTTCGGCATCGCGCTGGTCTACGCCGCGACCGGCACACTGAATCTGGCGCACATCGCCACCCGCCTGGACGACGTACCGTCGGGCACCAGGACGGCGATCTTCGCGGTCCTGCTCGTCGCCTTCGGCATCAAGGCTGCGGTGTTCCCGCTGTCCACGTGGCTTCCGGACTCCTACCCCACCGCCCCGGCCCCCGTCACCGCGGTGTTCGCCGGTTTGCTCACCAAGGTCGGTGTGTACGCGATCATCCGTGCACACACGCTGCTGTTCCCCGACGGAGGCCTGGACAACGTCCTGCTCGTGTGCGGTCTGCTCACGATGCTCGTCGGTATCTTCGGTTCCATCGCACAGAGCGACATCAAACGACTGCTGTCGTTCACTCTCGTCAGCCACATCGGGTACATGGTGTTCGGCGTCGCACTGTCCACGCAGTCCGGACTGTCGGGAGCGATCTACTACGTGGCGCACCACATCATCGTGCAGACGACGCTGTTCCTGGTCGTCGGACTCATCGAGCGTCAGGCCGGGTCGTCCTCGCTGCGACGTCTCGGCGGTCTGGCCGCCGCGAGCCCCGTGTTGGCGATCATCTTCCTCGTGCCCGCGTTGAATCTCGGTGGTATTCCGCCGTTCTCGGGCTTCATCGGGAAGGTGGCGCTGTTGCAGGCCGGTAGCGCCGAGGGCAGCGTCCTCGCGTGGATCCTCGTTGCCGGCGGCACCATCACCAGCTTGCTGACGCTGTACGTGATGGCCCGCGTGTGGACGAAGGCGTTCTGGCGTGCGCGCGCCGACGCTCCCGAGGGAGACCTCGCGGACAACAGCCCGTCCGCTCTGCTCGACGATTCCAGCGACATCCAACTCGCGGACCGCGAGGACGTCGGCCGTATGCCCGCGTTCATGCTCATCCCGACGGTAGGGCTCGTCGCAGTCGGATTGGCGCTGACGGTCTTCGCGGGCCGCATCATCGACATCAGCGACCGCGCCGCCGCCGACCTTCGCGATCGCTCGGTCTACATCGACGCCGTACGAGGTGCCGAGTTCCTCGGAGACAAATCCATGGACCAGGTCGCCGGAGAAGAGGCTGGACGATGAAATATCTGAACCGCTTCGTCCTGCTGCGCCTGTGGATTCTCGGCTGGCTCACCGCCGTGTGGGTGTTGTTGTGGGGCAACGTCAGTGCCGCCAACGTCCTGGGCGGAATCGTCGTCGGCCTCGGGATCATGATCCTGCTTCCGTTGCCGAAGGTGCCCGTCGAAGGTCGAATTCACCTGTGGTCCTTGCTGAAGCTGACCTTCTGGTTCTTCTACTACGCCGCCGAGTCGTCGGTGAACGTCGCCTGGCTTGCGGTCCGCCCCAAGGCTCCGCCGGTCACCGGTGTTCTCCGCTGCCGCATCGCCATCAAGTCCGATCTGGTTCTCACGTTGTTCGTCGACGCCATGAATCTCGTTCCGGGAACCATGGTTCTGGAGATCGATCAGACCAGGCGCCTGCTCTACGTACACGTGCTGGACATGGGCAGCCAGAAGGCAGTCGATTCGTTCTACGCCTACGTACGTCACCTGGAGAAACTGTTCATCGCCGCGTTCGAGCGTGATTCCGACTGGAAGCCGAGCCCGCTTCACTTCCAGGAGTACGAGCGGTACCACGGAGTCCTGGGCGACGACATCGCGTCGGCACCGGGTACGGACGGCACTTTCCGGGACGACAAGAAGACCGACGACGAACGAAAGGGTGAGTGGAAGTGACCGTCGTACTTGCCGTTTCCGGCATCCTGCTCATCGCTGCAGCCGTCGTGACTGCCTACCGTCTGCTCGACGGGCCGAGCACACTCGACCGCCTCGTCGCCATGGACACCATCCTCGCGGTGTCGATGTGCGGGCTGGCGGTGTGGGCTGTCTACAGCGCCGACACCACCATCGTGCCCGCGATCGTTGCACTGTCGCTGGTGAGTTTCATCGGATCCGTCAGTGTCGCGAGGTTCAGGGTGAGGGACGAATGAACACGGTATTGGAAGTAATCTCGGGCATTCTGATTCTGCTGGGCGCGATCCTCGCGTTCACCGCGGCCGTCGGGATCGTGCGCTTCCCGGACACGCTGTCACGCATGCACGCCGCGACGAAGCCTCAGGTCGTCGGCCTGCTACTGGTGCTGGCGGGCGCCGTGATCCAACTGCGAGGCAACGTCGACATCTGGATGCTGGTGCTCGTCGGGGTGTTCACCCTGGTGACGGCTCCGGTCATCGCGCACACCGTCGGACGTGTCGCCTACCGCGAGCAGCGTGGTCGCGACGGACTGCTGATCGTCAACGAGATGGAGACGAACGAAGGGGACGATCGCTGACGGTGCTGTTCGCGAAGAACGTCGCGTAGAACATCCCGATCACCGATCCCATCGCGATCAGGATCAGCGGCCCGAACAGCTCCGGATACGTTCCCATGGGGACGGCGAGGTAGCGGTAACAGAGCAACAACCCCACCATCGTCGCGACGCCGAACGCGACCATCCGGATGCGGGCAGGATCTTTCAGCCCGCGCTCGGGGTCGCGCAGCACCGATTCGAGGGTCAGGCACAGTACGACGCCTGCGACCAGGTCGATACCGTAGTGATAGCCGAAGCCGAGCGTGGCGGCCAGGGTGCACACCAGCCACACCGTTCCACCCCATCGGAGCCACCACGGACCACGCCTCGAGTGGATGAACAAGCTGAGCGCCCAGGCGGTGTGCAGCGACGGCATGCAGTTACGGGGAGTCAGTTCGTCGAAACCGATGGCCGACGGCGATGCGTCGAACGGGACCAGCGTCGGCCAGTAGTTTCCGAGCTGGAACCCCTCGCCGGCCGAACCGAATGCGAAGACCGGGCCGACGACGGGGAACAGCACGTAGAAGACAGGTCCGACGAGGCCGATGAGAAGAAATGTTCTGACCAGGTAGTGCGACGGCCACAGTCCGGTGCGCGAGACGCCACGTAGTTGGTAGATCGCGATGGCGATGGCGGCGACCGGGAGCTGGATGTAGACCCAGTGCAGCACCGCGTAGACGATCGGGCCGAGCGCATCGAGCCAGCTTCCGACGATCCACGACGGGTTGCCGAGCGCGTGGTCGGCTAGTTGCGCGTACTCGTCCAGGACGTAGGGCCGGACGATGGTGGTGATCTGCAACCATGCGTCGCCGCCCTTGGTGGCGAGGATGAGCAGTCCGCCGAGGCAGACTGCTCGGATGCCGCCGGCGTCGCGGCGCCAGATGGTGAACACGGCCAATCCGGCCAGTGCGATCACGGCTCCGTTGCCGACGACGAACGGGTGACCGGCTTCCAACCGAGCGAGCGCGCCCACGGCATCGATCAGTACGGCGATTCCGAGTGCCCACAGCCGAATCGGCATGCGTACGCCGACGAGGGCCAACGCCAGACCGCCCCACGGCACGGCCATCGACTTGGGGGTGCCGAAGAAGTCGTTCCAGATACTCGGAAGCGGGCCGGGGAAACCCTTCCAGAACGCGACGACCTGCAGCGATGCGAGGAAAATTAGAACGACGACAGCGCCGACACCGTAGACGCGTAGTGCGCCCGGCGCCGCTCTCTCGACGTGTGACGTTCGCTCTTCCCCCTGAAGCACGTCGTTCATAGTAAACGGAGCATGAACGAAGAATTACATCCAGAAGGTCACGATCGAAGGTCGATCACCGGCGCAGTTCGTCCACCAGCGACTGCACCACGGTGCGAAGGTTTCCGTCGGAATCTGCCGCGACCTTGCGTTGACGTTGATACGACGCGCCCCGCCGGGGAATGTCGGCGACCGACGCCAACTCGTCGGCGCATCCGAGGCGCACCGCGGTGGGCGCGAGTCGTTCGAGGAGATCGTCAAGGTCGTCGGTGACGAGGCGCTCGTTGCTGTCCGCGTCGAGGATGATCTCGGCGTCGAGCCCGTACCGGGCCGCACGCCACTTGTTTTCCTGAACGTGCCACGGGGGCATGCTCGGCAGTGTCTCGCCTGCTTCGAGACGCTGGTCGAGGTCGACGATCAGGCAATGCGTCAGTGCGACCAGCGCGGCGAGCTCACGCTTGGTGGACGCGCCGTCGCACACTCGCACCTCGATGGTTCCCCACTTCGGCGCCGGCCGGATGTCCCAGTGCATTCCGCCGAGCTGTTCGATGACGCCGGTCTTCATCTGGTCTCGAACGAAGCCTTCGAACTGACCCCAGTCCTCGAACTGAAACGGCAGGCCCGCCGTGGGGAGCTGCTGGAACATCAGCGCCCGGTTGCTGGCGTATCCGGTGTCGTTTCCGGACCAGATCGGCGACGACGCCGACAGTGCCAGCAGGTGCGGATACTGCAGCAGCAGCGAGTTGAGAATCGGAAACACCTTGTCCGGCGAGGACACGCCGACGTGGACGTGCACGCCCCAGATCAGCATCTGCCTCCCCCACCACTGCGTGCGAGCGATCAACTCGTCGTAGCTCGGGGTGCTGGTGAGTACCTGCGTCGACCATTCCGCGAAGGGATGCGTGCCGGCACTGAACAGGTCGATGTTCAGCGGGGCCGCAGCGCGCCTGACCAGATCGAGCGACTCGCCCAGGTCGTCCATCGCTTCACCGACGTTCTCGCACACTCCGGTGACGAGCTCGACGGTGTTGCGCAGCAGCTCCTTCGTCACGCGCGGAGTCTCCGCGCCCGCCAGCTCGGTCACGCCGTCCATGACGTCGGCGGCCGAGTTGACGAGATCCAGCGAATCCTTGTCCACCAGCGCGATCTCCCACTCCACGCCGAGGGTCGGGCGCGGGGAGGAATTGAACGCTATGGCAGGAGCGTCGGAGTGGGTGGGGCGGCCCGGCATGTGCGGGAACCGCTTATTCCAGGACCGCGCAGGCGGCGCGGCCACCCGCGTCGCCGGTCATGAGGGTGTTCATGTCGGGAACGGCGCCGCCGTCGGGCAGGGTGTAGCGCGGCGGGATGTTGGCGAAGTTGTCCGGGCCCTCGTGGATGATGACGGATCGTCCGCCGTCGGCGCGGAGGTCGTCGAGGGTGACGGCGTCGGTCGTGGTGACCAGCATGGCCGTTCCGTCCTCGCCGACCTGCAGCGATGTCAGGTCACCGCTGGAGGGGTGTTCGGTGCGGCCGTCGACCTGCAGGTGCCCGCCGGCGGACAGGAAGTTGCCGGGCTCGCCGCCTGCAGGTGCCACGGAGTTGGGCTCGCAGACGCCCGCGGTGTGGATGTGCAGACCGTGGAATCCGGGAGTGAGGCCTTCTGCTTCGACGGTGACGACGAGGTGGTCGCCCTCTTCGACGAACGAGACGGTGCCGACGGTGGTGCCTGCGGCGTTCTCGAACTCGGCTTCGACGGTGCCCTCAGGGCTGTCGGCGGCGACGCCGTGACCGGAGGGATCCTCGTGGCCGGTCCAGACGGGAGGCGTCGTGCCCGCTACGTCGGACGGGGTTTCCGGGGCCGTGCAAGCGACCAGTCCGAATGCGGCGACAGCGACGACGGGAGTAGCGATGCGCCACGACCTGATCGTCCGGGATCGGGCTGTGCTGGTCGATGCCATGGAAAATGCTCCTTCGTCGGACAGGCTGGGCGTTGCGTAGATCATAACTATCCCCGGTAGTAGTCCAGTCGGCAGTAGCCCGGTCGACACGTGGTCGGTCGGGGCTCTACTGGGTGACCATCACGACGACGCTGTCTCCGAACCCGGTCAGTGTGGCCGGCATGGCTTCGGCGGTGGCGCCCAGTTGTTGGGCTATCTCCTGCGCCGCGGCCTCCGCGCCGGAGGCATCTCCGTAGTACACCGTGGTGGCGGGGACCTGGGTCTGGGCGTAGTTGCCCGTTTCGGCGATCGTCCAGCCCTGGGCGGTGAGCGTGTCCGCAGTGGTGGCTGCCAGACCGGAGACGTCGCTGTTGTTCAGCACGCGTACCTCGACCTCGGCCGGTGCGACGGACGTCGTCGGGGCGCTGGTGGTCGAGGCCGCCGGCGCCTGAGCTGCCGGGGAGGTCGCTTCCGCGACTTCGCTGGTGGCCTCGGGGGCGGCCGCTTCTTCACTGTCTCCGGAACCGGTCAACGACAGTGCACCGATCGCTGCGAACAGAATCGCGAGCGAAATGAGAACCATTGCCAAGGCGCGGAGCGGAGGGCCGGACGATTCCGGGTTGGGACTGCTCACACTGGAAGACACTAGTTGACGGCTAGACCTCGAAGCCGAGTCGCCTCGCAGCCCTTGCCTTCTGGCGGCTCGCGCGGAGCCTGCGCAGACGCTTCACCAGCATGGGATCGGCTGCCAGTGATTCCGGGCGGTCGACGAGTGCGTTCAACACCTGGTAGTAGCGAGTCGCGGACATCGAGAAGAGTTCCTTGATGGCTTCTTCCTTTGCGCCTGCGTACTTCCACCACTGGCGCTCGAAGGACAGGATGTCGTGTTCACGACGGGTCAGGCCGTCTGCTCCGACCTCGTTGATGTCCCCCGTGTTTCCCGGTTGCTGAGACTGGTTCGAGTCACGCGCTGCTGCGCCGTCCATCTCACTCCTCGACTTCGCGGATCCGTGTCGACGGATCCCCATCCTGTGCCGTGATGCTGTCCTGTGCCGTCATGCCGGTCCCCACCTTTTGCCACGAGCCCCAGACCCGCGTCGACGCACCCGAGGGGCGGGCAGTCGGCACGAAATTACACACGTGTGTTTCGGTTGTTATTGAACCACGGTGCGCAGTGCTTGGGCACAGCTCGCAGGACGTGCGGCGAGTCGCGCCCCCTCACCGTGTGCACGGAGAGGGGCTTCACGCCAGTATTCTTGTCGACCATGGCAATTCTCCCGATCCGGATAGTCGGCGACCCGGTACTGCACACCCCCACCCGGCCCGTCACCGAGACGCCCGCCGAACTCGCCGACCTTATCGCGAACATGTACGACACGCTCGCCGCCGCCAACGGCGTCGGACTCGCCGCCAACCAGGTCGGCGAACCCCTTCGGCTGTTCATCTACGACTGCCCCGACGAGGGCGAGGACGGCAAGGTCGTCCGTCGCCGCGGCGAGGTGATCAACCCGGTTCTGGAGACGTCGGAGATCCCCGAGACGATGCCGGATCCCGAGGACGACGACGAGGGCTGCCTTTCGGTTCCCGGCGAGCAGTACCCCACCGGACGTGCGGACTGGGCACGCGTCACGGGCACCGACGCCGCGGGCGAGCCCGTCGACATCGAAGGAACGGGTTTCTTCGCTCGCATGCTGCAGCACGAGGTCGGGCACCTCGACGGTTTCCTGTACGTCGACGTCCTCATCGGCCGCAATGCGCGTGCCGCGAAGAAGGCGATCAAACGCGCCGGTTGGGGCAAGCCGGGTCTGTCCTGGGTCCCCGGCACCGTCGAAGATCCGTTCGGCCACGAGGACTGACGCGGTGGGACCGCGGGTCATGCTGCGCTACCGGCTGCCACCCGGCCACAGCCACCCGATGACGGACGTCATCGGCGAACTGATCGAGCACAGCCGGTCGGTGGTCGCGGTGCAGTCCGCGGACGGTCGCGAAGTGAGAGTCGCGCCCGATCGTGTCGTCGCGCTGAAGGAGCTCGGGCCGCGTCCGATTCGCACGTCGGAGATTCGATCGCTGGAACGTGCTGCCGCCGACGGCTGGCCCGGCGTCGAACAGGCCTGGATCGACGGCTGGCTCCTGCGCGCCGGGCACGGGTTCACCGGCCGGGCGAACTCCGCGTTGCCGGTGGAACCGTCGGCCGGTCATGTGTCCCTCGACGACATCGTCCGATGGTTCTCCGAGCGCGGCCTACCTGCCGTGCTCCTGCTGCCCGACCGACTGGGTTCACCGCCCGCCGGGTGGGTGACGCGGGACGAAACACTGGTCATGGCCGCGGACATCTCCCGGTTGGAGCTGCCCGTCGAAACTCTGTCGGTCTTCTCCGACGTGCCCGACGCCGACTGGCTCGGCGTGTACCGCTACCGCGGTCGACCCCTGCCCGACGGTGCGCTCGAGGTCATCTCGTCGGTGCGTGACGGTGTGGCGGCGTTCGGCCGGATCGGCTCGGCGTCCAGCGAGATGCTGGCGATCGGGCGTGCAGCGGTGACGGACGCGCCCGACGGTCGACGCTGGGTCGGTCTGACGGCCATCGAGGTCGCGGAGGCGCATCGACGGAACGGCCTCGGAACGAGGATCTGCGGCGAACTGGTCGCCTGGGGTCGCACGCAGGGTGCGACGCACGCGTACCTGCAGGTCTCGGCGGCCAATGCAGGCGCCGTGGCCATGTACGAGGGCCTCGGCTTCACCGAGCATCATCGCTATCGCTACGCCGACCTCATGTGAGCACCCGTTAGTCTGATCGCCGTGCGATTGGCTACCTGGAATGTGAACTCCGTCCGCTCTCGTCAGGATCGGATCGTGGATTGGCTGCAGCGATCCGACGTCGACGTGCTGGCGATGCAGGAAACCAAGTGCAAGGACGCGCAGTTTCCGTACGAGCGGTTCACCGAGATCGGGTACGAGGTCGCCCATGTCGGCCTCAGCCAGTGGAACGGTGTCGCCTTGCTGTCGCGGGTCGGGTTGGACGACGTGCAGATCGGCTTCGAGGATCAGCCCGGGTTCAGCAAGGACCCGGAGGTCGAGGCGGTGCGCGAGGCGCGGGCCATCGGAGCCACGTGCGGCGGGGTTCGCGTGTGGAGCCTGTACGTACCCAACGGGCGCGAGCTGGCGGATCCGCATTACACGTACAAGCTCGAGTGGCTCGCCAAGCTGCGGGCCGACGCTCAGGCCTGGGTGTCGGCGGACCCGGACGCGCAGATCGCGCTCGTCGGGGACTGGAACATCGCGCCTACCGACGACGATGTCTGGGATCCGGCGTTGTTCGAGGGCAAGACCCACACGTCGCAGCCGGAGCGGGATGCGTTCGAGTCGTTCGCGGAGGTCGGATTCACCGAGGTGACTCGGCAGTTCACGCCCGAGCCGCGGACGTTCACCTACTGGGACTACACGCAGCTTCGCTTCCCGAAGAAGCAGGGACTTCGTATCGACATGGCTCTGGCTTCCCCGGCTCTTGCGTCCCGGGTGACGGGCGCCTCGATCGATCGTGAGGAGCGCAAGGGCAAGGGTGCCAGCGATCACGCACCCGTCGTCGTCGATATTTCCTGACGATCACGCCCCGCAGCGACGTGGACCGCCAGCGCTGCTACGCCGGCGAGAACGAGCAGTCCGTGCGCAACACGCAACCACGGGGGCGCGAAGAACTGCGGAAGAAACAGGACGAAACCCGACGCGAAGAGCGCGGACTGCCAGCCGGGCACGCGCCGCGCAAGTGCAACGGTGCCGATGGCCACGAGGATCAGTCCGGCACCGAACATCACCGTTTGTGTGGGGCCGTATCGGATGGGTTCGGCGAGGTCGATCAGCCGAAGATCGCCGGTGCTCAGCGCGTCGGATCCCAGCACGTGGAGTGCGAACGTCTCGGCGCCGTAGTACGGCAGTGTCAGTCCGACGCCGACCCACGTCGTCACTTCGGCGACGGCGCCGACGTTCATCGTGCGTACTGCGAGAGCGAGCGTGATGAAGCCGAGCATCGCGCTGACGTGCGCCCCTACCCACAGTCCGGACGCGAACGCGTCGGCGCCTGCCTGCCCTGACTCGGAGGAGTAGGGCCTCAGAACGGGATAGACGGCGAACAGAACGCCCGTGGCGACCAGAAGCCCGACAGTCGATCGCATGCGTGCCCTCCTTCAGGATGCGAGAGCGGTGCTCTCGTTCTGAAGTGAGTATTCACCAGGCACACGGAGAAAACAAGAGCACTGCTCTCAGTCCGGTGCGACGAGATCGAGGAATTCCGGGTTCCGGGCCAGATAGCGCTGGACGTACGTGCATACCGGAAGAATGGACCAGCCCCGGTCGCGTGCGGTGTTGAGTGCACCCCTGACGAGTACACCCGCCCAGCCGCGGTCACCGAAGTCTTCCGTGACGACCGTGTGCATGAACGCGACAGCGGCGTCACTGCCTGAACGGCGGTATCCGAGGATACCGATGAGCTCGCCCCCGACGAAGAGGTCGAATCGGTGATGCTCGGCGTTGTCCACTATGCGAACCGACGCTGCCAGCGTGCTCGACGTGTGATCCATCCCCCGAGTAGAGCGGAGGTCGGCCCGTCACGAGGGACAGTCGGCTACTTGGATAGCAATTCGACGTCGCACCGAACCCGGACCGTTACCGGACGACTCAGAGCGGAACGACCACGTCGGAGTAATCCGGATTGGCGGCGAGGAACCGCTGTACGTACGTACACACCGGCTTCACCTTCCATCCATACGAGCGCGCACTGTCGAGGGATCGGCGGACGAGGATAGCCGCGAGGCCTTGATGGCCGAAGTCCTCGGTGACGACGGTGTGCATGAACGACACGACGTGCGTACGGGCTCCGCGCCTCTGCGTGTTCTCGACTTCGAAGTAGCCGACGATTCCCACCAGATCACCGTTGAGCCGCAACTCGAAACGATTCTGGTCGGTGTTGATGGAGACATCAGCACTGGGAGTACTGGCAAGCATGGGTCACCTCCTTTGCATTTCCGGGATGTGCAGTGAAGCAGTTACATGTGACGTGCACCACTATTAAACATGCGATCAGATAGCTTGTCACCCGTTTGTAGCAACAAACCTTCGGTTCCGTAGGTATGCAACCTCCATGCAACACAGACCCTGGTATCGGTCATACAGAGTTTCCATCACCGTTGTGATGCAACAACATTCATGCACTACTGTGCATCTCCCGAAGGTGCGGTAAAACCGGGCGTCCTCCACACCGGCCGTGCCGGTACTGTCGCGATGTGAAGTTCCTACCGCTGCCCCCCAACGGCTCCACGCCGGTTCGCGCTCTGACCATTGCCGGGACCGATTCCGGCGGCGGTGCGGGCATTCAAGCGGACAGCCGCACCATGGCGATGTGCGGGGTGCACGCGTGCGTCGCCGTCGCCGCGGTGACCGTGCAGAACACCGTCGGCGTCAGTGGCTTCCACGAAATCCCGCCGGCCGTCGTCGCAGACCAGGTCCGCACCGTCGTCGGCGACATCGGAATCAGCGCCGCCAAGACCGGCATGCTGGCGTCGACAGCCATCATCGAAGCCGTCACCGATGTCTGCACCGAGGTCGGCATCGGTAAGAACGGCACGATCCCGCTCGTCGTCGATCCGGTGTGCGCGTCGATGCACGGTGATCCGCTTCTGCACGCGGAGGCGTTGGACGCCATTCGGAACGTTCTGATCCCCATCGCCACTGTCGTCACCCCCAATCTCGACGAGGTTCGCCTCATCACCGGCATCGACGTGATCGACGACGCCACCGCCCGCCGGGCGGCCGAAGCGCTGCATGCGTTGGGCGCGGGGTGGGCGATAGTGAAGGGCGGTCACTTACGCACGTCGACGACCAGCACGGACATCCTGTTCGACGGCGATACCTTCACCGAATTCTCCCGGCCGCGAATCGACACGGGCAACGATCACGGAGGTGGAGACACGTTGGCTGCCGCCATCGCCAGCGCGCTGGCCAACGGGTATTCGGTGCCGGACGCGGTCGCGTTCGGCAAGGACTGGGTCACCGAGTGCCTCGCGGCGTCGTACGACCTGGGCGCAGGCCACGGTCCCGTCTCTCCGCTGTGGAGGCTGCACGTCCAAAGCTCGTAGGGCGCGCTGGACCCCGGTCAGCGGTGGCGTACCAGCCGGAGAATCTTCAGGTCCTCGGGTACGCCGGTGAGTTTGGGGGCGAAGAATCCGCGACGGTAGGGCCGCGGAACCAATCCGAGTGCGTCGACCGTGTCGGGGTGTACTGCGTCGAACGCGTTCCGGGAGATCATCAGGTTGCCGTTACCGCCGGTTTGCATGACGCGGGCGGCGATGGTGACGTCGACGCCGAGCCAGTCGGATCCGATCTGTCGCGGATTTCCGGTGTGAATCCCGACCCTCATGGTCGGTGCGTATCCGTCGACGTCGACCTCCGACAGCGCCGTCCGTGCCGCGACCACCGCTTCGAGCGCCTGGTCGGGTCGGTAGAAGACCGCCATGATGCCGTCGCCCAGCCTCTTGACGACGTGTCCACCGCCCGCGGCGACGGCCGGCTCGACTGCCTGGGACACCTTCCTCAGCAGGGTCAGAGTCGCGGCGTCGCCTGCGACGAGGGACCACGACGAGAATCCCACCAGATCGGTGAAGACGATGGTCACGTCGCGTTCTCCCCGGCCTCGGCCGGTTCTCTCGAGCACTGCCTGCCACACCTGAAGTGCTCCGAGTCCGATTTCTCGGGTGGCACCAGGCTCGTCACCTCGGAACTTGTCGGCTACGCGGGCCACGGCGAGTGCCGACCCTTCGCCTGCCAGGGACAGCGGATCACCGAACGTGGGGTCGCCCGGCAGAACCCGTCGGAATCTCCGCACCACGTCGACGACCCCTGGGCTGCGGTTGACATCCTGCACCCAGCCGACCATCGACGACAGTTTCACGACACGAAGCGTAACCGAGGGTTACAGACACTTCGTAGCCCGAAGATCCCCGGTTCGTGGGTCACTGGCCCGAACGCGCCTGGGTGCGGGCGTCCCCGACCGGAACGCCGTTGGGTCCTTCGACCGACTGCGCGTACGTGCCGATTCCGAAACCGATCGCCGACGCGTTCTTCGCGAGTGCCTCGCGATCGACGTTCGCGAGTGTGTCCTCGGCGGTGTGGTAGTTCTCGTCGTAGGTCTCCCCGGCCGTGCCGCCCCACTTCTCTGCTTGTTCGGGGGTCTTCTCGTCGTCGGCGCCGCTGAACACTCCGCCTGCCGGGATGCCGGCGGCAATGAACGGGCCGTAGTCGGATCGGCCGTCGAAATCGGTTCCGTCGACGGCGATTCCTTCTCCGCCGAGGTAGTCGACGAACACACGCTCGATGGCGTCGGACCCTGCCGGTCCAGCCGGTTCGCCGACTTTGTCGGAGTCGTCTCCGTCGTACGCGAGGTATCCGGCGTTGTGCGAGCCGATCATGTCGAAGTTGAGGTACAACGCGATGTCGGCCTTGTCCTCGTCGCTCAGGCCCTCGACGTAGGCAGTCGATCCGACGAGTCCGTTCTCTTCCGCGCCCCAGAACGTGAACCGGACGGCGTTGGTCACGTCCGGCTCGCTGCCGAGTTGCAGCGCGGATTCCAACACCGCCGCGGTGCCGCTGCCGTTGTCGTTGATGCCCGGGCCTTCCTCGACGCTGTCCAGGTGGGCGCCCGCGACCACGACGTTCGAGGTGTCTCCCGTCGAGGTCTGCGCGATGATGTTGCGGCTCTTGGTCGTTGTGGTGACCGTGTCCAGCGTGAGCGTCAGTTCCGGCGCCGACGCGACGGCCGCGCCGTCCTCCTGCGAGACGCCGCCCGTCGGGATCTTGGCGTCGTCCTTGCTGCCGAGAGTGCCGTTGTCCACGGGCCCGGGGACGTTGTTGACCACGACGACCGCGACGGCGCCGAGGTCCGCCGCGACGGTTTGTTTGGCGACGAAGGGACACAGACCCCGGTTCACGACAACGATGGCACCGCTGACGTCGAGTCCGTCGTAATCGGTTGCCTCGCAACCGGGTGACTCGTCGGCGGGAGCTGCGACGACGCGTGCGGTGATGCCGTCCTCGGGGGTGGCTGGAGAGTATCCGAGGGCTTTGACCGAGATCTGCTCGTCTCCGGCCGACAGCAACTCGGTGTCCACCGTGAACTGGTCGAAGTCGAATTCCGGTGTCTCGACGTCGAATCCGGCTGCCTGCAGTTTTCCGCTCACGTAGTCGACGCTGGCGTCGTATCCGGAGGTGCCGGCGGCGCGGTTGCCGTTGTTCTCCGACGCGATCCGTTCGAGCTCCTCGAGGTGAGCGACCACGGCGTCGCCGGTGACGGCGTCCGCGAGCCCTGGGCCGTCGGGACTGGAGATCGGCGTCGGAACCGACACGGCCGGCTGCTCCTCGGCCCCGGAGTTGTCCGAGGACGTGGAGCAACCGGCCAGGACGAGCGCGCCGACTGCGAAACTTGCAAGCAAGGTCTTCCGTGGCATGGAAGCACCCTAGCTTCTCCGGCCGTCAGGCGTCTCGATGATCGGTGACGAACACTGCGGCGCCGAACACGATGGCGGTGAAGACCACGAAGTAGACCAGGCTCCCCCACGGTCCCCAGTGGAAGTCGACTCCGCCGTCGGATCCGAGGAAGTGAGAGGCATTGAGCCAGGGCAGGAACGGTTGCACCGCGCGACCGAAGGATCCGAACAGGCCGAAGAGGTTCTCGACCACCAGCGGCCACAGCAACAGCAGTGCGATGGCGCCTGCGGACTGGCGAAGAAGGGCACCGACTCCGACGGCGACGACGATCTGCAGGAAGGCGAGGATCGCGGTCCCGTAGATGACGCGCCACGTGCCGTCGATGTCGAAGCTCAGCAGTTCGCCTGCCTCGGCGCCTGCGAACACCTTGGCGATGTAGAACGCGCCGAGACCGAGGACGAAGCTCAGCACCAGCCCCAGAACACCGATCAGAAATGCCTTGGCGACGAGAACCGATGCGCGATTGGGCATCGCCTGGAACGTCGTACGGATGACGCCGAAGCGATACTCGCTGGTCACCGTCAAGGCGGCCAGGATCATCAACACCATGACTCCGAAACCTCCGACGCCGCTGCCGACCGCGTCGTAGACGGTGGGGAGGTACGGATCGTAGTCCGGTGTGTCACCCTGAGCCACTTGATCTTTGTAGGATTCGAGGCCGAGTTCGGAGGTGAATCCGACGATTCCCGCGAGGCCCAATCCGAGGACGATCACCGCGATCGTGCACCACCAGGGTGACTTCGTCGAGGTGATCTTGATACGTTCCGCAGCCAACACACCCATCAGAGAGCACCACCCATCGCCTTGTAATCCGACCCCTGACCGTCCACACCATCAGCACCCGCACCGTGATACTGAACATCCTCACCCGTCAGCTTCATGAACGCCTCCTCCAAAGACCCACGCTGCGAGGACAACTCATGCAACACGATCTGATGCCGAGCAGCGATATCACCGATCACCTCGGTCGTCGAATCCGTAACCACGATCGCCGGCTGCAACTGATCCACCCCCGCAGGCTCACGCACCGTCAACCCCGCCGACGTCAACGCACTCCGCAACGCATCCAACTGAGGACTACGCACCTTCACCGACGCCTCCGACGCATGATCGATGAAATCCTGCACCGACGTATCCGACACCAACCGACCCCGACCGATCACCACCAGATGCTCCGCCGTCTGCGCCATCTCCGACAACAGATGACTCGACACCAACACCGTCCGACCCTCCGCCGCCAAACGCTGCATGAACTTACGAATCCACACAATGCCCTCAGGATCGAGACCATTCACCGGCTCATCGAACAACAACACCTTCGGATCCCCCAACAACGCCCCCGCCAGACCCAACCGCTGCGACATACCGAGCGAGAAACCACCCGCATTCTTCTTCGCAACCTCACTCAGCCCCACCAACCGAAGCACCTCGTCCACACGAGACCTCGGAATACCGTTCGACGCAGCCATCCACTCCAAATGCGCACGCGCAGAACGATTCGGATGCACCCACTTCGCATCCAACAACGCACCCACACTCCGCAACGGCTGCTTCAACTCGCCATACGGCTTACCCTCGATCAACGCCTGACCACTCGTCGGACGATCCAGACCCAAAATCATCCGCATCGTCGTCGACTTCCCCGCACCATTCGGCCCGAGAAAACCCGTCACAATCCCCGGCTTCACGGAAAAAGACAGATCATCGACCGCCTTCACCGCACCGTACTGCTTCGTCAACCCCGTCACTTCGATCATGAACGGAAATACTGCCCTGTTCCGGTTCGTACCGCATCGCTCGGAAGTATTCTTTCGAGTCGTTCTCACGGATGACGGAAAGCGGAATTTCGTCAGGGTTTTCCCTGAGATGCAAAGAACCTCCGAAGGTATTCCTTCGGAGGTTCTTTGCGGTTTATATTACTTTACACTCACGCGTCCCGGCGGTTGACGACCAGCAATGCTGCACCGAACACGACGGCGGTGAAGATCGCGAAGTAGACCAGGCTTCCCCACGGTCCCCAGTGATAGTCGACGCCTCCGGCTTCACCGAGGAAGTGGCTGGCGTTTCCGAAGGGCAGGAACGGCTGGATCGCGCGGCCGAAGGATCCGAACAGTCCGAACAGCGACTCGACCAGTAGCGGCCAGAGCAGCAGCAGTGCGATGGCGCCTGCGGACTGGCGAAGAAGCGCACCGACTCCGACGGCGATGAACACCTGCAGGAAGGCCAGGATCGCGGTTCCGTAGATCGCTCGCCAGGTGCCGTCGATGTCGAAGCTCAGCAGAGCGCCTGCATCCGGTCCGGCGACTGCCTTACCGATGTAGAACGCCAGCAGTCCGAGAACGAACGTCAGCACGAAACCGAACACACCGATGAGCGACGCTTTCGCGACCAGCACTGCGGCGCGGTTCGGGACCGCCTGGAACGTGGTTCTGATGATGCCGAAGCGGTATTCGCTGGTCACCGTCAGCGCAGCCAGGATCATGAGGACCATGAGCCCCATGCCGCCGACGCCACTGCCGACCACTTCGAAGACCGACGGTAGGTAGGGCTCGAATTCGGGTTTGTTGCCCTCGGCGATCTGGTTGTTGTAGGACTGCAGACCCAGTTTGGCCGCCAGTCCCACCGCGAAGGCAAGCCCCAACCCGAGGGCGATGATGGCGATCGTGCACCACCAGGGTGACTTCGTCGAGGTGATCTTGATACGTTCCGCAGCCAACACACCCATCAGAGAGCACCACCCATCGCCTTGTAATCCGACCCCTGACCGTCCACACCATCAGCACCCGCACCGTGATACTGAACATCCTCACCCGTCAGCTTCATGAACGCCTCCTCCAAAGACCCACGCTGCGAGGACAACTCATGCAACACGATCTGATGCCGAGCAGCGATATCACCGATCACCTCGGTCGTCGAATCCGTAACCACGATCGCCGGCTGCAACTGATCCACCCCCGCAGGCTCACGCACCGTCAACCCCGCCGACGTCAACGCACTCCGCAACGCATCCAACTGAGGACTACGCACCTTCACCGACGCCTCCGACGCATGATCGATGAAATCCTGCACCGACGTATCCGACACCAACCGACCCCGACCGATCACCACCAGATGCTCCGCCGTCTGCGCCATCTCCGACAACAGATGACTCGACACCAACACCGTCCGACCCTCCGCCGCCAAACGCTGCATGAACTTACGAATCCACACAATGCCCTCAGGATCGAGACCATTCACCGGCTCATCGAACAACAACACCTTCGGATCCCCCAACAACGCCCCCGCCAGACCCAACCGCTGCGACATACCGAGCGAGAAACCACCCGCATTCTTCTTCGCAACCTCACTCAGCCCCACCAACCGAAGCACCTCGTCCACACGAGACCTCGGAATACCGTTCGACGCAGCCATCCACTCCAAATGCGCACGCGCAGAACGATTCGGATGCACCCACTTCGCATCCAACAACGCACCCACACTCCGCAACGGCTGCTTCAACTCGCCATACGGCTTACCCTCGATCAACGCCTGACCACTCGTCGGACGATCCAGACCCAAAATCATCCGCATCGTCGTCGACTTCCCCGCACCATTCGGCCCGAGAAAACCCGTCACAATCCCCGGCTTCACGGAAAAAGACAGATCATCGACCGCCTTCACCGCACCGTACTGCTTCGTCAACCCCGTCACTTGAATCATGGGGTCCACTGTGCCCGATCGACGGGTGCTCGCACATCGCCCGCGAGTCGCGATTCGACTCATCCTTTCGGATGACACCCGTACCTAGGTGAGTGGTTGTGTAGGCCCTGGCCTACACAACCACTCACATAGGAGAACTGGCCTGGGCCCAGAAACGTTTGGGAATGCGGCCCGCGCGGCGGGCCTCGAATCCGGCGCTCACCGCGTGCCGCATCGCCGACGCCATCAGTGCGGGGTCTTTGGCGCGGGTCACGGCGGTGGCGAGAAGAACTGCGTCGCACCCGAGTTCCATCGCCACGGCTGCGTCGCTGGCGGTGCCGATGCCTGCGTCGAGGATGACAGGAACGCCTGCCGCGTCGACGATCATCTCGATGTTGTGTGGGTTGGAGATGCCGAGTCCGGTGCCGATCGGCGCACCGAGTGGCATGACGGCGACGCAGCCGATGTCTTCGAGTCTGCGTGCCAGGACGGGGTCGTCGGTGGTGTACGGGAGTACGTTGAACCCGTCGTCGACGAGTTGCTCTGCGGCCTTGACCAGTTCGATGGCATCGGGCAGCAGTGTTCGCTCGTCGGCGATGACTTCGAGCTTCACCCAGTCGGTTTCGAGTGCTTCGCGTCCGAGCTGTGCAGTGAGAACGGCTTCGGAGGCGCCGCGACAGCCGGCGGTGTTGGGCAGGGGTGCGATGTCGAGCTTGCGCAGTAGATCGAGGACACCGGTGCCGCCTGCGGCGTCGACGCGTCGCATGGCCACGGTGGTCAGCTCGGTGCCCGACGCCACCAGCGCCTCTTCCAGGACGGTCAGGTTCGCTGCTCCTCCGGTGCCCATGATGAGTCGGGATTCGAAGGTTCTGTCCGCGATAGTCAGCACGTCAGCCACCCTGCACCGCGGTGAGGATTTCGATGGTCCAGCCGGGTTCGACGGTGGTGGCGTCCCATCGGCTCTTCGGCAGGACTGTTCCGTCGACGGCGACGGCGATGCCCGTGTCCGGCATGGACAGATCGGCGAGGAGTCGACGCATCGTCAGCCCCTCGGAGAGTGCGTGTTCTTCGCCGTTGACGGTGATCATCGGTGCCTTCCTGTCTCGAATCGGGCTGGATCTGCAGCCTTGGCTTCGGGGAGTGTGTCGCCGGTGAGTAGTGCGGCGACAGCGTCTGTGGTGATGGGTGTCAGCAGGATTCCGTTGCGTCCGTGTCCGGCGGCGACGATGACGCGTTCGGAGACGCGGCCGATGAGTGGTAGGCCGTCGGGGCTCATGGGGCGCAATCCGGCGGCGGCTTCGTGTAGTTCGTATTCGCCGATGCTGGGCATCAGTCGTTCGGCGTCGGCGATGAGGTCGCGGACTCCGGCGACGGTGACCTGGGTGTCGTGGCCGGATTCGTACTGGGTGGCGCCGACGACGAGGCCGTCGCCGCGTGGCACGAGGTAGATGGGGCGGCCGTGGACGCTGCCTCGGATGGTTCGGCTGGGCGGAGCCGTCGCGCTGGGTCGTCGTCGGAGTCGGAGTATTTCGCCTTTGACTGGTCGGACGGGGATGTCCGGGAGAAGGGCGGAGACCTGCGCTCCGGCGGCGACGACGATTCGGTCGGCAGTCAGGGCGTCGAGGTCGGTCACCTGTTCGGCGACGAAGTCGACGCCGGCTGCGGACGCTGTCAGTGCGTCGACGAGGGCGCGGTTGTCGACGGCCTGTTCCGTCGGCGCGAGAAGTCCGAGGCGGATGTTCTGCGCGAGCGAAGGTTCGAGTTCGCGGATCTGCGCCCGGTTCAGGATGTCCAGCTGGTGCCCGTGTTCGCCGACGAATTCTGCGATGGTCCGCAGGTCCTGGGCGTCGGCGGCGTCGAGTGCGACGGTCAACGAGCCCGATGCGGTGAACACGTCGACTCCGAGCTCGCGTGCGAACTCGGGCCAGCGGTCCAGCGAGCGCGCCCCCAGCTTCAGTAGTTCGTGTTCGCCCGGCCATCCCTCGGACAGCGGTGCGAGCATTCCGCCGGCCACCCAGGACGCGCCCGACCCGATGTTCGGGTCGTACAGCTGGACCGACCATCCGTCGCGCTGCGCCCTGGCTGCGACGGCGAGGCCGATGACGCCGCCTCCGACGACGGCAAGCGTTCCGAGCCCCGACTTTTCGAACTGCGGCCCGTCGAACTGCGACTTTTCGAACTTCACCGAGAACCACCCTCACTCCCTGCGCCGGCATGATCCGGTTCAGGTATTGACGGTAAGGACGGGCGTGTCCACTCTCAGCCCCGCGTACCCCAGGACTCCCGTGTATCTGTCTTTCCGACGAGAAGACTACCGTCTGGAGACGTGCATCCCACTCAGAGCTCCCGTGAACGCTTGAACTCTGCCCGCCTGTACCTGTGCACCGACGCCAGGCGCGAGCTCGGCGATCTAGCCCAGTTCGCCGAGGCGGCACTGTCCGGCGGCGTCGACATCATTCAGCTTCGCGACAAGAACTCCGCAGGTGAGCGTGAGTTCGGTCCGCTGGAGGCCAAGGACGAACTGGCTGCGCTGGCCGTTCTGTCCGCGGCCACCAGGCGTCACGGCGCGCTGCTGGCCGTCAACGACCGCGCGGACCTGGCGTTGGCGTCGAACGCCGATGTGTTGCATCTGGGCCAGGGCGATCTGCCGGTGCATTACGCGCGGCAGATCCTCGGACCGGATGTGGTGATCGGACGTTCGACGCAGAACCGTAGCCAGGCGAGTCTGGCGGCGATCGAGGACGGTGTGGACTACTTCGCGACCGGGCCGGTGTGGGCGACGCCGACGAAGCCGAATCGCAAGGCCGCGGGCCTCGAACTGGTGCGCAGCACGGCCGACTCGGCTCCGACACGGCCGTGGTTCGCCATCGGCGGTGTCGACGCCGACAACGTCGACGAGGTCCTTGCGGCCGGCGCGGACCGTGTTGTGGTCGTGCGTGCCATCACGCAGGCCCGCGACCCTCAGGCCGCAGCTCAGGCGCTGGCGGAGAAGCTGAAAGGCAACTAGCTCAGCCAGGCGAGGACGGTCGATGGTGGGAGCACCTGCACCGCCGTCGGCAACCGTTCCTTCAGGCCGCGGTCCGCGGTGACGAGCGCGGTCAGCGCGCTGCCGTCGTGTGCGCGCCGAGCGAGTTCGTCGTCGCCGCTGCCCGACGCATGGATGACGGGGACTCGGGCGTCGTCGAATCGGGCTGCGCGGGCGTCGCCTTCGAGGACGGCTTCGATGGTGGTGAGCCACCCGTAGGTGCCGCCGGGCAGTTCGACGGTGCGCGGCAGGACGTCGGCGAGGGAGGTCAGCAGCTCGCCGGTTGCGCCGCTGCGGTCCTTCCACCAGCCGTTGGGGCGGGAGCCGAGCACGTTGGCGGTGTCGAGCAGTACGCGGAGAGGTTCGGTCCGCAAGGTGGGCCAGCTCGCCGCGAAGCCGGGGTGCAGAGGCAGGGCGTCGACCATGCTTTCGGGAACCCAACGCAGTTCGGTGCTTTCACCGTTCGGGGTGGTGGGAAGCTGAGTGTCGGCGTCGGCGACGACGGTGGTGTACGTCCAACCGCTCGGGGCCGTCGCGGTGAGCTTTTCTCCTCGGACGTTGAGCCGGGCCGCGCCGATTCCTGCTTCTTCGTCGGCTTCACGGACGGCGGCCGTCACTGCGCTCTCGTGCGAGTCCTTCGCGCCGCCCGGAAGCGCCCAGGTTCCGCCCTGGTGACTCCAGAGGGCGCGGTGTTGCAGCAGTACCGTCGGCTCACCGTCTGCGGACGGTGCACGCAGGAGCAGACCTGCGGCTCCGTACCTTCCCCAGTGTCGCGTGCCGTTCTCCCCGACTACCCACCCGTCACCGTCGCCGCGCATACCTCCACACCTTAGGGGACTGCACCTTCGGAGTGTTCGCCGTCCACGTACGCACCGCGGGCGGAAACTTATATGCTCGAACCTGTGAACGTGGTCGGCACTACACCCACTGCTGCCGTACCTCCCACGACGGCCGCCACGGCCTCGGAGAGCGACTCGCGGCGTGAGTTGCGGCGCCTGGCACGGTCGACGCCTGCGCGCATGATCGCCCTGGGCGGTCTGCTGATCGTGTTGCTGGTCGCGACGGGGTTCGTGACGAGCGAGGCTGTGTCCGATCGCGAGTCCACGCTCGATTCGTTGTTGGTGCGCACCGAGCCTCTGGCCAATTCCGCGCAGAATCTGTACGGCGCCCTGTCGGTCGCGGATGCCGCGGCGTCGACGGCGTTCATCTCCGGTGGCCTGGAACCTCAGGCGGTGCGTGATCGGTACGCGCAGGCCATCGGCGACGCGGGCACCGAGCTGATCCGGGCGTCCGGCGGGCTCGGCGAGTCCGACACCGAGGCCAGGGACGCTCTCACGGAGATCGGTGCGGCACTGCCGGTGTACACGGGCCTCGTCGAGACCGCCCGTTCCAACAATCGGAGTGGCAATCCCGTCGGATCGTCGTACCTCGGTGAGGCGTCCACGCTGATGCAGACCTCGCTGCTTCCCCGCGCCGAGGGCCTGTACACGGCGCAGGCATCGCGGGTGTCGACGGATCAGGAAAGGTTCGTCCACCCACCGGTGTTCGCTATCGCGACCATCGTCGTCGTCCTCGGACTGCTGGTGTTGGCTCAGCTGTACTTGTCGCGGCGCACGCACCGGACCCTGAACTGGGGGTTTCTGACGGCGTCGGGTCTGGTCACGGTGCTCCTCGGGTGGATGCTGGTGGCCGGGCTCATCTCCGCGACCGCGACCGACCGTGCGCTGGACCGCGGTGTCACCCCGCTGCAGAAGCTCACCACGGGGTTCATCCTCGCTCAGCAGGCCAGGTCCGACGAGACTCTCAACCTCGTGCGCCGCGGCAGCACCCGCGAGTACGACGCCGAATTCAACGACAACACGCAGAAACTGGCCGATCTGTTCGACGGTGATGCGGCGATGACGGAGTCGTTGGCCAAGTGGAAGACCGCGCATCAGCGGATCGACGACGCGTTGGCCGTCGGCGATTTCAACACCGCCGTCACCATCGCGACGGGAAGCGGCGTCGCAGATTCGGCGGTTCAGTTCAAGGCTCTCGACGACATGCTGATCGCCGGCATCGAACAGGGCCGCAACGAGCTTCGGGGCAACGTCGAGCGAGCCAAGACCTCCCTCGTCGCGTTGAGCTCCGGAGCCATCGTCCTCACGATCGCCGCTGCGGCGGGCGTCGCAGGCGGTCTCGTTCCAAGGTTGCGTGAGTACCTGTGAACCGAATTCTTCTCGTCGTCGCCGCGATCCTCGTGGGTCTGCTCACCACCAGTTGCGTTGCACCGGAGGCGTTGCCGCCCGAGCCGGACATCAGTTACACCGAACCACCCATGCCCGACGGTGCGGGCCCGGCAACGGGTGCACCGGAAGTCGACTCCCCCGACCCGCAGTGCGCGCGCCCGACGGCCAGTCTTCGTCCCCTGCAGTTCGGACCGGGACAGGCCGGTCTTGCCCCGGAGAACACGCCACCGTCTCCGACCGTCGACCAGATCCGAGAGCGCGGTCGACTGATCGTCGGGCTGGACACCGGCAGCAACCTTTTCAGCTTCCGTGATCCGATGACCGGCAAGCTCGTCGGGTTCGACGTCGACATCGCGCGCGAGATCTCACGCGACCTCTTCGGTGACCCGGATCGAGTGGACTTCCGCATCCTGACCTCCGCGGAACGTATCGAGGCCTTGCAGAACTCGACGGTCGACGTGGTGGTCAAGACCATGACCATCACCTGTGCGCGCAAGGAGGAAGTGTCGTTCTCCACGGTGTACTTCCAGGCGCAGCACCGGGTGCTCGCGGTCAAGAACTCCGGCATCAACGGTGTTGCGGACCTGGCGAATCGACGCGTCTGCGCGGTCGACGGCACGACGTCGCTGCGGCGGCTGCAGCGCATCGTCCCGACTGCGCAGATCACCACGGCCGCGATGTGGTCCGACTGCCTCGTCGTCCTCCAACAACGTCAGGTCGACGCAATCAGCACCGACGACACGATCCTCGCCGGTCTCGCCGCGCAGGATCCGTACCTGGAACTCGTCGGCGACAGCCTGAGCCCCGAGCCGTACGGTGTCGGAATCAAGAAGGAGAGTGAGGATCTGGTGCGGTTCGTCAACGGCACCCTGGAGCGAATCCGCGGTGACGGAACCTGGAACCGCCTGTACTCCCGCTGGCTGTCGGTCCTGGGCAGCTCGCCCGGCCCGCCGTTCCCCCAGTACGTGGACTGACATGAGCGCCCGAGACCCCGAGACTCCGACCGGTCGATCCACCGCGCCCTCACAGCGCACCGAAGCCGTGTCCCGTACCGAGGCCGTGTCCCGTACCGAGGCCGTGTCCCGTACCGAAGCCGTCGCCAGAACCGAAGCGTCCGAGCGCACCCAGGCCGCCGACAGGACTCAGGCTTCTCCTGTGTCGCAGGTTCGTTCGTCGCGTACGTCCGGGAGGACGAGGCCGACTCGGTCGAATCGAACGGATCCTCGCCGACGCCTCGGCGCGGGCCTGGTGGACATTCCTCGTGTCGATCCTGTCGATCCTGCGACGGCGGTGATGTCGGATCCCACTGTTCCGCAACGCAAACGGTTCTGCTGGAAATGCAACTCACCGGTCGGCCGGAGTGCAGACGGTGAGCCGGACAAGCCGTCGGGCATCTGTCCTCATTGCGGCTCGACGTACGATTTCACGCCGCTGCTCGAGCCGGGCGATCTCGTCGTCGGGCAGTACGAGGTGCAGGGGTGCATCGCGCACGGCGGTCTCGGTTGGATCTACCTGGCCATCGACCGCAACGTCAGCGATCGCTGGGTGGTGTTGAAGGGTCTGCTGCACTTCGGTGACGACGAGGCCCACGCGGTCGCCGTCGCCGAGCGTCAGTTCCTCGCGGAGGTGGCGCACCCGAGCGTCGTGAAGATCTACAACTTCGTCGAGCAGCCACGTACCGACGGCACCCGCATCGGGTTCATCGTCATGGAGTACGTGGGTGGGCGTTCGTTGCGGGACATTCTGTCCTCTCGCAAGGACGCCGAGTCGGGTGCGCGGGTTCGGATGCCGGTGGAGCAGGCCATCGCCTACGTGCTGGAGGTTCTTCCCGCGTTGTCCTACCTGCACTCCATCGGGTTGGTGTACAACGATCTCAAGCCCGAGAACATCATGGTCACCGACGATCAGATCAAGCTCATCGATCTCGGCGCGGTCGCGGGTATCGAGGATTTCGGATACCTCTACGGCACTGCCGGATATCAAGCCCCGGAGATCGTCGAGACCGGCCCGACGGTGGCGTCGGACATCTACACCGTCGGGCGCACGTTGGCGGTTCTCACTCTGGACATGCCGCAGACGAAGGGAAAGTACGACCCGGGCATTCCGTCGCCGGAGGATCACGAACTGCTCCGCCGTTACCCCTCGTTCCATCGATTGCTGCTGCGCGCCACCAATCCCGATCCGGCACAGCGGTTCTCCACCGCCGACGTGCTGGCCAGCCAGGCCACCGGTGTACTCCGCGAGATTCTGTCGCTGCAGACCGGAACGGAACGTCCCGGCCTGTCGACGGCGTTCAGTCCGCCGCGCACCACGTTCGGCACCGAAGAATCCGTCGGGCGCACGGACACGTACGTCGACGGCAAGGTGCGCGGCGACAGAATCAGTGCTCGCGACGTCGTCTCCGCGCTTCCTGTTCCCTTGGTCGATCCACTCGATCCGAGCGCACCTCTACTGGCGGCGGCGGTGCACAGCGAACCGCAGCAGACGCTCGATTCCCTTGCGCACGCCCGCCGCAACGGTATCGAGAGGTTCGCCGACGGATCGCCGGGCGGACTCGAGATCACCCTCGCGGAGGTGAAGGCGCACATCGACCTCGGAGATACCGGGACCGCGCAATCGGTGCTGAACCAGGTGATCACCGACGGCCCCGATCCGTGGCGGGTCGAGTGGTACTCCGGCCTTCTGGACCTGTTGCGCAACGAGTTCTCCGACGCATCGACGCATTTCGAGAACGTTCTCGATGCGATGCCGGGTGAGCTGGCCCCCAAGATCGCCTTGGCCGCGAGCGCCGAGCTGATCATGGAGGGCACCTCCGTCCAGGAGCCGGAAGAGCGCGAGAAGTGGCGGGCCTGCGCCGAGTCGTACTATCTCTCGGTGTGGCGCACCAATCGCGCCGTCGTCAGCTCCGCCTTCGGCCTTGCGCGCCAGATGATGTATCGCAGCGACCCCACCGCGGCCGTCGGAGTGCTGGATCAGGTTCCCATCAGCTCGCGGCACTACGCCGTCGCTCGTATGACGAGTGTGCTGACGCTGTTGATGGATCGGCCGTCCCCCGACCTCGAGGAGGACGACTTCCGCGAGGCCGCGAGACGTGTCGCCATGCTCCCCCGGCGCGAACCTCGAGCGTTGCAGATGCGCACGTTGGTTCTGGCGATGGCAATGGACTGGGTTCGGTCCGGTCATGCTGTCGAGACCGAACGTGAGCCGATTCTCGGTGCCCCGTTCACCGAGACGGGCCTGCGCTCGGGCACCGAGACCGGGTTACGCGCCCTTGCCCGTAACGCGACCGACCGCGCGCACCGCTACACGCTCGTCGACCTCGCCAACGCCATCAGGCCACAGTCACTCTTCTGACCCGTTCTGCTCCGACACGACCTGTTCGGTGGCGCGGGCGATGGCGAGTTCTTCGTCGGTCGGGACGACGAGGACGGTCACCGCCGAGTCGTCGGTCGAGATCACACGAGCATCCTTGCTGCGTACGGCATTTCGCTCGGAGTCGACGACGATACCGAACCCTTCCAGCGACGCCAGGGCGTCGGCGCGTACCGCGGAGGCGTTCTCGCCGACGCCGGCGGTGAACGTGATGGCGTCGAGTCGGCCCAGGTTCACCATGTAGGCACCGATGTACTTGCGGAGACGGTGGATGTAGACGTCGTAGGCGAGTGCGGCGTCGTCGTCACCGTCGTCGATCTTCTGGGCGAGCACTCGGAAGTCGTTGACACCTGCGAGTCCTTTGAGCCCGGAATTCCGGTTCAGCAACTTGTCGATCTCGTCGACGTCCATGTCCGCGTTGCGCCGTAGATGCATGACGACGCCCGGGTCGATGTCACCGCTGCGGGTGCCCATGACCAGGCCTTCCAAGGGCGTCAGGCCCATCGAGGTGTCGATCGGAACGCCGCTGCGGATCGCGGATGCAGACGCTCCGTTGCCCAGGTGCAACACGATCTGGTTCAGGTCGTCTCGGCCGAGGAACTCCGACACCCGACCGGACACGTACTCGTGCGACGTGCCGTGGAAGCCGTAGCGCCTGATCCCGTTCCGGCGGGCCACGTCTCGGTCGATCGCGTACGTGGCCGCGGCGGCGGGCAGCGAATGGAAGAACGCAGTGTCGAACACGGCGACGTGCGGGATGGACGGCAATTGTTCGCGCGCAACGTCGATGCCGAGTACGTTGGGTGGATTGTGCAGCGGCGCAAGCGCACTGAGGTCGGAGATCTGCTTGACGACCGCGTCGTCGATCAGCGTCGGTCGGTAGAAGATCTCCCCGCCGTGTACGACGCGGTGGCCCACCGCCGTCACGTCGGAACCCAGCTCCACTCCCGCGTTCTCCAGCATCTCGAACGCGACGGCGAGACCGACACCGTGATCGGCTATCTCCCGGCGGTTCTCGATCTCCTCACCGTGGAACTCGAGGACGACGCGACCTTCCGGCTCCCCGATCTGCTCGACCAGCCCGGAGGCGACGGACCGGCCGGTCTCGGGTTCCACCAGTTGGAACTTCACCGACGACGAACCGGAGTTGACGACGAGGACGCTCATGCCTGGTGCCCCTGTGCCTGGATGGCCGTGATGGCAACGGTGTTGACGATGTCCTCCACCAGTGCACCGCGAGAGAGGTCGTTGACGGGCTTGCGAAGACCCTGCAGAACCGGCCCGACCGCGACGGCACCTGCGCTGCGCTGCACCGCCTTGTACGTGTTGTTGCCCGTGTTGAGGTCCGGAAAGATGAACACCGTTGCGCGGCCGGCGACATCGGAATCGGGCAGCTTGGACTTCGCGACGGACGGCTCTATCGCTGCGTCGTACTGAATCGGGCCCTCCACGAGCAGTTCCGGGTTTCGTTCCCGCACGAGCCGCGTGGCCTCGCGTACCTTGTCGACGTCGGCGCCGGTTCCCGAGTCGCCGGTGGAATAGGACAGCATCGCGATGCGGGGTTCGATGCCGAACTGAGCGGACGTGGTCGCCGACGAGATCGCGATGTCGGCCAGTTGCTCCGCCGTCGGGTCCGGCACGATAGCGCAGTCGCCGTAGGCGAGAACGCGGTCGGACAGGCACATCAAGAAGATGCTCGAGACGGTGTCGACGCCGTCGGCCGTCTTGATGATCTCGAACGACGGACGGATCGTGTGGGCTGTGGTGTGGGCGGCGCCGGACACCATGCCGTCGGCAATTCCCTTGTACACCATCATGGTTCCGAAGTACGAGATGTCGGTCATGATCTCGCGTGCCCGCTCGATGCGCATGCCCTTGTGCTTGCGTAGTTCGGTGTACTCGGCGGCGAAGTCCTCGGCGTGGTCCGAGGTCTTGGGGTCGAGCACCTGCGCGTCGCCGAGGTCGACCCCGAGTTCCGCTGCGCGACGCCGGATGGGGCCTTCCTCGCCGAGGATCGTCAGCGTGGCCACCTGCCGCTGCAGCAGCCTGCCCGCCGCACGAAGGATTCGGTCGTCACCGCCCTCGGGGAGGACGATGTGTTTCTGATCGGCGCGAGCGCGGTGGATCAGCTGGTACTCGAACATCTGCGGGGTGGTGATCGACGGAATGCTCAGCTCCAGCCGATCCAGCAGGGCCCGTGCGTCGACCCGCTGTTCCATCAGGCTCAGTGCGGTGTCCACCTTGCGCTGCGAGCCGACGGCCACCCGGCCACGTGCTCTCGCGGCCGCGGAGGCGGTGTCGAACGTACCGAGGTCTGTCGTCAGGATCGGCAGTTTGGGACCGAGACCGGACACGAGCCTGGCGATCGCGGGGTGCGGCGCGATGCCCCCGTTCATGATGATGCCGGCGAGCGAGGGAAAGCCCTCTGCTTCATGGGCGTTGACCAGTGCCAGCAGCACGTCCGAGCGGTCGGCCGGGGCGATGACCACCACCGAATCCGTCAGACGCTCGAGGATGTGCTCGGCCGTCATCCCGCCGACCATGACCCGAAGCGCTTCGCGTTGCATGAGCTCGGGGTCTCCGCTGTAGAGCTTTCCGTCGACGGCCTCGAGCAGCTCGGCCATCGTCGGAGCGATCAGCAGTGGGATCTCCGGCAGGCTCCACGCCGGCACTCCGAGCGGTGTCAGTGCCTCGGTGACCTCGTCGAGCTTGTCGGGGTCGCATCGGTTGGCGACGATCGCGGCGAGGTGCGCGTGGTGCTGACGAAGCTCGGCCTGACACAGCTGCGCCAATTGGACGATCTCGCTCGTCGACCGTTCCGAGCCTCGAAGTGCAAGCAGCACAGGCGCGCCGAGGTTCGCTGCGACACGGGCGTTGAAACTCAGTTCCGACGGGCTGCCGACGTCCGTGAAATCGCTGCCGACGATCACCACTGCGTCGCACTGCGCGGCGACGTCGTGGAAGCGTGAGACGATCTCGCCGAGCGCGGCGTCGGGATCGGCGTGCACGGCCTCGTAGGTGACGCCGAGTGACTGCTCGTAGGACAGATCCGCCGTCGTGTGGTCGACGAGAAGTTCCAGAATGTAGTCGGTTTCCGTCGTCGACCTCGCGATGGGCCGGAAGACACCGACCCGGGCCGCAGACGCACACAGCATCTGGAGCACTCCGAGTGCAATGGTCGACTTACCGGTGTCGCCCTCGGGTGAGGCGATGTAGATGCTCGATGCAGGCTCGGCCATGGGAGTCAGCGTACTGGTTCCGCTGTTGACAGAAGGTGACCTGCGGTAGTCAGATCGGTCATGGCCGAATCACCGTTTCCCGATGTGCGCTGGGGCAGCGAAACGAGCTTCATCCGCACACCCGCCGTCGCGTTCGCCGCGACCAAACCAGGATCGTGGGTGATCCGGAACCTCGCAGGCGTCGACCGCAGGCTGCTCGAGCGAACGAACGGCCGGTTCACGATCCTCGGTCCCATCGCCGCGCCGGTGGTGCTTCTGACGACGACCGGCCGCAAATCCGGTCGACCCAGAACGTCCCCGCTGCTGTACTACCGCGAGAGCGACAAGCTGTACGTCGTCGGCAGCAACTTCGGGCAACAGCACCACCCGGCATGGACGTCGAACCTCCTCGCCGACCCCAACGCCACCGTCGCCATCGGGGGCAAGAAGATCCCCGTCACCGCCACCCCCGTCGTCGGCGCGGAGAAAGCTCGCATCTACGCGGCGTTCAACGACATGGTCCGCGTCTACGGGGAGTACAAGAACCGCACCGACCGGGACATGCGCATGTTCGAACTGGCGGCCGTGCAGCCCTGACCACCCGCATGGACGTGCCACCGCCTACGCGTTGCGGTGGCACATCCATGCCGGCGGGGAGCGGTCGAACTAACCCAACTTGCGCAGCCGCGGCGACAGGTCGCGCTCGAAGAGTTCGAGGAAGCGCTTCTGGTCGTGTCCGGGGGCGTGGAAGACGAGGTGGTTCAGGCCCGCGTCGGTGTACTGCTTGACCTTCTCCACGGCCTCGTCGGGGTCGGAGGCGACGATCCACCGCTTGGCGACCTGCTCGATGGGCAGTTCGTCGGCTGCTTTCTCCATTTCGATCGGGTCGTCGATGGAGTGCTTCTGCTCCGGGGTCAGTGACAGTGGCGCCCAGAATCGGGTGTTCTCCAGCGCGAGGTCCGGGTCGGTGTCGTAGGAGATCTTGATTTCGATCATCTTGTCGATGTCGCCTGCGTCGCGTTCGGCTTTGCCTGCGCCCTCTTCGACGGCGGGAAGCAGCTTGTCGGTGTAGAGCTCCATGCCCTTGCCGGAAGTGCAGATGAAGCCGTCGCCTGCGCGGCCTGCGTACCGGGCGACGACGGGTCCGCCCGCGGCGATGTAGACGGGGATTCCGCCTTCGGGGACGTCGTAGATCGATGCACCCTTGGTGGTGTAGTACTCGCCGTCGAAGTCGACGCGGTCACCGAGCCACAGTTCTCGCATCAGGCGCACGGATTCGCGGAGGCGCGCGAAGCGTTCCTTGAATTCGGGCCATTCTCCGGTGAATCCGGTGGCGATTTCGTTGAGTGCTTCGCCGGTGCCGACGCCGAGCATGATGCGCCCCGGGTACAGGCAGCCCATCGTGGCGAATGCCTGGGCGATGACGGAGGGGTTGTAGCGGAAGGTCGGGGTGAGGACCGAGGTGCCGAGCTGGATGGTCTTGGTTCGTTCACCGACGGCCGTCATCCATGCCAACGAGAACGGTGCGTGTCCGCCTTCGTGCCGCCAGGGCTGGAAGTGGTCGCTGACCGTCGCCGAGTCCATGCCGTGCTGCTCGGCGAGAACACCGAGTTCGACGAGCTCGCGCGGTCCGAACTGCTCCGCCGACGCCTTGTATCCCAGTTTCAAAGCCTGTGCCACGCGCTGCTCCCTTGTCGAATGTCACTAATCCTTCGATTGTGCACTCCCGACGGAAACTGTGGGCTAGTGGATCCCCAGCACCGTGACAATTCCGGCCAATACGGCAACTGCACCGATTCCGACGGCGAACATCCAGAGGTCTTTGGCGTCGGGCATCGGCGCTCCGGCTTCGAGTGCCCGACGGACCTGCAACCAGCGTCGCAATCCGACGACGGCAGCCGACGCCGCCATGCCGATCAGGACCAGTCCGAGCGTCGTGCGAACCCATCCGGTACTGAAATCGGGAACGAGGTGGACGATGGCGATGCCGCCCGCGAGCAAACCGAGCGACGTGCGCATCCACGCCAGGAAGGTGCGTTCGCTGGCCAGGGTGAATCGTTCGTCCGGGCGGGCGGTCGGTCCAACAGGCGGCTCGTCGGTCACACTCCACATGATGCACCATCGGCTGGAACCGCTATTTCTTCGGGCGCAGCACCGTTCCGTGCACTCCGTGCTCGTCGATGGCGGCGAGCTCGGCGTCGTCCAGATCGGCGAAAGTGGTTGCTGCCAGGTTGTGTTCGAGTTGAGCGGTCGAGCTCGCACCGACGAGCGCAGTGGTGACCTCCGGACGGCGAAGAACCCACTGCAACGCCAGCTGAGGTAACGACTGACCACGTGCCTGCGCGATCTTGTTCAGCGCCGCGGCTCGCTCGACGTAGACGTCGGAGATGTCGTCGGCGTTCAGGAAAGCACTGTCGGCGGCGCGTGAATCCGCGGGCACGGTGCCCTGCAGGTACTTGTCGGTGAGCAGTCCCTGTGCCAGCGGCGAGTAGGCGACCACACCGGTGCCGTCCTGAGCTGCAGTGTCCAGGTGACCGCTCCGTTCGACGGTCCGATCGAAGATGGAGTACCTGGATTGGTGCACGAGCAGAGGTGTGCCCAGCTTCTGCGCGATGATCGCCGCGTCGTGAGCGCGCTCGGCGGTGTAGTTGGAGATGCCGATGTAGTGCGCTTTGCCCTGCGCCACGATGGAGGCCAAGGCTCCGATGGTCTCTTCCAGAGGTGTGTCGAGATCCGGGCTGTGCGAGTAGAAGATGTCGACGTGATCGACTCCCAGGTCACGCAGGGTGATGTCGATGGAATCGAGCAGGGTCTTCCGTCCGCCACCGCCCAGGTACGGGCTCGCGCCGATGGGGTTGCCTGCCTTCGATGCGATGACGATCTCGTCGCGGTACCGCCCGAGATCGCTGCCGAGTACGCGACCGAACACCTTCTCCGCGGCACGGAACGGCGGACCGTAGCGGTTGGCGAGATCGAAATGCGTGATGCCCAGATCGAATGCGCGGAGGATGATCTCGCGCTGAGTCTCGAAGTGTCGGTTGTCGCCGAAGTTCTGCCACAGACCGAGGGAGAACTCGGGAAGCTTCAATCCGCTTCTGCCGCTGCGGCGGAACTGCGCGTTGTCGTAACGGTTCTCTGCTGCTGAGTAGGTCATGATGCTTTCCGGTCCGATGCGGCGTGCTCGTCGTCCAGACCGAGGTGGCCACGCAGTGTGGTGGATGTGTATTCCGTGCGGTGGACCCCACGTTCCTGAAGGGCAGGAACGAGTTTGTCGACGAGGTCGTCGATACCGTCGCGCAGGTGATAGGGATTGATGTTGAATCCGTCGACGACGCGGTGGCGCACCAGCTCGGTCCAGCGGTCGGCAACCTGGGCCGGCGTACCCGAGTGGAAACGCGACGCGGGCGACACTTCGAGAACGAGCTCTCTGATGGACAACCCCTTGTCCGACGCCAGCTTTCGCCACCGCTCGATCTGATCCAACTTTCCGGTGCGCGCGTCGATCGACAGCGTGCCCCTGGATGGATCGAGCTCGGAGTCCACCGGATCGATGTCCGGGAGCGGACCCTCCGGGTCGTACGCCGACAGGTCCTTGCCCCAGTAGTGTTCCAGGAACGCGATGGCGCGAACACCGTTGTGCGCGTTGGATCGCAGCCAGCGGACCTTCTCCTCGGCCTCGTCGGGCGTGTCCCCGAGGACGACGGTCACGCCGGGCAGAATCTTCACGGCATCCGCCGCCCGCCCGAACGCCGCGGTCCTGGTGCGGAGATCGCGTGCGTAGGCGACGGCGTCGTCGTAGGCGTTGTTGGCCGAGAACACGACGTCGGCGTGACGCGCAGCGAGATCGCGGCCGCCCGTCGAGTCGCCGGCCTGGAACAGTATCGGTCGACCTTGCGCGCTGGCTGGGACGTTCGGCGTCGCGTGCGCTGTCAGAAGGTCGGTGTCCGAGCCGATCTTCTCACCGGCCCAGTACTGCTTGGCGAGTTCGACGACCTGTGTTGCGCGCTCGTATCGACGTTCGTGGGCGAGCCACCCGCCACGCCGGAAGTTCTCACCGGTCCAGGCATTGTCGGTGGTGACGATGTTCCAGCCTGCGCGCCCCTCGGAGAGCGCGTCGAGGCTCGCGAGGCGCCGAGCAAGTTCGACCGGCAGGCTGTACGTGGTGTTCTGCGTTGCGACGAGCCCGATGCGCTCGGTGACGCTCGCGAGTGCCGCGAGTTGGGTGATGGCGTCGGGCCGGCCCGCGATGTCGGTGGACAGGATGGCGCCGCGGTTCTCGCGAACGCGCTGGCCGTCACCGAGGAAGAAGGCGTCGAACAGTCCGCGTTCGAGCTTCTGCGCGACCTCGACGAACGTGTCCGTGGCGACCTGGTCGGGGGCGTTCGGGTCCTCCCACACGGTCTGGGCACCGATGCCGGGGTAGAAGACTCCGAGGTGGATCTGCGCGTTCTCGTCGTAGGCGGCACCGGTGTCGGGATGGCTGTCGATGGTCGACAAGAGTTCTCCTAGTTCTGTGCCGTCACGGCGTAGCGGCTGACGGGACGGTCGAGTCCGAGGTTCTCTCGGAGTGTGCGGCCCGGTTCCGGGCGGCGCAGTACCCCTGCCTCGGCCAGTGCGGGCGCGACCCTGTCGATCAGGTCACCGAGCTCCTCGGCGGATGCCGGCGTGAACCGCACTCCGTCGACGACACCGACGAGTGGCGAAACATCGTCCGTCACGGACACATCCGCGAACACCAGCCGGTCGTGCTCGGCGGCCGAGGTCGGATCGTCGACGAGGACGATGTCGAGCAGATCGGCGATACCGAGGTCCGCGCGACCGATGACGACGATCTGACCCTGCGGCGAGCGCGGAGTGATGAGTGGTCCGACGACGTCGAAGAACTCTCCTTCGAATCGAACGTGGTGAACCTTGTCCGGGTCGAGGTACCTGCCGGTCGCGGTGTCGCGGATGACAGCGTCGTCCTCCCACGAATCCCACAGTCGCCGTGCGAGATCGACGACGTCGCGTACTTCCCGCGTGATCGCGTCGGCGTCGCGCACGTCGGTCCCCACTGCATCGTGGGCTGCGCTGCGATTGTCGGCGCCGACGACCCAGGCACCGCGTCCGTGCGAGGTGTGATCGAGGCTCGCCAGCTGGGTGGCGAGGAAGAACGGCTCGGTGGTGAGCGTGTGGACCGTCGGCCCCAGTCCGATCGTCGACGTCGTGGACGAGACGAACGCGGCACGAGTGCCTGCGTCGATGCGGTATTCCTCGTCGGCTTCGGGAACGAGCGCATCCCCGAACGTCACGAGGGTGAACCCGGCGCGTTCGGCGGCCGTCACCGCTTCCTTCAGTGCCCTGGGCGATTCGTTGCGGCCGTCCAGTTCGACAGCCAGAAGTAGTCCGTTTCCTGTGCTCACTGCGTGTGCACCCTTCTCTGCTGATGGACTCAGTCGACCGTGGGGACGCCGTGCTCTTTCAGTGCAGGAAACCCACCGTCCACGTGCGAGACGTTGGTGTAGCCGAGCCCCTTCAGTTCGTCGACGACCGGGCCCGAGCCCTTGACGGATCCGCAGAACACGACGATCGGCTCGTCGCGATCACGGTCGGCGGCGCCGAACTCGGCCTCGACGGCAGCCTTGTCGACGACGACGGCTCCGGCGACGGTGCCGAACTCGATTCGCGACTTCTCACTTCGGACGTCGATCAATGTCGCGGTGGCGGAAGCTGCCTCGGCGGGAGAGATCAGTGATGCGTCGTTCGAGCTCATGGTCCTTCTTTCACGAAAAGGTGGCGTTACTTGCCTGAATCAACCAACCATCTTTCCCCACGGACCGGGTAGGAAAAAGGATTGGGATCAGCCTGAGTCGAATGGACACCTCAGGCCGGAGTGCGTACCAACGTCAGTTCCGAACGCTGGCGCAGCTCGAATCCGATGGACAGGTACAACCGAATGGCGTTCTCGTTCGACGCCGACGCGTGAAGGAACGGCTTCTCGCCGCGTTCCCGGATACCGTGCCCGACGGCACGCACGAGTTCGGTGGCCAGGCCACGACCGCGGTAGGCCGGATCGGTGCACACCGCGCTGATCTCGGTCCACCCCTGCGGGTGCATCCGCTCCCCCGCCATCGCGACCAGCGCACCCCCGGCGTCGGCGTCGCGGATCCCGAGGTAGGTTCCGAGCTCGAACGTCCTTGGCAGGAACGGTCCCGGCTTGGTGCGGTCGACGAGATCCAGCATCTCCGGAACGTCGGGTGCGCCGAGTACGACGGCATCCGCGTACGGCCGGGTCTCGAGATGAGTCCCGACGAGCTGGACGAGGCCGAACTGGTCGATCAGCTCCCAGCCGTCGGGAATCACGTGCCCGGTGCCGCGCAGCGACACGATCTCACCGTGTCCGAACAGTTCGACGATGTCGTTCCAATCGGACTGCTCGAGTACGGGCGGGTGGCCGAGAAACGGCGCGACCTCCGGGTCGAAGCGAAAACTGCGGCCCACCGTGCGCGCGAACCTGGCGTGCGCCCCCAGCAGTGAACTGCGAATCGGATCGTCGAGCGGGTGACCCGCCTGCTCGTCGAGGAAGTTGATGCTCACCGTGTGCCTTTCGAGAACTCTCTGGCCGGATTCACATCGATCCAACGCAGCACCTGCTCCACCGATTCCTCCACCGACTGGCCTGCGGTGTCGAGGACGTGATGCGGGGATGTCCACGGCTCGTAGTCGCGGTCCTGGATGTCGGCCCACGTCGGCACCGCCAGCCCAGGAATGCCGACGTCGCGCGTCCGAACGCGTCGGCGATGCTCGTCGACGTCGGAGCAGGCCACCTCGATCAGGACGATCTCGGCTCCGGTTTCCGACGCCACCTTCCGCCATGCGTCGCGCGACGCGGCCACCGGCGACACGCTGTCGACCATAACGGGCACCCCCACGGCGAGCTGATCGGCCGCCAGCGCGTACAGCACCGAGTACCCCACCGTCCCCGGGACGATTCCCGCGGTGGTGATGCGGTGCTCGATCGTGTCGAGTCGCAGGTACGGCCACTGAAGACGGGACGCGACTTCCCGCGCCACCGTCGTCTTCCCGGTGGCCGGAAGTCCGGCGAGGACGACGAGTGTGCTCACCCCCGGTCGAGCACGGCCAGGACCTGGGCCACGAGGTCGTCGATGTCGGCGCCGGTGGTGTCGATGGTCAGGTCGGGCGACGACGGCGGCTCGTAGGGCGCGTCGATGCCGGTGAGTCCCTTGAGTTCGCCGGCGCGGGCACGCTTGTACAGACCCTTGGGGTCGCGGCGCTCGCATTCTTCGAGCGGCGTGCTGACGGCGACCTCGACGAAGGTGAGTCCTGCAGCGTCGTTGAGGGCGCGCGCGATGGCACGGTCGGATTCGAGAGGCGAGACGAGGGATGCGATGGCCACGACGCCTGCGTCGGCGAGCAGCCTCGTCAGATGCCCGACGCGTCGGATGTTCTCGGCTCGGTCGCCCGGGGTGAATCCGAGGTCGTCGGACAGTCCGTGCCGGACGTTGTCGCCGTCGAGAAGATATGCAGCGCGGCCCGATTCGACGAGCGCGCGCTCCAGTGCGACGGCGACGGTCGATTTGCCCGACGCCGGCAACCCGGTGAACCACACCGTCGCTCCGTGTTGACCGGTGGACGACCATCGGTGGGCGCGGTCGAGAGCCGACGGGTGCCATTTGATGTCGTTGCGGGTCTGTTCGCCGGGTTTGACCTCGCGGGCCTCGAAGATCGTGCCTGCGCCGACGGTGTCGTTCGACGTCTCGTCGATGAGGATGAAGGCACCGGCGTCGCGGTTGTCCGTGTACGGGTCGGCGAGGATCACCGAGGACGTTCGCAGTGTCACGGTGCCGATGTCGTTGAGCGTCAGTTCGACCGGTTGATCCTGCTCGTCGAGAGTTTCTGGATCGAGCCGGGAGTGCAGTGCCTGCACGGTCGCACGCACGGTCGACGCCGTGTGCTTGAGCGCGACGCGATCACCGGCGCGCAGCGGGGTGTCGCCGAACCAGCAGACGGTTGCCTCGATCTCGCGGGCGAGGACCGGAACGTGTGCGGCCTCGGCGCCGCTGACGACGACGTCGCCGCGACCGATGTCGATGTCGTCGGCGAGGGAGATGGACACCGAAAGCGGTGCCACCGCGGTGGAGCGGTTGTCGTCGAGTGTGTCGAGCGCGGTGACGGTACTGCGCGCTCCGGACGGCAGTGCCACCACGGCGTCACCGACCTGCAGCGTTCCGGCGGACAGGCGACCGGTGTAGCGTCGCCGCTCGTTCGCCGTGGGTCGCGACGCCCATTGGATGGGAAGGCGCAGTTCCTCCGGACGTGTTGCAGGAGCGACGAGTTCGACGGATTGGAGGTACTCGAGCAAGGTGGGGCCGGTGTACCACGGGGTGTTGGTCGATCGGTGGACGACGTTGTCGCCGTCCTTGGCCGCGAGTGGGATCACCGTCAGATCGGTGGCGCCGAGACGGCCGGCGAGCGTGTGCAGCTCGGCTTCGACGTCGCGGAACTTGTCTTCCGCATAGTCGATCAGATCGATCTTGTTGACGGCGGCGACCAGGTGCCGGACGCCGAGCAGCGACGAGATCCGTGCGTGCCGTCTGGTCTGCCGCAGTACGCCTGCCCGGGCGTCGACGAGGAGAACGGCGACGTGAGCGGTCGATGCGCCGGTGAACATGTTGCGGGTGTACCGCTCGTGACCCGGTGTGTCGGCGAGGATGTAGCTGCGGTTCTCGGTGGAGAAGAACCGGTAGGCGACGTCGATGGTGATGCCTTGTTCCTGTTCGGCGCGCAATCCGTCGGACAGGGCCGCGAGGTCGGGGACACCGTCGTCGCGCGTCACTGCTTCGAGGTGATCGAGGGGCAGGCTGTCGGTGTCGAACATGAGCCGTCCGATGAGCGTGCTCTTGCCGTCGTCGACCGAGCCCGCGGTTGCCAGTCGCAGTAGTTGCCGTGTCATCAGAAGTACCCCTCGCGCTTGCGATCTTCCATCGCGGCCACCGAAGTCCGGTCGTCGGCGCGCGTCTCTCCCCGTTCGGATACCGTCGCGGCCGAGATCTCCCCGATCACTCCGGCGATGTCGGTTGCATGGCTGCGGACGGCGCCGGTGATGGTGAGATCGCCGACCGTGCGGTATCGAACCCATTCCGTCGCAGCCTGTTCGGTCTCGGCCGGAGATGTGAATTCCGATGTGGCGAGAAGAATTCCGTCTCGGGCGAACACCTCGCGCTCGTGCGCGAAGTAGATCGACGGGAGCTCGAGGCCTTCGAGTTCGATGTACCGCCAGATGTCGAGTTCGGTCCAGTTGCTGAGCGGGAACACGCGCACCTGCTCGCCGCGTCTGATTCGGCCGTTGTACAGCGACCACGGCTCGGGCCGCTGCGCACGAGGATCCCACTGCCCGAATGCATCTCGGAAACTCAGTACGCGCTCTTTGGCACGTGCCCGTTCCTCGTCGCGTCGCGCACCGCCGAAGGCAGCATCGAACCGGCCCGCCTCGAGGGCGTCGAGCAGCGTTCTGGTCTGCAGTCGGTTCCGCGAGCCGTTGGGGCCACCGATCTCGCTCGCACGCCCGGAGTCGATGGATTCCTGCACGGAGGCGACGATCAGTCTGTGTCCCGCCGTTTCGAGCCTGCGATCACGGAACTCGATGACCTCGGGGAAGTTGTGCCCGGTGTCCACGTGCATCACCGGGAACGGAAGCGGTGACGGACGAAACGCTTTCTCCGCCAAACGAAGGAGAACGATCGAGTCCTTGCCCGCGGAGAAGAGGAGAACGGGACGTTCGAGTTCGGCCACCACCTCGCGGATGATGTGCACGGCCTCGGCTTCGAGAACGCGGAGCTCGTCCACGTGAGTGACGTCGGGGGTCACCTCGTCGGTGGTCGTCATACTGAAATCCTTTCTGCGCGGTAACGCTCGATCCAGTCGTTCGACCTGTCGTTGCCCTGCCGCTGCAGGGCGGGCGGCGGCGCCAACTCCGGATCGAGCCCCAAGGCGACGAGCACCCTGGCGACCTGTCCGGTCGTGTCCGATGCCAGCTCGTGATAGTCGATGTCGAGCGGTTCGACACCGGCCTCGCCGAACCATCGCGCCCACTGCCGCTCCTGATCCTCCAGAATGGCGTGGAGATGAGCTATGCCGTCGGCGTTGTACTCGGCGCGAGCGTCCACCTCCGGGTCGGCACGGCCGCGCCACACCTGGGTCTGCACGGCGCGCCACATCGACACCGCCTGCGCCACAGTGTCTTTTCGCGCGACATGCACCAGCAGAACGTCCGGGCCCAGTACGTCCTCTATGGCGGTCTTCAGGTCGCCGGCGTCCGGATCGTCGGCCTGCCGGCCTGCCAATCCGTCGGCCCATGCGGTGAGCAGCGGCGTCTGGTTCCACATGAGCTTGCCACCCCACACCCCGTTCGGGGTGCGCCCGGCATCGAGGATTCGGGCGCGCCACTCCTGCGGCGTCTCCGTGGACGGTGTTCCGGGCTTCCACGGCGCGAGCAATCTCAGGATGTTCTCGTCGTCGACGCCGGCGAACCACTCACGCGGCTGAGGCGCCAGCGACGTGCTCGGGAGGTACTGGAAGAACTCCTGTGGCTCGCCAGCCTGCCCGGTTACACGAAGCGATTCGACGAGCAGGGTGCTTCCGCTTCGCTGTGACGCGAGGACGAGGTACGAACGCGGCTGATCGCTCATGCCGGGAATACTAGACACACGCGAAACACTTTGCACAACAGGATTTTCGATCCTGTTGCGTCAAACCATTGCCAAACCGAACTCAGTGTGCAGCGGGACCGTCCTGCGTACCCTCCGCTATCCCGCGCTCGGACGACAGCGGAGACCGCGACGGCAGTTTCAGGCCTTTCGTGACGAGGTAGTCGTGGGTGTAGCGGTCGGAAATGCGCGACCCGACGAAGTCCGACGGAATCACGTCACGCGTGGATTCACGCCACGTGTGCAACCTCAGAGCCAGGTCCTCGGCAATGGCACGGTACTCCGAATCCTCGTGCAGATTCACTGTCTCGCCCGGGTCGCTGCGCAGATCGTAGAGCTCGTTGCGTGCACGCGGTGAGCGCACCGATTCGGCCACGGCCTGGCCCGACGGGCTCTCCTCGATGTCCCACGGCAGGTCGAGTACGGGACGTTCGGCGTAGTTCTCGATGTAGCTGAAATCCTTCGTCCGCACGGCGCGGATGGGGTCGAAGGAATCGTGGTAGGTCTTCGAGGTGAACACCTCGTCGCGCACCGGCGCGCGGCCCGACGCGAGGTTGTCTGCGTGCGAGAGCCCTTCCACCTCGTCGGGCACGGGTGCACCCAGGAGGTCGAGCAGGGTGGGCACTAGGTCGACGCCGCTGAAGAGCTCGTCGTAGACCCGGGGCGCCAGACCGCGATCGGTCGGTGGTCTGACGATCAACGCAATCCCCGTCCCTGCCTCGTACAAGGTCGACTTCGCTCGGGGAAACGCCGGACCGTGGTCGGTCATGAACACGACCCACGTCGAACGGTCGAGCCCGGTCTCGGCGAGGGTGTCGAGCAGCTCGCCCACGGCAGCGTCGGCGACGGTGATCGATCCGTGGAACTCGGCGAGGTCCTCGCGGACCTCCGGTGTGTCCGGCAGGTAGTCGGGAAGCTCCACGGCATCGGCGTCGTCCGGGGTGTACCGCTCGGCGGGGTACGGACGGTGCGTCTCGAAGAATCCCGCGGTCAGGAAGAACGGCTCGGTGCGATCCTCGCGCAACCAGGCGTCGGCCTTCTCCACGACGTACTCGCAGTACGAGTTGGAGACGTCGTAGGAATCGAAACCCAGCCGGGACGGAAACGAGGACTCGTGTTGCATGCCGAACAGGGCCGTCTGCCAACCGGATTCACCGAGCAGCGCGGGCAAGGTCTGCACACCGGGGCGGTACTCCCACCCGTGGTGAGCCAATCCGACCAACCCGTTGCTGTGCGGATAGCGGCCGGTGAAGAGCGACCCTCGCGACGGTGAGCACAACGGCGCCGTCGCGTGCGCGTGCGTGAAGAGAAAGCCCTCCGCGGCAAGTGCGTCGACCCGCGGGCTCAATACCGATCGGTGCCCGTATGCGCCGAGATGCCGCCCCAGATCGTGCCAGTGGATCAGCAGGACGTTCTCTTTCGTCATTCCTATTGCCTAGCACATGTCCGGCCCTCGCTCAGGGGGACAGGTGGCAGCATGGGGGTATGAGCGGTGGATGCTGTGCGCCCGATCGCGACGAGTCCAGTGGGCGTCGGGACCTTCCCGAGCGCGGCGCCGAGCCGGGCGTGCTGATCGAGGTGCCGGGTGGGACGTTCCTGATGGGATCGGAGGATCCCCTGGCGTATCCGGCCGATCTGGAGGGGCCGGTCCGCCGCGTCGAAGTCGAGGCGTTCTCGATCGCGCCGACGACGGTCACCGTTGCCGAGTTCGATGCGTTCGTCGCCGCGACCGGATACGTCACCGACGCCGAACAGTTCGGTGATTCCCTCGTCTTCGCCGGATCGCTCCCCGCCGAGGACTCGTCGCCCGCGGTCACCGCGACGCCGTGGTTCCGCGTCGTCTCGGGGGCGTCGTGGCGGCGGCCGTCGGGCCCGGCGTCGTCGATCAGCCCGGTGGCCGATCACCCCGTCACCCACGTGTCCCGGCGTGACGCCGACGCGTACTGCGCATGGGCCGGGTCGTCGTTGCCCAGCGAGGAGCAATGGGAGTACGCGGCGCGCGGCGGGTTGGAGCAGCAACCGTTCCCCTGGGGGGCGGACGAATCGCTCGACCGGATGAACACGTGGCGCGGTGAGTTCCCCGGCGAGCACGTCGACACGGTGTTCACTGCACCCGTCCGGTCGTTCGAGCCGAACGGCTACGGCCTCTACAACACCACCGGCAACGTCTGGGAATGGACCACCGGGACGTTCGACGCCGCCCGCCGCGACATCCGGGCCGTCATCCGCGGCGGGTCGCACCTGTGCCACGCCAGTTACTGCCGGCGATACCGCACCTCGGCCCGTTCGGGCGTCACGGAGGACACCTCCAGCAGCCACATCGGGTTCAGGCTCAGTCGGTGAAGACTTTCTCGAAGGTGTTCGAGAACGGCATGGCCTCGTAGGGCGGGAAGATCGGGATGCGCGTGTAGCCGCTCTTCTCGTACAGGCGCACGGCGTCGGGCTGGCGGTCGCCGGTCTGCAGGATCAGCCGCGGCAGTCCGAGTTCGCGGGCCGCGTCCTCCGACGCGGTGAGCAACGCCGTGGACACCCCGGTTCCGCGGTGGTCCGGGTGGACGAACATGCGCTTGAGTTCCAGGTCACCGGCGTTCCATCGGACCGCTGCGTGCCCGACGGGTGTTTCTCCCGCGTAGACGACGATGGTGCGGTGCACAGTGTCCGGGTCGACGGCGTTCGCCTGCGTGCGGGCCATGTCCGCGGCCCGGTCGGCGTACCGCGGCCCGACTTCCGCGGCCATCGCCGCCCGCAAGGCTTCGGCATCGGCGTGGTCCCACGGGACCTCCTCCGTCCGCAGGGCCACTGTCACCAGGTCGTTCTCGACATTCACGCCGAAAAGTCCATCACCGCGGGCCGGCGCACGTCAACGGTTTCGATCACGCAGATCCTCTCGTTTTCGATCAACTCGAGCGAATATCTTCCCAAGTGCGCGTCGACGAGATTCCATGGACCGACGTCGGGACTCACCCGTCGCGCCGAAGATTTCGGGGGGGAGAGAATGACTGTCGAAGACACCGTGGTGCTGCACATCTCCGACACGGGTACGCCCTCCCTGGAGGGCCTGTCCAGGGCGCAACTGCACGCGCTCGCGGATGCGCTGCGCCGAACCACCGAAACGTTCGCCCCGAACGCACGCATCCTGACGAGATTCGACGTGCGGTTCAACGACCGCAACTCGCCACTGGTGATCGATCTGCCTGCGCGTGACGTCGTCGTCGGCGGACAGAGTGTGTCGTTCAGTCACACCGAGTTCGAGATCTTCTCCCACCTCGTGCGCAACCCGCGGGTCGTCGTCGGACGTGACGAGCTGACCCGCAGCGGCGGCGGTCGCAGCGTGGACGTACATCTGTCGAGAGTGCGCACCAAATTGGGATCGTTCGGTCGGCTCGTGACCACGGTGCGCGGCACCGGATACCGATTCGATCCGGAGCCGGGCGTGCGCGTGGTGACCGAACCGGTATCCCTCCGCAGTGCGTGAACACGGGTGAGTGTCAGCGTCCGAAGGCGGCCGCGAATCGCCTGGCTCCCTCGACCAGATCATCGGCGCTTCGGTTGCTGAAGCCCAGACGCGCGTTGTGCAGATATCCGGTCGGTCCCGACGGGTCGAAGTAGCGGCCGAGCGGGAAGTCGACTCCGCCGGCGCGGGCACGCGACTGGAGGTCGGCGAGATCGACCGAGGCGTCGAGCACCCGCAACCACAGGAAGATTCCGCCTTCCGGCGACGTGATGTGGAGCTGTCCTGGCAGTTCGCGCTCGAGTGCGTCGACGAGAACGGCCGATCGTGTTCGGTACAGATCACGTGCAGTGTCCACGATCCGATCGAATTCACCGTCGGTGTTCAGCAGCCGGGCGACGGCGGTCTGCGTGACGAGTGACGTGTGCTGATCCTGTGTGCTGCGAATACGTGACAGCGCGGGAATCAGCGCCTGCGGTGCTGCGATCCAACCCAGCCGCAACCCCGGACCGAGAGTTTTCGAGAAGGTGTTGGCACGGACCACGTTGTCGCTCGACAGGTCGAAGTCGTCGACGGCTTCACCCTCGAATCGCAGTTCCTTGTACGGATTGTCGGACACGACGAGAAAGCCGTACTGCTCCGCCAGTTCCGTCAGACGCGTCCTCGCCGACGCCGACAGCGTGCTACCCGTCGGGTTCTGAAAGTCGGGAATCACGTAGAAGAGCTTGGGCCGAACCCCTGCTCGAAGGTGTTCCTCCAACACGTCGAGATCCAGACCACCCTCGGATGTGGGCACGGGCAGGAACCGCGCGCCGAAATAACTGGCCTCGCGCAGCGCGAGCGGAAACGTCGGGCTTTCGACGGCGACGATGTCGCCGGGTTCGAGGACAGCGTCGAAGATCAGGTTCAGTGCGTGCAGCGCTCCGTTGGTGACCAGCACTCGACTCGCATCGACGCCTTCCCGTCGGCCGATCCACGTGCGCAACGGCTCGATACCGGGCAGCACCGAGTACTGCAGCGCGCTCGGGTCTTTCAGTGCGGCTGCGAAGGCGTCGGCGAGTTCCTCGGTCGGCAGGGCTTCGTCGGCGGGCACTCCTCCGAGCAGTCGAATGGTGTCGGCCGCCAACCCCGTTGCCGGAGGCCCGAACCCACCGGCGAGCAGGCGGTCGGCGCCTCGGGCGGACAGCAGGGCCTGAGTCATGGATGTTCCCTTTCGATGTTTCCTGGGGCGACTGTGTTCCTGGGATGACTGTGTTCCTGGTTGCACTCGAGTCGGCTCGGCAGGGCACATCCGGCCCCGGTGAAGCGGTCTGTGTGCAATCAGGAACATTCATGAAGGTCGAGCGAACCTGTTGGCGGGTTCGACGAGGCCGAGGTTGCCGCGCAGGGTGGATGCCGCGTATTCCCGACGGAACAGTTGTCGGTTCTGCAGGATGGGAACGACCCGGTCCACGAAGTCGGCGAGCGAGGACGGCAGCACGGCGGGAATGATGGTGAACCCGTCGACGGTACCGCTACGCGACCAGGCTTCGATGTGGTCGGCGACGGATTCCGGTGTTCCGGTGACCACTCTGTGGCCGCCGAGGAATCGAGTCAGAAGTTCGCGTACCGTTGCGCCGGTCTCTGCTGCGTGGCCGGCGAGCGTCGTGAAGAATCCTTGTGGTCCCACTCGGGTGGCGGGGAGTTCGAGATGGTTTGGAGCGAGCGGTGAATCGAGGTCCAACTCTGCCGGGTCGACGCCGAGCCACCGGGCGAAAGAAGTGAACGGATCGCTGTCGGGATGCAGCCGCGACTGCAGCCGATCGAAAGCGGCGCGTGCCTCGGCTTCGGTCGATCCGATGATGGGAACGAGTCCGGGGAGGATTTTGATGTCTGCTCGGCGTCGCCGTGCGCGCACCGCACTGTCCTCGACCGCCGCAGCGAACCGTGCTGCACCGTCCAGCGAGTACTGCGTCGCATAGATCACCTCGGCGTGGCGCGCCGCGAATTCGATTCCCTGGGGCGAAGAGCCAGCTTGAACCAGCACAGGCCTGCCCTGGGGGGAACGCGTGACGTTCAGCGGTCCGTGTACGGAATAGAACTCACCGGAATGCTCGAGTGCGTGTACACGATCGGGGTCGGCGAACCGTGCGTTCTCCTGATCTCCGACGAGCGCACCGTCTTCCCAGCTGTCCCACAGCCCGAGAGTCACGTCGACGAATTCGGTGGCGCGGCGATACCGCTCGTCTCGGTCGGGCAGTTCCCGGATCCCGAAGTTCCGCCCTGCCCGCGGCTCGAAAGTCGTCACTGCGTTCCAGCCGGCCCTGCCGTTGCTGATGTGATCGAGAGAGAGGATTCGTCGCGCCAGGTTGTACGGCCGGTTCAGTGTCGTCGACGCAGTGGGGATCAACCCGATGTTCGACGTCGATACTGCGATCGCGCTGGTCAGCAACGTCGGATCCAGCGTGGCGGTCGGTCCGATCGATATCCCGGGTTGCTGGACCGGGATATCGGGGAACAGCAATCCGTCGAGCAGTCCGCGTTCCGCGACCCGGGCTGCGTTGACGTAGTGATCGAGGTCTACGAAATCGGCGGGCGACGCCGAGTCCTCGCGCCACGCCGCCGGGTGGTACCCGGCTCCGCCGATGTTGACGAGAAAATGAACGCTCACGATGCCACCCGCGCCCCACCGCGCGCGAAGGGCGGCACCCTGAGACCCAGATTCTCGCGCAACGTGCTGCCGGTGTACTCCGTCCGAAAGCGACCTCTCCGTCGCAGTTCCGGAACGACGTGGTCTGCAAAATCGTCGAATCCGCTCGGCAGCACGTCGGGCATCAAGTTGAAACCGTCCGCGACTCCTGCGTCGACCCACTCGATGATGTCATCGGCGATCTGTTCGGGTGTGCCCGTCACGATCCGGTGGCCCGCGCCTCCGCCGAGCCGTTTCAGCAGCGCGCGAACCGTCAGGTTCTCGCGTTGGGCGAGGCCGAGGGCGATGCGGTAGAACGTCTGCGAGCCGCCTGCTTCGTCGGGGTCCTTCAGCAGGTCCCACGGCAGGTGACCGTCGAGGTCGAGGGAGTCGGCCGGAACACCCAATTGCCCGGCCAGTCGCCCGAGGGCATAGGCGGGCGGCACCAGTTCGTCCAGGAGTTCGCGTCGTTCCTGTGCTTCCTTCTCGGTGCTGCCGACGACGGTGGACAGTCCAGGCAGAATCACCACCTGGCCGGGGTCGCGTCCGAGGCCTGCCGCCCGACGTTTGACGTCCTGGTAGTACTCGCGCGCTTCTGGGATGGTCTGCGACGCCGTGAAGATCACCTCGCCTACCCTCGCAGCCAGTTCCCGTCCGTCCTTCGACGCTCCTGCCTGCACGAGGACGGGCTCACCCTGGGGTGAGCGTGGAACGTTGAGCGCACCCTCGACCTGGAAGTACGTGCCGTCGTAGTGGGCGTCGCGAATCTTGGAGGTGTCGACGAATCGGTGCGTGTCGCGATCGCCGACGAGAGCGTCCTCGGCCCAACTGTTCCACAATGTCCGTACGACGTCGACGAACTCTGCTGCCCTGCGGTATCTCTCACCGTGCTCGGGCTCGTCTGCACAACCGAAATTGCGGGCTGCGGCGGCACCGGCCGTGGTGACGACGTTGAATCCCGACCGGCCTCCGCTCAATCGGTCGAGGGTGGCGAGCCTGCGCGCGACATCGTACGGGTCGTTGTAGGACGAGGACAGGGTTCCGATCAGACCGATGTGCGACGTCGACGCCGCGACGGCAGCGAGCACGACCGTTGGTTCGAGGCTGTTGAAGGTGCGGTAGCGCACGTCCTCCGCCAGGACCGGACCGTCGGCGAGAAAGACGGCATCGAGGGTGGCGGCTTCGGCCTTCTTCGCGATCCCGACGTAGTGGTCCAGCCCGAAGGCGGTGAACGGGTCGGTCCCGGGGAATCTCCAACTCCCCCCGAACACACCGGAGTTCAGGATGTTGACATTGAGGTGAATCCGTCGCGTCATTGCGATGCGCCTCTCGTTGTTCTCTTCCGCATGTCGCTGATCATGTTCGGGCCTTCCGTTCGTTCGACAGAGTCAGGACGCCAGTTCGACCGGGCGAACGCGCCGATGGAACGCGCGTACGGCCTCGGCGACCGCCGGCCTTTCGATCGAGGCCTGTCGGTACGTCACGCCGAGCCGTCGGGCACCGTCGATGATCGGCTCAGTGACACCGGGGTGCGATACGAGGTGCCTGAGTTCGTCGGGCACGGACATCTGCGGCACGATGGTCACACCGAATCCGTGCCCGACCATTACAGCCATCATCGCGAAACTGTTGCTGCGGTGCTGGATTCGCGGAGTGAACCCTGCTTGCCGGCAGCTGAACACCACCGACTGCACGGACGGCGCACCGTCGGCTGCTGCGATCCAGTCTGCTTCGGCGAGCGCCGCGAGACCCATCTCCGAAATTCGCTCGTGCCACGCGGTAGGCGCCAGCACGACGAGTGGGTCGTCGAACAGGTAGTCCGTCGTCATGCCCGTGGGCAGGTCGGTGGCCCCGAACGAGTAGGTGTACGTGATCGCCAGATCCACTTCTTGATTGCGCACCGCGGGAACGGAATCGAGCGGCATCGACTCGACCAACCGGATGCGCAGTCCCGGGTGCGCGCTCTCCAGGCCCGCGGCCACCGGCAGCGCGAGCTGCGCCATCGCGGTCTGGAAGCATGCGACGGTCAGGACACCCGTGATGACGTCGCCGGTCGCCGCCACCGCACTCTCGGCTTCTTCCAGTGCAGCGAGAACACGTGCCGTGTGATCCACCAGTACCCTGCCTGCACCGGTGAGCCGCAGCTTCCTACCGTCGCGCCGCGTCAGGACGGCACCGACTTCGTCTTCGAGAGTACGAAGCTGTTGCGACACAGCCGAGGTGGTGATGCCGTGCAGCTCGGCGACGGCGGACATCGTCGCGTACTCCGCGAGATCTCGCAGCAGAATCAGTCTCTTGACGTCGTACACCTCAGACCGCCGCTGCGGTGCCCGGCACCGCGTCGAGCAGGGTAGCGGTGTACTCCGACGACGGGTTCGAGAACACGTCGTCGACGGACCCGCTCTCGACGACAGCACCTGCTCGCATCACGGTGACGTCGTCGGCGACGAGCCGGACGACGGACAGGTCGTGGGTGATGAAGAGGTAGGAGAGACCGAACTCCTCTCGCAGATCCACGAGCAGCTGCAGAATCTGCGCTTGCACGGACACGTCGAGCGCCGAGACTGCCTCGTCGAGCACGAGCAGGCGTGGATCGGCTGCCAACGCCCGCGCGATCGCGACGCGTTGCCGCTGTCCCCCGGACAGTTCGGACGCTCTCCGGTCGAGGAAACTCCCGTCGAGAGCAACCGCATCGAGCAGTTCGAGTGCACGCGATACACGGTCGACGCGTTTCTTCACGGTCCCGAACGCGATCAGCGGCTCGGTCACCGTCTGCTCGACGGTGAACTTCGGGTCCAGCGAGGAGAACGGGTTCTGGTACACGAGCTGGATTTCTCGACGGTACGGCCGGAGAGCGCGATGACGCAGTCCGCTGAGTACGCCGTCGACGTTGCGCCCGTGGTACTCGACGGTTCCGCGATCGGGTGCGGTGAGACCGACAGCGATACGTGCCAGCGTCGACTTTCCGGCCCCCGATTCACCGACGATCGCGTGCGTCGTGCCGCGGCGCACTCCAAGCGACACGTCGGCGACGGCGGTGAACGCGGGTGCCCCCCGGCCCGCAGAGAACGTCTTCGTCACTCCAGCGATCTCGAGAATCTCGGAAGTCCCATCGGTTGTCCGCACTGCGGCGCGTGACGACGAGAGCCTGCCCGTCTGAAAGGCGGGAGCAGCGGCGAACAGGCGCCGTGTGTACGGGTCGGCAGGTGCGGACAACACCGATTTCGTCGCACCGAGTTCGACGATCACTCCGTCCTTCATGACGACGACGCGGTCGGCTCGATCCGCGGCCACGCCGAGATCATGCGTCACGAGCAGGATCCCGAGGCCGAGGGTGTCGCGTAGGTGGGCCAGGTGGTCGAGGATCACTTTCTGGACAGTGACGTCGAGGGCCGACGTGGGTTCGTCGGCGATGAGTAGTTCCGGGTCACTGGCGAGCGCGACTGCTATGAGCACTCGCTGCTTCATGCCGCCGGACAGTTCGTGCGGGTACTGCCCGTACACCCGTTCGGCGTCGGACAGACCGGCCAGTCGAAGCTTGTCGAGTACGAGGTTCTTCGCCGCTGTGGTCTCGATTGTGCGATGCAAGCGAATCGCCTCCGACACCTGCACACCGACGCGCTTGACCGGATTGAGGGAGGTACCCGGGTCCTGCGGTACGAATCCGACGAACGGGCCCCGCAGCCGCGAGAGCTTTCGATCGCGCCATCCGGTGGTGTCGAGGCCACCGAACGACACGCGCCCCGACTCGATGCGCGCACCCAGCGGCAACAGCCGAAGCGCCGCGTGGATCGTCGTACTCTTCCCGGATCCGGATTCACCGACTAATGCGAGGAATTCGCCACGTCGAACGGTGAGGCCCAGTCCGCGGACCGCATGCTTGGTTCGACGTCCGACATAGCTGACGTGCAGATCCTCGATTTCCAACAGCGGTGCAGCGCGGTCGTACTCCAGTGTGCTGACGGTTTCCGTGTGCTCTGCTCGGTTGCGCGGCATGCTCATACTCCCGACGACTTGCTGATGCGGTTGGTGGACAGAACCACCGCCGCGATGACGATGCCGGGGAAGAGGGCGATCCACGGGTAGGTGGCCAGGTAGTCACGTCCTTCGGAGACGGCGAGTCCCCATTCCGGTCGAGGCGGCGGCGCGCCGTACCCGAGAAAGCCGAGCGCGGCCACAGCAAGGATGGCCGATCCGCATTCGAGCGCGGCGAGGGAGAAGACAGCGGCCCGAGAGTTCGGCAGCACATGACGAAACACGACACGCACGAATCCGGCCCCGGAACCGTATGCGGCTTCGACGTATTCGCTGCGCGCGACCTTGAGTACCTCGGAACGCATGACGCGGGCGAACGCCGCGATCGCCGTGATTCCCACCGCGAAAGCAACTTCGAGGGTTCCGTATCCGAGTGCAGTGACCACGGTCATCGCGAGGAGCAGGCCGGGAATCGCCAGGAGGACATCGACACACCGCATGACGGCTGCGTCGATGCGGCCGCCGACGAATCCGCTGAGCAGTCCGATGAGCGACCCGACGATCAGTCCGACGAGCACTGCGAGCAGCGTCGCGGACAGCGTCGTTGCGGTGCCGTGTACCACGCGGGCGAACAGGTCACGGCCCAATCGGTCGGCACCGAAAGGATGCTCCAAGCTCGGGGGCGCGAAGCTCGCGTCGACATCGCCGTCGTACGGGCTCGTGGAAGTGAAGACGCTGGGAACGAACGCCCAGGCGACGACGGTGACTACGACGAGCCAGGACAACGCCAACCCGGGAGCCCGGTACAGATACCGCCAGAGCCGACGAGGGACACCCCGGACGTCCTCACGTGGTTCCGGTGGCGGCGCGGCTGCTGCTGGTGCGGACTCCCCGCTGGGGTCGGCTTTCTGGAGGGACACGATCTCCACCGTGGTCATTGCGATACCTCCAGTCGGTCCTGTTGTGGCAATACGCTTGTCGACTTGTCGACTTTCGAGTCGTTGTTTCCGGAGGCCGGGGCGATACCGGCTCGGTCCTTCAACCTCGGATCGAGCAGCGGGTAGATGATGTCGACGACGAAGTTCACGACGACGAACACGAGCGCTGCGAACACGACGATCGCCTGGACGAGCGGAACGTCCTGCGTCCGCACCGCGCTCTCCGCGAGCCTGCCCAGTCCGGACCGCGAGAAGATGGTCTCGACGATGACCGCCCCCGCGAGCAGATTGCCGACGACTACCCCCGCGATGGTGAGGGCCGGCAGCGACGCGTTCTTGAGGACCTCGCGGGTGAGCAGCCAGAATCGCGTGCCACCTTTTGCCGCCGAGACAGTCACGTAGGGGGCTCTCAGTCCGAGGGTGATGTTCTCGAGCAGCAGCTGCGCGATCGGCGCCGACACCGGGATGGCCAGTGTGACGGCGGGCAGGATCAGCGACGCCGCACCGGAGTTGCCCATCGGAGGGAACCACCGCAGCTGGAACGAGAAGATCTGCAGTAACACCAGGCCTACCAGGAACACCGGCACCGACACGCCAGCCGCCGGTAGTACCGAAATTGCATTCGCCAGCCAACGGTGCCGGGTGTACGACGCCGTGAGAGCAACCGCGAACGCGATCACCACGGCGATCGCCAGCGCAGCCGCCGACAGGACGACAGTCTGTGGCAAGACGCTCAGCACCATCGACCACGCTTCCTCTCCGGTGCGCACGGACTGTCCGAAATCACCCTGAGCTGCGGCGAACAGGCGGTCGAAGTACTGCACGAGGAGAGAATCGTTCAGGCCGAGCGACTCACGTACCGCATCCTGTTGTTCGACCGAGATAGATGCCGTGTCGGTGGGGTCGAACATGACGTCGACCGTGTCGTAAGGAAGCACCCACAGGAGCACGAACGTGACTGAGTACGCCGCCCAGATCACGAAGACCGATTGAGCGAGCTTGGTCGAGACGTATCGGGTCATCGCCGCCTCACTGTCCGCTCAGCCAGGTGTCGTAGAAGACGTTGCGCGACTGCGCCTCGTAATTCACCCCGTGAACGTCGGGGTTGACGGCAGTGACCTGAGCCGGGTTGTAGACCGGCACGCTCAGCACGTACTTGTTCAGCAGGAAGTCCTGCGCGGTCGCGGCGGCGTCGGCCCGCTGCTGCGGATCGAGGGTGGCACTGACGGCGGCCAGGGTGTCGATGGACTCCTGGTAGATCGGGTCGTCCTTCTGGATCCGAGCACCGTTGGAGTAGAGCGGCGAGTACAGCTGCTCGAGTACCGAGACATCACCGCGAGAAGTGTTGGCCGCCGTGATGTTCCAGGTGTTCTGCTGCTTGGTCGCCGCCGTGTAGTCCGGAATCGGAAGGACGTTCAGTTCCAGGTCGATGCCGACGTCTTTCAGATTCTGCTGGATGAGCTCGTAGGCGGGCTTGTTGATCACCAGATTGTTGATGCCCAGCAACTTGACGGTCAGCTTCTTGCCGTCCTTCTCCCGCACACCGTCGGCGCCTTCCTTCCAGCCCGCGTCCTCGAGGATCTGCTCGGCCTTCTCCTGGTCCTCGGCGAGATCCGCACTGAAGTCCTTCCAGCCGGGAACACGTTCGGACAACACGGAACTCGACACCGTGTAGCTGTCGGTCAGTACGGTCTTCTCGAGTGCGTCGCGGCTCCACCCGAGCTTGATCGCTTCGCGTACCGCTTGCTCGTTGGTCGGGAACTGATCGATCTTGAAGTCGAAGGCGATGTCTCGTCCGGGGATCAGCTGCGGCACGATGCGGTATCCGGCGGCAGTGAGCGGTGTTTCGTCCGTCGAGTTGACGTCGAGGATGGCGTCGACGTCACCCGACTGGAGAGCTCCGGTCCGAACGCTGGCTTCCGGGATGACGTCGATCTCGACGGAGTCGAGGTATGCGTCACCGTTGTGTCCGCGGCTCGCCGGCGCCCAGTTGTATCCCTCCCGCTTGGTCAGCACCGTCTTCTGCTGGTAAACGTGCTCGGTCACCGTGAATGGGCCGGTGGTCACGATGTTCTGAGGCAGAGCACGATCGGCTTTGTTCAGTTGCAGCGTGGAGTGGCCGACGATTCCGGAGAAGTAATGCGAAAGCGCTTGCAGGAATCCTGCGCTCGGACGGTCGAACGTCACCCTGGCCGTGTGCGGATCGATCACCTCGGTGCTCTCGTACCCCACCCAATACGCCGTCACCGCTGGAATGTTCAGCGCTTCGTTGCCTCTGCCCAGGATGTCGAAGTTCTCCTGAACGGATGTCGCGTCGAATGCGGAACCGTCGTTGAACGTGACGTCGTTGCGGAGATGGAAGGTGAACTGCGTCAAGTCGTCGTTGATCTCCCACGATGTCGCCAACCACGGCTCGATTTCGCCGGTCTCCGGGTTCTGGTAGGTCAGCTTGTCCGCGGTGTTGCTGGTGATCAGCGACTCGGGATACGAGCCACCCGAGTGCGGATCGAGGTTCGCCGGTGCATCGAGCACCGCGAACTTCAACGTTCCACCGGACACCGGTGGACCGGCACTGTCGTCGGAGGCTGGATCTGCAACGGTCGATGCTGCACACCCCGCGAGTGCAACCGACGTCGCAGCCACCACGGCCATCAGAATTCCGGACAAGGACAAGCGCCGAAGCGTCATTGCGGAGATACTCCTCGAGAAGGACAAAAGGGACAGCACCGGCGCTCGATGCGCCGACGTGCGAATGAAAGGCGGTGCAGATTCACAGAACTCGAGATCGCCGACAAAGGGGCCGACAAAGGGTTCGGACGGTGTTCACGGTCCTTCCTTCCAGTCGGTGTGTCGAATAACGGCAGTCGCGCTTCACGATTCGTTCAGAAAAACTGAGGGGAACTCGTCCGGTCTTCGCATTTCACTTCATGCCGATGCCCGAGTGTGGTCCGTCGTCGGACGAGAAACCACCCTTCGAATCACGATGATTTTTCCCCGCGCTGCCTCGACCAGCGCCTACGGCAAACGATTTCGTCGTTCGGTTTCGAAATCGGCATTGCAGGAGAAGTATCAGCAGTCGGAAAGTTCACCAGACCGCAGAGGAGCGAAAGAACCCATGAGCGACAACATCTACCGCGTCACCGAGATCGTCGGAACCTCCACCGAGAGCACCGACGACGCCATCCGAAAGGCGATCGCGCGCGCGAACGCCACCCTCAACAATCTCGACTGGTTCGAGGTGCTCGAAACCCGCGGCCACATCGAAAATGGATCGATCGCTCACTTCCAGGTGACGATCAAGGTCGGGTTCAAACTGGAGTGAGATGAAGCGTCCTCACCACCCGCGCCGGGCATGCTCGGCGTGGGTGTGCAGGTACGCCCCCGGGGCGAAGTGAGTGTCGTAGAAGTCCAGGTCGATGTTCTGGGCCTGCAGATACATCAGTACATGGACGGTGGGCACGGTTCCCGGCAGTTTGCCGAAGGCGTCGTAGATGTACGACGCCTCCGCGGTCACGAGTTCCTGCACTGCGTCCGCGGGCAGGGCGGCTGCACGGACCTTGGGCGTCTCCGACCATGCCCCGGGTGTGTCCGGGTGGAACGGCCCACCCGGCCCGTACTTGCGGCCGATGTACTTGGCGACACCGTCGGCGACGGTGTTCACATGCGGCGGAGTCAATGTCTCGAACACCCCGTCCAAGCCGGTTGCATTGGGGAACGGCCAGCTCGGGTCGTTGTCGGACCGGAAGCCCAGACCTGGAGCGCGCGGATCACCGGATCCACCCAGCACGGACAGTCGGTCGAGTCCGTCGAACATCCACCCGCCGAGACCGAGTGCTTGCAGAACCAAGACGCCGTTGTGGGTTGCCGTCGCAAGTTCCGCGCTTGCCTCCGTCAGGGTGTATTGCTCGACGAACGACAGAGGGACCGGATCGTCGAAGTGAGCCAGAGCCGAGAACTTGTCGATTCCCGGAATCGGCCGGTCGTGCACGTCGTCGAAGACGACGTAGCCGTTGGCGGCGAAGAAGGACAGGTTGGCGATCAGGTGCTCGGAGAGGTCGGCAACGGGAAACGCGAGCAAGCTTCCCGGATGGTTGGCTATCCAGGTGTTGTGACCTTCCATGTAGGGCTCTTCGCGCGGAATTTCCAGTCGCGTGTCACCGAGCCGAACATACTGATCCGCAGTGTGATTCAGCCACTCCTCGATATCGAACTCGCCGGGCGACGGTGGGGTGTCGCGTGTCGGGAGCAGGTACGTTCCCGAGTCGTCGGTGAAGAACAGCTGACTGGTATGAAATCCGGCGGCCGACGGAAAGGTTCTTCCCACAGCACTCCCCGAGTAGTTGGGGAACTTCGGCGCGTACCCACCGTGGCGGGTGATGCCGTAGTGCCACCCGGTGACTCCGCCGACGACCGACAGCAGAAGAGCCCGCTCGACCTCGCTGATCGGCATGACCGGGTGAGTGCTCTCGTACGCCAGCGGACCGTCGGGGATCTTCCCACCGAGAGGGAAACGGCGTGACCGTCGACCGGCTATTGCGTCGAGCAGCGGGAATGCGGCCGCATCGGCGAGGGCGGCCCGTTGCGCGTCGGTGATCGTCAGCCTCGCCACGACGGCTCCTCCTCGTAGACGACAAGTGATGCAGCATCGGCACGTTCGAGAACGAAATCGGCGACGACGGCAGCGGTTCGACGATGCCCGGTCTCGTTCAGCACGTCGTGCCTGGCGCCGGCGATCTCACGTAGTTCGAGTTCACGAACTCGTCCCGCCCGGGTCCGGACGTTCTCGATCGGCGACACCGTGTCGGCGTCGCCGTGCACCGCGAGCGTCGGCACCCGCAGTGCGGCCAGGTCGGCGTCGAACCTGTCCCACGCCGTCCGCAGCTCGGCACCGAGCAGTCGACCCGAATCCGCACTGACGAATGCGAGCGGGTCGTTGATCAATGCGTCGAGGTAGAACGGGTCGGCCGACAGTTCACTCGGATCGAGATCGAATCGAGCGTTGTCGGGGTCCAACCACGGGATGGGTGCCAGCGTCGCACCGGAGATCACGGCGGCGACGTAGCGATCCGGCTCGTCGAGCACCGACAGCGTCGCGACGACCGAACCGAGCGAGTGTCCGATCACGACGGTAGGAACGTCGGGCACGCCCACCCTGGCCAGCGAGGTGAGGGCGCCCGCGTCCGCTTGCAGGTCACGCAACGACCCGAAGTCCCCGCGGTCCCCCGACGACAGCCCGTGACCGATCAGATCCAACGCCCACACGTCGATACCGTCGGCGCTCAGAGAATCCGCGAACCGGTGATAGAGACCGGAATGTTCCCCGTAGCCGTGGAGGAACACTACGTTCGCGCGCGGAACTTCTGCGGCCCAGTGCCGGTAGTAGATCGGTCCCCGCGCCCCGTCGAAGAATGGCATCCTCGAAGTCCACCACCAGCACAGAACCTCGTCAATGGTTCGAATCGGGCAGGTTCGTAATTCCGGCGTGTCAGTGCGCGCCGAGGTGGTACTCGCCGTACGTGGTGAGGCCGGCGAAAATGGTCGATCCGAACCCGATCAGGGCTGACCTGGCGATCGAGGCCATTTCAGACAGCGACTTCCTGCTCCGCATTGGTCTTCGCCTCCTCCGAGATCTTGTCCGCCGATTCGTTCTCGCGGTCCTGCAGGTACGCCTTCAGTGAGAACACGAAGCACCCCACCCAGGCCACGACGATGGTGACGTACGCAGTGGCCTGGACTGCGCCGCTGAGCTCGAACCAACCACTCCGGAACAGGCTCCGCGTGTTGGTGAGCACGATGATGCCGCCCACCGAGGCTCCCAGCAACCGAGGCGGAACGTGACGGACCAACCAGGCCGCGAGAGGAGCCGCCACGACGCCACCGGCAAGGATCGCCAGGACCCAGCTGATGTTGATTCCCTGCGAGCCGAGGCTGAACAGGAAGCCCAGGCTTGCCGCCAGCGCGATCACGAACTCACTCGTGTCGATCGAGCCGATGACCTTCCGAGGCTCGAGCCGTCCGCTGGCGAGAATGGCCGGGGTTCCCACGGGGCCCCACCCGCCTCCACCGGTGGCATCGACGAAGCCCGCGAGCAAACCGAGCGGCGCCAGGAACCGCTTGCGCAGCGGCTTTCCGAGATTCCCCCGAGGAATCCCCTGGACGGTGAACCTGATGAGGATGTACAACCCGAGGCCCAGAAGGATCAAGGCCATGACGGGAGCTGCGGCTTCGGTGGACAGGTTGGACAGAACCGTCGCTCCGACGAACGCACCCACCGCACCGGGTAGGGCGATCCGCCGAACGACCTTCCAGTCGACGTTGCCGAACTTCCAGTGCGACAGCCCGGAAATGAACGTGGTGCCGATCTCCGCCAGATGCACGGTGGCCGACGCGGCCGCGGGATTGGTGCCGATGGCGAGCAGAAGCGTCGTCGTCGTGACGCCGTACGCCATGCCGAGTGCGCCGTCGACGAGTTGGGCCGCAAGCCCCACGATGCCGATAAGAATGATTGTTTTCACTGCGTGTGCTCCATGAGTCGAGTGAAGAATGGTCGGTGCGGGTCAGATCGACCCGCAACACCTCGGCGACAGTGCGTTCGGCATCCGCCCATGCAACCCATCGATGCGTGTTACGTCAAGGGTTGAAATCACCCCAAATCAAAGCGAATTCGTTCGGCAAACGAAGCAGCAGTGGCGAAGTCGACTCGGTGCGATCCGGGCTCGTCCTTCACCGCGTGCCACGGCACTTCCTCGGGCACGCTCGGCCACCGAGGAACGAGGTGAACATGCAGATGCGGCCAGGAATGACCGACCGAGAAAACGTAGACGCGTTGAGCCCCCGCGGCCGACAGTGCCCGGGAGAGGACACGAGTGATCCGACCGATGTCCTCCGCCTCGTTCTCGTCGAGTCCGCCATGATCGTCGACATGCCTCTTCGGCACCACCAGGTGATGCCCGAGCAACACGTCACCGCTCGGTTGCTCGGGTAGATGAAAGGCCACTGACGTCGGAGTCTCGTACCCCCCCCACCTGGCAGCGGGATCTTCCCTTCGACCTCGAGGCAGAGCAGACAGTCCGCGTTCATGCACCCTCCGGCTTCGGGCGTTAGAGTAGGTTCCACGCACGACTGGCGAGGGTGGTTCACCACCGGGAAGTGCTGATCTTCCTGAAGCGTCGTCCGCCTGGGTGCTTCACACTACAACGGTGTGAAGGAGCAGATGTTGACTGCGCGTATTCTGGACGGCCGCCGCTCGGCCGAAGCTCTGCTGAACGAAGTACGTTCGAGCGTCTTCGCTTCGGACGTCACGCCATGTCTGGCAACCATCCTCGTCGGCGATGATCCTGCGTCCCACACCTACGTCCGAATGAAGGCGCGGCGTGCAACAGACGTGGGCATCGAATCCCGACGAATCGAGTTGCCCACCAGTACCACCACCGAAGAACTACTCGACGCTATCGACTCGTTGAACAGCGACACCGACGTACACGGCATCCTCCTTCAGCATCCAGTCCCCGCCCACATCGACGAACGCCAAGCGTTCGACGCCATCGCGCCGGGAAAGGATGTGGACGGTGTCACCTCCGCATCGTTTTCAGCTATGGCATTGCATGGAAATGGTTTTCGTTCGTGTACTCCCGGCGGGATCATCCGGTTGCTGCAGGACAACGCAATCGAAGTGCGTGGAAAACACGCCGTCGTCGTCGGACGCAGCGCAATTCTCGGCTTGCCGGTCGGTATGTTGCTCCTCGCCGAGAATGCGACAGTGACGTACTGCCATTCCCATACCGAGGACCTTGCCGATCGAATCGCGGAAGCCGACATCGTCGTCGCCGCCGTCGGACGCGCAGAACTTATCCGCGGAGACTGGATCGAACCGGGCACAGTCGTCGTCGACGCCGGCTACAACGCAGGCAACGTCGGCGACGTCGAATTCGATCGCGCCTCCGAGCGAGCAGGGTGGATCACCCCCGTCCCAGGCGGAGTGGGCCCGATGACGATAGCCGTATTGCTGGCTCAAACCGTCGAGGCAGCTGCTGCACAATCGATCCTGCATCTTTCCAACAGCCAGAGCCCCGACGCGAATCGATGAGCTCGGCGTTCAACCGGATATCTGCTCGTTTGCGTTGTCCTGAGCTACTTTCAGCGCCTCCTGGATGTCCCCCGCGCGCCCGGAGAAGATTTCCTTGAACGCGGAATCGAGATCGGCCGATGCTGCCTGAGCCCCCGGTACCGGATCGTTCTTCAAGACCCCGTCTTGCACTCCCGCCGGGAACAACGTGGCGTCGACGCCTTTGCTTGCCCAGAAATCGAAGTACGACTGCTGAGCTCCGGTCACTGCCGGGATCAGAGCCCCGTTGGCGCCGAGAGGTTCACTGCCTTCCTCGCTCCCGATCCAGTCGAGAACCTTCTGCGTCGCCTCCGAGTTCTCCGACGCCGAGTTGCCGGCAGCGATGATGCTGTTGGTCACCGGGATCCGACCGGAAGGTCCCGCCGGGATCGGGGTTATTCCCCACTCGAAGTCGGCGCCTTCGGAGATGTTGGCGAGGTTGTATGCGCCGGACTCGAACACTGCCAGTTTGCCCTGTAAGAACTGATCTCGCGAGAAGTCGAGATTGTCGTTCGTGTCCGCGGACGACGGTGCAACATGGTCGTCGTTCACGAGGTCAACGGCATACTCGATTGCGTCGACGGACGCTGGATCGTCGGCGAATACGTATTTCCCGCCGTCCTGATAGAGCCCACCGTTCGACGCGATGAAGTTTCCGACGATCGCATCGAAATCCCAAGCAGCGTTGAAGCCGTACTGCGTGACCGCACCCGGGTCGAAACCGGGCTGGTCAGCAGTCCGCCCTGCTGAGTCGACTGTGAGCTTCTTCAACGCCTGCAGGAACGTGTCTGCCTGTTCGTTACTTGGATTCCAAGTGAGATCGGCCAGGTCGACCTCTGCGTCGGAAACAAGCTTCTTGTTGTAGTACAAAACCTTTCCACCGTCGATGAGTTGTGGAACACCCCACAGGGATCCGTCACGTGTGTACTTTTCGACGGCCGAAGGCTCCCAATCCGACACCGCGTCGGGTAACGACTCGGAAATGTTCACGAGATTGCCGTTGTCGGCGTAGCTCGCGTAGTTGGGCGCGTTGACCCAGAAGATGTCGTCGCCGCCTCCTCCGGAGAGATCGGCACGAAGTTTGTCCCAGTAGTTCGCCCAGGGAACCTGATTGAGCTGAACCGTGATGTCGGGGTTCTGTGCGGTGAACTCGGCGAAGGACTGCTCGTACGCAGCAGCGACCGCGTCGTCGCTCCAGATACGAAAAGTCACCGTGTTGTCGCCCCCGCCGTCTCCTGTGCCGCTGCACGCAGCCAGGCCGAGGGTGAGGCCGACCGTAGCCAGCGTGCTGATGCTTCTTTTCATGGACGTCTCTTTCGGTGTCGAGGAATCTGTTTCAGTTGAAGCCCTTGACGGTCAAGGAGGACACGATGGTCTTGTGAAACGCGACGAACAATGCGAGCAGAGGGACGATCGCGATCGTCGTCGCCGCCATGACGAGCGTCCAGTTACCGTTGAACTGCGTCTGCAGATTGGCCGTCGCCACGGTGATGACCTGCCACCGACCTCCACTGGTGATGATCAGCGGCCACAGAAAGCTGTTCCAATGCGTCACCGCGGTGATGACTGCCAGCGTCGATACAACTGGCTTGCTCAGTGGCACCACCACATGCCACAGAATCCTGAGGTGTCCGGCGCCATCCAGTCGCGCCGCGCTGATCAGATCCGTCGGGAGACTCAGGAAGTGCTGCCGTAGAAGAAATATCGCGTAGGGAGATCCGAGGACGAACGGAAGCACCAGAGCCCAGAACGTATTTCGGAGGCCGGATTCACTGAGCAGCAGGTACAGCGGAATCATTGTCACAACGCCCGGAACCATCAGCGTCGACAAGTAGGCCCAGAAGAGGAAGTCACGTCCTGGGAACTCCAGGCGTGCGAAGGCGTAAGCAGCAAACACGGAGAACACAGTCTGCCCGACGACGATCACCAGGCTCACGACAGCCGTGACCAGGATCGATCTACCGAATCCGTAGTTCCCCTGGATCAACCCCACGTAGGAGTCCGCGGTGAGAGGCGATGGGAAGGAAGTCGCGGGTTCCGCTGCGAACTGTTTGCTCGATTTCAGAGACGTCATCGTGCTGAGAAGAAACGGCCCGAGAACCAGCAGCGACGACACCACCAGCACCGTGTACGTGATGACGTCCAGCACCGGGGTTCGTCGGCGCGGACGGATTTCCTGATCCGCACCAACGCCTGTCTTCTCGAGAGTGGCGACCATTCAGGCGACCTCGTAGGTGGTGCGGGACCTGAAGTACCGCTGCTGGAGGAGGGTGAAGACCACGAGAATCACGAAGAGTACGAGCGCCATCACCGCTGCGCGCCCGAACTGAAACGATTGGAAGGCCTCGTAATAGATTCGCCCGGTCACTACGTCACCGGCGCGCTCCGGCCCACCATTCGGAGCGAGCGCGTACGCGGTGTCGAATACCTGAAAGGAACTGATCAGACCGGTGACCAGAACGAAGAACATCGTCGGACGCAGGAGCGGGAGGCTGATGTACCGGAAACGATGCCACCGCCCCGCGCCGTCGATTCTGCTGGCATCGACAACGTCACTGGGTATTGCACGGAGGCCGGCTGCGAAGAACAGCGACACGTATCCGATGTTGGTCCATACGCTGACCACCACGATCGCCGGAAGAACCAACGAGGGTGTTGCGAGCCATTCGATACGTTGTCCGACAATTGCATTGAGCAATCCGTCGGTCGGGGCGAAAATCCACTTCCACACAATGCCGAGCGCGAGAGGTGCGGCCACCCACGGCAACAACAGCACCACCCGGAACACAGCCGATCCCGGTACGCGCCGTTCGAGGAACATGCCGAGTCCGAGACCCAACACGGTCTGCAGAGGCAGCGCGGCGGCCACGAAGAGTGTCGTGACGATCAGTGAATGCAGAAAACGGCCGTCCGTCAGCACAGCTCGGAAGTTGTCCAATCCGATGAACTCGGCCGGACCTATGAGATCCCACTTCTGAAAGCTCAGCCATACGACTGTCACGATGGGCACCGCAAGGAAGACCGAGATGCCGATCAGACTGGGCAGAAGAAATGCGTACCCGGACAGAATCTCTCGACGACGACGCGTCGACCGAACTACCCCAGGCAACGTGATTCCCCCGTCGAGTCGCGAACGTATGACTGCTGAAGGCTACCGGCGTGTCCGCCGAGCCGGAATCGATGGAATCAGCGAGAAATCATTGGTTGACAATCGAACCGCGATCTACAGTGTCACCATGACTCCAGTAGTACGACGGCCGGGTCGAGACGAGGCCGAGGCGATCGCTCGGATGCATACCGAGGCCTGGCGCACTACCTACGGAGGATCGGTTCCGGACACCTATCTCGACGAGGGTTCGATCACACGGCGAACTCAGCACTGGCGGACAGTACTCGACCCGAACCAACAAGGCCAGAATGTTGCTGTTGCAGTGGTGGATTCCGACATCGTCGGGATTGCACACTGCGGCCTCGAGGACGGCCGACGAAAACTGTTTGCACTCTACGTTCTGGAAGCGTTCCACGGCGGCGGCGTTGGGCAACTGTTGCTCGACACTGTCCTGACCGACGAACCGACCGAACTCTGGGTCGCCCAAACGAACCGACGTGCCATGAAGTTCTATCGACGCAACGGCTTCGAGCCCGACGGTTCAGCCCAGGACCTCCTTGGGATCGACGGTTACGTCACCATCCGGATGGTGCGCTGAGCACCACCGTGTCGGTGGCATGTGGTAGCGGTACCACTATCGAAAGCTGTTGCACAGCAACAGCAAGACTGTTGCCAGATCCCGAGCGGAGCGGTATATTCGAACATACGTTCCCATTGACCGGGGGTTCACCATATGCCACGCACCGCACCACGCAGCACATTCGCCCGATGCGCAGGACCACAACCACAACCCACCATCGATCCCGTGCTACTGACCCAACTCGCCGACGCAGCACGCGAGGAAAACCGAGCCTGCGCCCGCAAAATCGCACTCGCCGCCCAAATCTGGGAATCCTGCGTGAACCAGACCGTCCAGATCGGCGACTTCATCACCGATGCCGGTAACTACGCCGCCTCGGAAACCGCCGCCACCCTCGGCTGCTCCAAAACCGTCGCCGACACCCTTGCCGAAGTCGGCATGGACCTACGTCTGTGCCTTCCCGCCGTCGCCGCCGCATTCGCCGACGGCGACATCGACTTCGCACGCATCCGCGCCATCTACCGCACCACCGCCAGCCTCAGCGCAGACGCCGCCCACCGCATCGAAACCGAAACCCTCACCGCAGCCCGACGCCTCTCCCCCGGCCCCCTCGCCACCGAAATAAACGCCATCATCACTCGAACCGCACCCGACGAAGCCGCAACCAACCGCAAAGACGTCACCGACAAACTCACCTCACTGCGCTACCGAGACAAAGGCGTCATCGCCACCCTGGAAGCCAACCTCCCCGCAGCCCAAGCCGCCGATTGCTGGCAACTGATCGCCGAAACGGCCGCCACCCTCTGCCCCCGCGACCCACGCACTCGCAGCCAACGCCTCGCCGCAGCATTCGTCGCACTCATCCACCGCGACACCCACCTCACCTGCACCTGCACACCCGACGCCGACAAATCCTGCACCGCCAACCCTCAACTTCCCGACCGCCGTACCCCACTGACCAGTATCACCATCGACATCGACACACTCCTCGGACTCCACGACCTCCCCGCCTACCTCGCAGGCCACGGCATCATCGACCCCGAATACGCCCGAGAACTGGCCGCCAACAGCCACTTCAACGTCATCCTCACCGACGCCACCAACCTCGCCGACCACACAGGCATCACCACTGCCCCGGCACAACCGCGACCGACGCACATCAGTTTCAACCCACTCGGCCGCGGACGACGTCGCAGCGGACTCACACTCCCCACCCCACCCACTCTTCCGAACACAGCGACCGGACGTTCCACCGAAAACTACAGCGGCACCTATCAACTCATCGATGCACTCGAAACCGCCATCGAAACCAACCCCGGACTCGCCGTCGCGCTCTACCCCGACGGCCACGGCGGACTCACCACCCCACCACCCGGCGCACTGACCTACCGACCCGGCGCCTCGCTCGCAGACCTCGTCCGACACCGCGACCGCACCTGCCGCCACCCCGGATGCGACGTCCCCGCAGCCGGCTGCGAGATCGACCACGTCATTGCCTTCGACCACCGCGACCCCACCCGCGGCGGCTGGACCATCCTCACCAACCTCCACTGCCTCTGCAGGTACCACCACTCCCTCAAGACCATGGGCGCCTGGACACCCACCATGCTCGCCGGAGCCGCCGAACACTGGCAATCGAACTCCGGTACCACCGCAGTCACCCTCCCCGGAAACACCTACGGAACAACCGACCTCGCCGCACAATCACTCATCCCCCACATACCCCGCAAACGCAGACCCATCATCACCACCAACAACAACACGGCAAACAACACCCACACCCCAACGACAAATGACACCGACGACCCCGCACCGTTCTGAACGGTGCAGGGGCTCGGACGAATCGGCGTCCATGGACTGTCGGTCAGCCTGTGTATCCGCTCATGTCGTACACGGTGACGCCATCGACGGTAGTGGCGGTGAAGTTCGCTGCGACCCACTCCGCGATGTCGGACGATGTGGACTGCGAGTTACCACCACCGGGCATGCCGCCGCCCATTCCGCCGCCTCGGCCACCGGAAATGTAGTACTTGACTTCGTGATTCGAGACGTAGGAGATGAACTGATCGAGAGTCGGCGCGGGATCACTGCTCCACCCTCCGATAGCGATGACCGCTGTGTCCGTGGCCAACTCGTAGGTCGCGGCTGTCTGCGATCCGTTCACCGCAGCGGACCACTTGGTGTCGGCCGACTCGAGCAGAGCGTTCACCTGATCACTGGAAGCGGAACCTCCACCCATACCGGGGCCACCAGCCATGACACCTGCTTCGTCTCCGGCCACCGGACTGTCCGGGACTTGGCCGGCGGCACCTGCACCGTCACCATCGGTTGTTGCGGCAGCACCGGGCATACCACCCTCTGGGATCCCACCCGAGGGAACCGCGCCGTCAGACATACCGCCACCCGGCATACCTCCACCCGGGGTACCGCCGCCCATGCCGGAGTCCGAGACGGCACCGACGGGACCCGCGGTGGGGATGGATCCGCTGTGGACGGTGGACGAGGTGGCGATGGCATACGACGCACCGCCGCCGAGACCTGCGATCGAGCCGACGAGGGCAGCGATGACGGCGAGTACACGGAACCGACCCGCACCGAGGATCGCGACAGCAGCGACGACGGTTCCGAGCAACAGGATCCACTTCAGAGCGGGCAGCCAGTCAGCGTTGCGGTGCAGCAGAACCCAGGCCCATCCGCCTGCCGCGAGCATCATCGACGCCAGACCGAGACGCGCCCACACGGATTCGCGTGCGATCCACAATGCATAGCCGCCGGTCCCGACCATGCCTGCAACAGCCGGCGCGAGGGCCACCGTGTAGTACGGGTGGATGGTTCCGGACATGTAACTGAAGATCGAACCCGTCACCAGGAACCAACCGCCCCACAGAACGAGCGAAGCGCGCAGCAGATCGGTGCGCGGTGCGCGTCCCCGAGCAATGAGCCCGAACACCAGTGCCACCAACGCGGCGGGGATCAGCCACGAGATCTGGATGCCCATCTCACTACCGAACAGCCGGTCCAGTCCCGTGCTGCCGCCGAAACTGGAACCCGCGGCCCCTCCCATTCCACCGCCGCCCATTCCGCCACCGGCATTGCCGTCGGATCCGAAGATGCGGCCGAGTCCGTTGTAGCCGAGCACCAGATCCATGACGGTGTTGTCCGTCGAACCTCCGATGTACGGGCGCGCATCGGCGGGCCAGAGCGCAACGGTCAGAACCCACCACCCGGCTCCGGCGACGAGCGCGGCGAACGCACCGACGAGATGCAGCAACCGAGCACCCAGACGCGCCTGCCCTGCAACCAGGTACGTCAACCCGAAGGCCGGGAGCACCAGCAGACCCTGGAGCATCTTGGTCAGGAACGCGAAACCCAGCGCGACGCCGGCGAACGCGAGCCACATCGCCGCTCGGCGACCGACAGACGTCTGCAGGGCGCGCACGACGAAGTATCCGCCGATCGACATCAGCAACACCAGCAGTGCATCGGGATTGTCGAACTGGAACATCAACGCCGCCCCCGGCGTCGACGCCAAGACCGCACCCGCCAGGAGCCCTGCCGTGGGCGCGGCGACCCGCTTGACTGCGGCGTAGACGACGGCGACCGCACCCACACCCATCAATGCCTGCGGCACCAGAAGGCTGGCGCTGGAGAACCCGAAGATCCGAGCCGACAATCCCATCACCCACAGCGATGCGGGCGGCTTGTCGACGGTGATGAAGTTCTCCGAGTCGAGCGAACCGAAGAACCACGCAGTCCAGTCCTTCGAACCAGCCTGCGCCGCAGCGGCATAGAAGGTGTTGGCGTATCCGCTGGCGGTCAGGTTCCACAGGTACAGCACGGCGGTCGCCGCAAGGAGCACGCCCAGCACTACGTGGTGGCGGTTCGGCGCATACCTCGCAGCCTTACGATGCCGAGGTTGCGGTTCCGCTGGTGTCGGCGGCAGAAGTGTTGTGGTCACGAAAAGGTCCTCCGTCGGTAGTGTCGAGGACCAGAGTGACCGGGCCGGGTTCGTCCCCGCTGGGAACAACCTCGAGAAATGCTGTGAAGGACCGCAGACAAGGTCGAACGCGTCAGACACCGTCCAGAGGGGTGATGACCGCGATACGGCGAGCTCCATCGGCGTCGAGCACGATCTGGTAGGCGTTGCGCTCCACGCCGACGGAGTTGCCGCCGGAATCGAGGTTCTCGAGCAGCAGATGTCCCACCCAGATCCCGTTGCCCTCGATGTCGGTCACGATGTCCTTCGCTCGGACGCCCTGGATTCCGCGGGATCGGTAGAACTGCTGCCCCTGGCTGAAGAAGTCACGCGTCTGCTGTGGATCGGTGACGGCGAGGCAGCCGCGAGGCGACACCGCGAGAGCTGGATAGTGGTAGATGTCCGCGAGGGCGTCGATGTCGCCCGAGGACAGGTAACCGGTGTAGCGGTCGAAGAAGTCCTCTATCGATTCGGTGCTGGTGGAGGTCATGAACGGAGAACCTACGGTTGATTACCGCCACGCCGGTGACGGTAATCGGAAAGAATCTCCGATTGTGCCCCGCGAAACGAGCTCCGACTCACGCGACAACCACCTGACGCTGCGACGCGTGGTGCGTCAGCAACGTCTCATCGAAATCCTGGCCGACTCGCCACTGCCCGTACCGACGGAAGATCTGGCCGAGAAACTACAGGTCAGCGCCAGAACCGTGGAACGCGACCGCCGCCGTCTCGTCGAATCCGGCGTCCCGATCGTGTCGGTACCGGGAACAGGCGGCGGCAGCCGACTTCCCAGCCACGACAAGCCTGCTCCCCTGCATTTGTCGTTCGAGGAGATCGCCGCGTTGATCGCGGCCCTCGCCGCGCTCGGGCCGACGGAAACCGACAGCGCACAGTCCGCGATGACCGCCCTCGTCGCAGCAATCACCCCGTCGCAGCCTCGGGGACTGCGGTGACCGCCCGGCAAGCCCGACGTGTCGCCGTCAAGTACGGGGCATCGCTGATCGCGTTGAACATCGCCGCTGCGGTGCAGGTGATCTTCGTCGTGGCGTTGCTCGCGAGATCCGAGACCGCGACGGTCGGCAGCATTCTGACCGACCCCGCATTCAGCGCATTCCGATGGATCGTCCCGCTCGGCATCACGGTCGGAGCCCTCGCAGGCATCGTGCTGATCCTGCCCACCCTGCGGTGGTTCGCACACGAGGACATCCCGACGGTCGAGCAATCGAAACGTGCGACACGGATTCCGCTGCACCACACCGCGTCGCACCTCGCGCTGTGGCTGGCATTCGGGTTCTCCATGGCAGCGTTGACGCACGACGCGGAACACGACGTGACGGTACTCATCGTCATCGGCACCGTGTTCGGTGCGGTCACCACCGCCGGAACCGGATACCTGTTGACCGAGAGGTCACTGCGTCCCGTCACCGTGCTGGCGTCGACGGGCACCCCGGCGCGACGTGAACTGAGCGTGCTCGCACGACTGATCCTCACCTGGTTGGTGTGCACGGCCATTCCGGTGGCAGCGATCACGCTGATCGTCATCGTGCACTCGACCGGAAAGCCCGTCGCAATCCCCGCCCCGATCGAACTGCCCATCCTCATCGTCTCCGCAATCGCACTCGGCACCGGACTCCGCGGAACCATCCTCGTCGCACGATCGGTGTCCGAGCCGGTGCGAGAAGTAAGCCAAGGGATGACGGAGATCGAGAAGGGACGGACCGACGTAGCCGTCCCGGTCTACGACTCCTCGGAGATCGGGAACCTGCAACGCGGGTTCAACAGCATGTCGCGCGGACTCACCGAACGTGAACGACTACGAGACCTCTTCGGCCGACACGTCGGCACCCAGGTCGCCTCGAGAGCACTCGAACAATCCGACTTCCCCCGCGGCGACGTCCAGTACGCCGCTGTCCTGTTCATCGATCTCGTCGGGTCGACGGCCTTCGCCGTCGACCATCCGCCCGAACGCGTCGCCGAAGTACTCAACGAATTCCTCGCCATCGTCGTCGACACCGTCGACGACAACCTCGGCTTCATCAACAAATTCGAAGGCGACGCCGCACTCGCCGTCTTCGGCGCGCCCCAACCCATCGACAATCCGGCTGCCGCCGCCTTGAAAGCTGCCCGACGCCTACGCCTCGCACTCGGATCCCTCGACACCCGCACCACCCCCGGTCACTCCGCCGGAAACCCAGCCGGCGCCGCTCCTATGGACTTCGGGATCGGCGTTGCTGCAGGTGATGTGTTCGCCGGGGACATCGGAGCACTGCAGCGATACGAGTACACCGTCATCGGAGAGCCGGTGAACTGCGCAGCGAGGTTGTCCGATCTCGCCAAACTCGCGCCGGGCAGAGTGCTGGTCAGCAGCCGACTCGTCGACGACGCAGGCGCGGACGAAGCGCGTCACTGGCAGTCGACCGGGCCGGTGGAGCTGCGCGGATATCAGACGCCGGTCGAGGTCTCGGCGGTCTCCGACGCTTAGCGGTCCCGGCGGCTCCGCGGCTCAGCGGTCCCGGAAGCGCTGGAGGATTTCGCGCATCGTGTGCGGGTAGATACCCTCGTCGGCGAGCTGCCTGCGGGTCTTGCGACGGGTCAGCACGACGCCGGTGATCGCGACGATCCACACCGGGTACTGGACGAGGAACGCGACCCGGAAGCCCTCGAACGTGTAGCCACCGAACGCGTCGAGGATCCATCCGATCGATGCGATGACCAGAAGCGACGCGGTGAATCCGCCGATGTTGACCATGCCCTGCGCGGTGCCGAGGTTGGCGCTCGGATTGAAGGTACGTGCGTAGTCGAATCCGATGACCGAACCGGGTCCGCCGACGGAGATCACGACCACCAGGACGACCAGCAGCCACAGCGGAGCAGGACCGGGAAGTGCCAGCACGACTGCCCACATCGCCGCATTGCTGATCATGATGGCGAGCACCATCCACGACCGTCGCATCGGATACCGCCCGGTGAGGATGCCGAGCCCGACGCCGGAGAACACTGCTGCCACCACCGAGATCGACAGCAGCGCGCCGGCCGTCGACGACGACAACCCCTGCGCCGACGTCAGGTACGGGATACCCCACAACAACGCGAACACGGTGATCGAGAACTGCGTACCGGTGTGGGAGAAGAACCCGAGCCGCGTCCCGGGGCGCTTCCACACCTGCGCGATGGTCGCGAACGTCTCACGCACCGACGTCGCCTTCTCGGTGATCTCGGTGCCGGGAGGTGAATCACGAACCAGGGCGAGCGTCAGGACCAAGGCGACGAGTCCCAGCGACGCAGCGCTGCCGAACGCGACCGTCCACCCCGGACCGTTGAGCAGTACGAGGAACGGCACCGCGGACAGGATCTGTCCCATCTGGCCGAGCAGACCCGTCAGCTGGGACACGATGGGAACCTGCCTCGGCGGGAACCACTGCGGGACCAGACGCAACACCGAGATGAACGTCAGAGCATCCCCGACTCCGACGAACGCACGCGCCGTCACAGCCAGGGGAAGCGAATCGGTGAATGCCAGTACCAGTTGCGCGACGGTCATCAGCAGCGCGCCGAGTGCGATCATCTTCCGAGACCCGACGCGATCCAGCACCACACCAGCGGGTATCTGCATCGCCGCGTAGACGACGACCTGAAGAACGACGAACGACGACAGCAGTGACGGACTGATCACGAACCTGTCGGCGGCGTCGAGCCCTGCGACACCGAAGGCGGTGCGGTGCAGCACGGCGACGATGTATGCGAAGACACCGACACCCCAGACCACCCACACGCTTCTCACTGCCCACATTCTGCCCGGTGCCCTGTGCAAGGATCGAATCCGACAGGACGCGACGAAGACGAAAGTGAGCAAGCCCATGGCCGACCCCATCCTGGTGTTGAACGGACCGAACCTGAACATGCTCGGAACGCGTCAGCCAGAGGTGTACGGCCACGAGACGATTGCCGACGTCGTCGCACTGTGCGAGAAGACCGCCGCCGCGCACGGACGAACCGTCCGAGCCGAGCAGTCCAACCACGAGGGCCACCTGATCGACTGGATCCACGAAGCACGGGGGCGCGTGTCGGGAATCGTCATCAACCCCGGTGGCCTCACCCACACTTCCGTCGCCCTCCGCGACGCTCTGGTGATCCCGGAAGTACCGATCATCGAGGTCCACATCAGCAACGTTCACGCGCGAGAAGAGTTCCGTCACCACTCGTTCGTCTCCCCCATCGCATCCGGGGTCATCGCCGGACTCGGAATTGCGGGCTACGGATTCGCCATCGAACGGCTCGTCTCTCTCACCTAGTCCTCAGGTTCACCTGCATATGCTGGGTCGAGCATTTCGGCTGAACGAGGGATATCGGTGAGCAAAGACAGGGCGAGCAACAACAGCAAGAAGAAGGCACAGGCAGCTGCGGCGGCACTGCAGGGCAAGAAGGACAAACAGCGCCGCACCCTGATCCAGGTCGGCGTCGCCGTCGTTCTCGTGGCGCTGATCGCCGTCATCGGCTTCAACATCGCGTCGAAGAATTCCGACGACACCACCGCAACCCCGGCTGCCACGCCGTCGGTCGTCACCGAGGACGGTGCGATCCGCATCGGTGACCCGAATGCCTCCGTCGTCGTCACCGCCGTCGAGGATTTCCAGTGCCCAGCCTGCAAGCAGTTCGAGGCGATCTCCGGCGACACCCTCTCCGAGCTCGTGGCCGACAACACCATTGCCGTCGACTACAAGCCGATCGCAATCCTGGACCGAATGTCGTCGACGAACTACTCGACGCGCGCAGCCAATGCGGGCATGTGCGTCGCGCAGGCCGACATCTCCAAGTGGCCTGCATGGCACAAGGCCATGTTCGAGCAGCAGCCCGCCGAGGGCGGCGCAGGCCTCAGCGACGACGACCTGAACGGAATCGCCCGGACACTTCAGGTCGACGTCGGCAGCTGCATCACCGACGGCACCTACACCGATTACGTCGCCAGCCAGACGCAGAACGTCATCGACTCCGGCGTCACCGGGACCCCGACCGTCTCGGTCAACGGCACCGTCGTCGACGTCCCGACGCCGGACAACCTGCGGGCCGCGATCACCGCGGCACAGTAGAGCAGTGCCCACCAGCAAGGTCACCGCCTGGGTCCTCACGGTCGGCGGCGTACTCGGACTCCTCGCGGCACTGACCCTGACGATCGAACGATTCAAACTGCTCGAGGATTCGTCCTACGTGCCGTCGTGCAGCTTGAATCCGGTGTTGTCGTGCGGTTCGGTGATGACCACCGATCAGGCCGCACTGTTCGGGTTTCCCAATCCCATCATCGGGATCGTCGCCTTCACGGTGGTACTCGTCACCGGAATCCTGACCCTCGCGAAGGTCGCACTACCGCACTGGTACTGGCTCGGACTGTCGCTGGGCACCCTGCTCGGCGAGGTGTTCATCCACTGGTTGATCGACCAGAGCCTCTACGAGATCGGCGCACTGTGCCCCTACTGCATGGTCGTCTGGGCAGTCACGATGCCGATATTCGTCGTCACGCTGTCCCAACTCGTCGACCGCGAGCGCGCAGGCACCGTCCCGAGGCTGCTGCTCGAATGGCGTTGGACGATCCTCGCGCTCTGGTACGCCGTGGTGATCGCCCTCGTCGGCATCAGGTTCTCGGACTACTGGTCGACGCTCGTCTAAAGGGCCGCGACGGCGTCGATCTCGATCAGCAACTCCGGCATCGCAAGCCGAACGATTTCGACGACGGTCTGAGCGGGCCTGGTCTCGGGAAACAACTCACCGAGAACCGCGGTGTAGGTGTCGAGGTGTGCCATGTCGACGAAGTACACGGTCAGCTTGACCACGTTCTCCAAGGCTCCACCGGCTGCATCGACGATCAGGCGAATGTTCTCGAACGCCAGACGAATCTGCGCCTCGACATCCCCGATTCCCGCGAACTGACCGTCCGCCGTGATCGCCGTCTGGCCCGACAGATACAGCGTCGTCGACGCGTTCTCCACCGCAACACACTGAGACAACAACTGAGCGCCGGGATCCCACACGCTCACGGGTGACACCACTCGCTTGTCCATTCGTGTCTCCTCTCGTCCGCACCGCCAACCTACGCACCGCCAACCTACGCACCGATGCCGCAATGGAAGATGCGACGCGTAGGTTGCGTCCGCGCATTCCGAACCACGGAGCGCCGTCGCAGGGCATGATGATGTGAGCCACCTCACGCGGGGATGAGTGGGCATGGAAGCATTTTGGGGAGAGACGCACAGCACCAGGAGTTGTTACATGGCAGGCGATCCGATCGCAGTCATCGTGGCCGTCATCGTGTCCGCAGCGGGGGCGGCAGCAGGGACCGACCTTCCCCCACCGATCCAGGACGGAGCTGCGGGCGTCGCCGAATCCGCGGAGAACGCCGCACCCGGTCTGCAACAGCAACTCGACGACCTTCTCGGGGCCCTTCCCGACGATCAGCGCGACGACGCCTCCGCCATGCTCGACGATGCCGCGGCCGCGATCGAATCCGCGGCCGACCCGATGCTTCCGGACGAGCCGGACACCGAAAAGACCGAGGAGACCGAACCGGCGGACGCGGGCGCCGCGACGGACGCACCGCCCACACCGCCTCTGGCGCAGGTGCCCGTCGCCTCGGTGACGAGCTCGCCCATCACATCGCTCGGAGCCCTGATACCGAGCGCGAGCGGCGCCCTGCAGTTCGGTACGTCGACGTATTCACTGGGCGATCTGGTGTCCCAGACTGCGTTCATGCCCGCCGCCGAGGCACTTCGGCGTGCGCTGTTCCCCGGGGTACCCGCCACGTTCACCGGAGTGTCCGCGTCGCCTATCGGTGCGATCACCGCGTTCGTTCCCTGGCTCATGAAGGCCGGGGCCATCTGCGACGGCGTGGGGGCACCCGTCATTGCCGCGCTGTACGCCGCGGAGAACGGGTTCCGGCACGGTCCGACGGCCCCGGTGTCCTCGAGTGGGGCACGTGGCCCCGGGCAGTTCATGCCGGGAACGTGGGCGACCTACGGCAAGGACGCCGACGGTGACGGTGTGGCCGACATCAACGGAATCGCGGATTCGGTGATGGCGTCGGGAAACATGTTGTGCGACATCCACAGTCAGGTCTCGCAGTGGAAGTCCGAGGGCAGGGTCAGTGGTGACACCCTCGACTTGACCATCGCCGGGTACAACGCGGGTGCGGGCGCAGTCCTTCGTTCCGGCGGGATGCCCTCCGGTACACCGGATTACGAGAACCAGACGAAGCCGTACGTCGCGAAGATCCGGGCGACGGAAATGCAGTTCTCCGCGATACTGAACCCGTTCTCCGCCCTGGACATTGCCGGTGCAGGCGCGAACGCCGTACGGTCCGCCATGAACTATCTCGGCCTGCCGTACGTGTGGGGCGGCGGCAACATCAACGGACCGTCGGGCGGCGGGTTCGACTGCTCCGGTCTGACGTCCTACGCCATCTTCAAGGCGTCCGGCGGCAAGGTGACCCTCCCGCGGACGTCGGAGACGCAGTGGAACGTCGGCACCGAAATCCCGCTCGGGCTGGCTCAGCCCGGCGACCTGCTGTTCGGCAACTGGCAGGCGGGTGGTCCCGGGCACGTCGCAATTTACGTCGGCAACGGGCAGATGGTGCACGCGCCCACCTTCGGCGACGTCGTCAAGATCGGGCCGGTGTTCGACGGAATGAAGGCGCGCCGGGTCCTGTGACACGCTCGGCCGGGTAGGTTCGTTCACCATGACCGACGGAACCAGCGCAACGCAGCGGAGCCCCGAACCTGTCGGCTTCGACGACCCTCTTGCTCCGGCGCCGGCCGACGGCGAGGGCTTCGAGACCAACTGGACCGTCCGCACCGGAGACGTCGACCCGAACAACCGCCTGCGGTTCGACGGTATGGCCCGCTACCTGCAGGACATCGGGTCGGACAATCTCGATGCCACCTCGCTCGGCGTCACGGACCCGTTCTGGATCGTGCGGCGCACGGTCATCGACGTGCACACCCCGGTCGAGTTCCCGGACCGAGTGCACATGAGACGGTGGTGCTCGTCGATGTCGACGAGGTGGTCGAACATGCGCGTGAACATCACCACCGACAAGGGCGCGTCCATCGAGACCGAGGGATTCTGGATCAACATCAGTGCCAGTACCGGTATGCCCACCCGGATCAGCGACGAGGCCTTGGCCCTGCTGGCACGCACCACCGACGAGCATCGGTTGCGGTGGAAGGCCTGGCTGACCGAGCCGGTGCCGTCACCCGCGCACACCGACGTGCAGTTTCCCTTGCGCGCCACCGACATCGACCCGTTCAACCACGTCAACAACGCCGCGTACTGGCACGCCGTCGAGGAACTGTTGGTCGATCACGCCGATCTGTTGCACGCCCCGCACCGGGCCGTCATCGAGTATCTCTCCCCCATTCTGGCGGGCGACCACGTGACCATTCGTCACCGCTTCGAGGGCGGCGCGCTCACCGTGTGGTTCGTCGTCGACGATGCGGTGCGCTCCGTCGCGAAGGTCGCCCCGAGGGCCTGACGGTCCAGCTTGCCGCGCGGTGTGCGGGGCAGGGCGGGCACCACGAGGATCCGCGTCGGCACACTGGGGGCGGGCAGGGCCTCACGCAACGACCGACGGATGCGCTCGACGGGCGGTGCGCCCGCGCTCACGACGAGTGCGAGCGCGGGTACCTCACCGAATCGTGCGTCGGGAATCGCAACGACTCCCGCTTCGAGAACACCGGAGATGCTCAGGGCTGCATGCTCGATCGGCGCGAGCTCGACATTGAGCCCTCCCCGGATCAGCGTCTCGGAATCACGACCGAACAGAGTCAGCGACGACCCGTCCACACTTCCTCTGTCTCCCACCGTCATCCAGCCGTCGACCGGTCCGCCTGCGAGTCCCCCGTCGGTCAGGTACCCGTCGAACACCATGTCACTGCGCACGTGAACGACACCGTCGACGATCCGCGCCTCGACACCGTCGAACAGTGTGCCCGCACCGGGATTCACGCCGCGATCGTAGGACACGAAGCTCAGCTCCGAGGCGCCGTAGAAGTGAACGAGCGACGCGTTCGGCAGCACGTTCTGCAGTGTTCGACGCCCCGACTCCGGCCAGCGGGCCGCACTGGAGAGCACTTCACGCACACTCCCTACCGGGCCGACATCGGCGCGCACGACGTCCCACGCGATCGTCGGCACCGAATAGAGATGCGTCGCGCCACTGTTCAGTGCGTCGACCACGGGCCGGACGTCGACGGCCGCACCCCGTGTCAGCCCGTGCAGCGCGCCGTACAGGAAATGCGTGTGGTCCAGCACCCCCGGCGTCGACACGCGATCTCCCCGCCGAACGTCGAACACGGCGTCGCTGCGGTCCAGCGTCCTGGCCCACGAACGCTGGTTCCGTACGAAGAGCTTGGGCTCACCGGTGCTTCCCGACGTGATCCCGACCAGGAGTTCACCGCCCTCGGTGGGACTCCCGTGCGGCCCCCGCCCGTCCAGACCGACGACCGGGTCGGGCCAGCCGAGCGATGCCACCCGTCGATGCTGTTGCTGCGCAGCGATCACCACGTCCGGGGCGGCGAGCTCGACGACCCTGCCGAACTGACCGGGCAGCAAGTGCCTGTGCAACAACACCACACCGATTCCCGACGCCATCGCCGCGGTCACCGCGACGAGCGAGCCGACGTCCGACGTCGGAAGAACCGCGACGCGTCGCATGCCGTTCATCCCGGCACCGGTGCGGCGGACCCGTTCCCAGAAATCGCCGTACGTCACCGATTCCCGACGGTCGACGACGGCGATCGCCTCGGGATTCTCGCGTGCGTGACCGGCGATGCGGTCGGTGAGTAGCGGGCTCACGCGCTGATCGCCCCGCTAATCGTCGACGCCACGAGCGACGAGGGCATCGCCCATCGCGTCGGCGGTGCGGAGTGCGCGAACCAGGACGGGCGTGGCGAGTGCAGTCATGGACCACTGCAATCCGCGCGCTTTGCGCGCCTCGGACACCTCGTGCACGATGGTGGCCAGCACCGGGATGCACCTGATGGCGAGGGCGAGCATCAGACCGATGCGGTCGGGGTCGACACCGAACCGCCGAAGTGGCCCGAGCGCGCGAGTGACGGTGTCCAGCATGTCCGTCACTCGGGTCGTCAACGTGACGAGTGCGGCGAGGGCAACGGAGATCACGAGCACTCCGCACACCACCACCGCGCGTTTCCAGTCGGTGATGATCACCTGGAAGACACCGATGATCAGCACCATCCACAGCACGGGACGTAGCTGCGCCGTAGCAAGTTTCAGCGGAATACGTGCCACGCCGAACAACCCGGCCACGACGAGTGCGATCACCCCGACGTCCACGGGGGTGCGCGCGAAGATCGTGGCGAGGATGATCGACGCCAGCAGGAGCAGCAGCTTGGTACCCGCAGGCAACCGATGCAGCAGAGAGTTCCCCGGCCGGTACAGCCCGATCACAGGACCAACTCCCGATATGCCGGAACCGCCGCGTCGGGGGTGCCGTCGAACGCAACAACACCGTCGTCGACGACGATGACGCGCTCGAACGACTCGAGAAGAGCGAGCTGGTGAGTGACGACGATGACCTGCTGATCGATGGAGTCCAACGCGTCGGCGACGACTCGGGCGTTGCGGAGATCGAGCAGAGTGGTCGGCTCGTCGGCGACGACGACCTCCGGCCTGCGGATCAGGACGGCTCCGATTGCCAGGAGCTGTTTCTGACCGCCGGACAGTAGATGCGCGGGGTGCTCGGCGTGTCCGTCGAGGCGGAACCTCGTCAGTATGTCCTGGACTCGCTCGGCGATCTCGGGCTTGCTCAGTCCCGATCTGCGGAGCGAGAACGCGAGATCCTCCGCGACCGTGGGCATGACGATCTGCGTGTCCGGGTCGGTGAAGACGAACCCCACCTTCTTACGGACCTGGGCGCCCTTCTTCGCTGCGTCGATGCCGTCGACGGTCACTGTCCCGGACGTCGGCGCGAGCAACCCGTTGATCGTCCGCGCCAGCGTCGACTTGCCGGATCCGTTGGACCCGATGATGCCCACACGGCGCTCGGTGATGGTGAGATCGACGCCCCGCAACACTTCTCGCTCACCGAAGGCGTGACGAACCTGCTCGAACACGATCTCGCTCATTGCACACGCTCCACGATCATTGCTACTCCCTGGCCGCCGCCGATGGCGCACGCGGCCAATCCCAGTTCCGGCCCGTCCGACGCGAACATCCGAGTCGCCAACCGCACGAGCAGGATTGCGCCCGACGCACCCCACGGGTGCCCCATCGCAATGGCACCGCCCTGCGGGCACAGCAGATCCTCGTCGATGTCCAGTTCGTCGGCGACTGCGAGTACGACGGATGCGAACGCCTCGGTGATCTCGACGACCCCGACATCGGACAGCGCAACTCCGCTACGGCGCAACACTTTCTCGATGGCGGGAACCGGGCCGAGACCGGGCAGCGACGGATCCGACCCCGCCACCGCGGATCCGAGAACACGCAGCGCTGGTAAGCCGTGTGCACCCGCCTGCGTCGCCACGGCGAGAACGGCTGCGCCGTCGGAGATTCCGCACGAGTTGCCCGCGGTCGCGGTGCCGTCCGGCGTGAATGCCGGACGGAGTCGGCTCAACCTGGCCTCGGTCATGTTCGATCGAATTCGTTGATCGCGGTCGACGCCTGCTATCGGAACGATCTCGGACGAGAACTCCGTCTGCGCGGCCAGCGCATGCGAACGTGCCGCATAGGCGTCCTGACGTTCTCGGCTGATCCCTCGAATCCTGGCGAGATCGTCCGCCGCGACTCCCATGTCGGGGTCGGGGAAACCGGGAGGAGCAAACGGGGCACGGGTGTAGCGCTCGCGCGTCTCCGGCCAGAGTCTCCACGGTGCGGTGCTGGCGGATTCGACGCCGCCGGCCAGGATCAGGTCGTCCTCGCCGCTGCGGATTCGGGCGGCGGCGAGTGCGACCGCGTCGAGGCCGGAACCGCACTGCCGGTCCACGGTCACGCCGGGCACGTCGACGCCGAGCCCGGCGGCCAGGGATGCGATTCGCGCCGGGTCGCCGCCGGGGCCGAGGCAGTTGCCGAGGACGACGTCGTCCACCTGGTCCGGTGCCCCGGCGTCGCGCAGCGTATCGAGCACGGCGGTGAGGACCGGTGCCGCGAGATCCGTCGTGGTCAGCCGGGAGAATCCGTGGCCGGCGTTGCCGATCGGTGTTCGACGTGGGGCAACGAGGACCGGCGCAGCAGCCTTGTACGCAGACCGACTCATGGCAACGAGTCTCTCACTCGGGCGCGGGCGATCTTTCCGCTGCCGGTGCGAGGTAGACGGTCGACGACAACCCATCGCCTCGGGACTGCTTCCTTCTGGAGTGCGGCGCGAGCACGGGCCTTGACGGAATCGAGGACGACCGGGTCGTCCAGTTCGAGGACGGCAGTCACCGTCGCCCCGAGGACCGTATGTGGTGTCCCGACGACCGCCGACGCGCGCACTCCGTCGATCGCGTCGAGCAGTCTTTCGACGTCCTCGGCGATGACCGTCGTGCCACCGACGTCGACGGCGGCGTCCCCTCGGCCGTGAACGACGAGTTCGCCGTCCGACCCGAGATCGGCCAGGTCCCCGACGCCGACCCATTCGTCGGCACCGAGAACGCGGTACGGCGACCTGACGTACAGCAGGCCGTCGCGGATCTCCGCGTCCACACCTGGAAGCAACCGCAGCGGCTCCGGGACCACGCGGGTAGCGACGAGCGACAGTTCGGCCGCCCCGTAGTACTCGACCACACGGAGATGTCGTCGATCGAATCGGTCGTTCCTGCCGGCTCCACTCCAGCCCTCGGCTGCCCCGGAATCGAAAGTCGTGCCTGCTACGACTGCGAGGCGCAGTTCCGGGGCGGTCTCGACGAGAGTTCGGAGGACCGCGGGCACTGCGTGAGCGACCGTCGCGCCACGCGGATCGTCGGTGACGCACGCACCGACCCACAGGGCGTGGACGGCGGCGAACAAGTGCATGGTCGCGTGCAACGGACCGGTGACGAGCACCCGGTCGGACTCGACGATTCCGGTGACGGATGTGAACTCGTCGAAGCTGTCCGTCCAGGACCGCACGGTGCGAGCAAGCGGCCGAGGCCTACCCGTCGACCCGGACGTGCCGATCAGCAACCAGGCGTCCGCAGGCACGGACTGTCGATCGGGCCTGGCTGCAGGGTCCTCGACGTGCACCGCTCGGCCCTGCCTGGCTGCCGCGAACACGCAGATCAACGCATCGGGAACAGCGAGTTCCGACGCGTCGTGTGCCGAGTGTTCGTGAAGCGGAGGTGCGGGCCAGGCTTCGACCGCGGCGTCGAACTGCGCGTAGGTCAGCCGGGTGCCTGCCCAGTCGATCGCAAGAGCGTCCGCGGAATGCGGCAACTTCACGTGTGGACGATGCCCGGGTACGCCCGGTGAACACTCTTCGCGACGACGGTGGCGATGACGACCTTGACGAGGTCGCCGGGAACGAAGGCGAAGTTGGTGGAGACCGCGGCCCACACACTCAGGTCCGTGCGCAGCAGCAAACCGATGGTTCCGAAGATGTAGACCACGACGATGCCGCCGATCGCGTTGGCGAGCAGTCCGAGCACGACGGGGTACTTCGGCAGGATCCGTACGGTCAGCAACCCGATCACGAAGACGGCAGGGATCCAGCCGACGAGGTAGCCGGCGCTCGGCCCCGCCAGCGCGGTGAGCCCGGTACGGCCGCCCGAGAGCAGCGGCAGCCCGATCAGGGTCAACGCGATGAACACCGCGACCGCGATGACGCCTTTGCGTGGTCCGAGAACGGCGCCCGCCAGGATGACACCGAGGGTCTGCAGCGTGATCGGAACACCACTGAAGCCGACCGTGATGGCCCCGGCGAGTCCGAGAGCTGCGATGAGCGCGGCGAACACGGCGACCTGCGCCATGTCTCTCGCGGAGACGTGAAACCTCGAACCCGCCACCGGTGACTCCTGTACGCCTTCGGAACCTGACATGACCACTCCTCGTGATGCAAACTTGAACGGCGTTCAAGGTAGCAGGTCCGCTTCACTGCGTGTGTCCCGATACGGTGGTATCCATGACGCGCACCCTCGTCCTGATGCGACACGGCAAGTCCGGCTACCCCGACGGTGTTCCCGACCACGATCGCCCGCTCGCCGAGCGTGGACAGCGTGAAGCGGCGCTCGGTGGTCAGTGGATCGTCTCGGACGTCGGCACGGTCGACGCAGTTCTGTGCTCGACGGCCACCCGCACCCGCGAGACCCTCGTCGCGACGGCAATCGAGGCCCCCGTGACCTTCGAGGAGCGTATCTACGGCGCATCACCGGACGAGATCATCGACGAGATCGCGCTGACCGACGACGCGGTGCACACACTCCTCGTCGTCGGGCATGCGCCTGGAATACCGTTCACTGCACTGGAATTGGCCGAAGCCGATGGTTCGGAAGCCGCCATCGAGATCGGCAGGAAGTTCCCGACGTCGGCGATCGCCGTTCTGACATTCGACACGTCGTGGGCCGAGATCGGACGTGGCACCGGGCTACTGACCCGCTACCACGTACCCCGCTAGCGCGCGTCAGCTCTTGAGCTTGGCGGCCACGAACCCGACGACGCCGAGAGCGATCAGCAACAGCAGCGCAGTGCCGAAGCCTGCCAGCCACCACACCACGGCAAACACCATGAGCGCCGGAGCTGCGGCGATCAGGGCGATGCCCGGGTTCTCGCGAACCGTCTCGAGTGCCGTCTGCGCATGAACGCGATCGATCTTCTTGCCAGCCATGGGGAACCTCCCTGTGTCGCGGACGTCCGAGGCGAGTCCGTTATGCCGTGTTCTCCACAGTAGCGCGCATCGGCTGTGCGCCGCCGCAGCACAGAAAGACCTAGCGGGACAGCGAACGCACCAGGTGGATCAGCGCCGCGTCGGCCTGCCACAGTGCATCCCTGTCGTACGTCGACGTCGACGCGAGGATCTCGTCGGCGCCCGTCCGGTCGATCAGCTTGTCCAGCTGGGACGCAACCTCGTCCGGAGTTCCGTGGACACCTGACGCGATGGACCGCTCGACGCGCTCTCGCGTCCGTGGCGGCGCCGAATCCACATCGATGTCCGACGGCGACATCAACGGTGGGAATTCTCCGGTCCGCCGGGACTGCGCCATGGCCCATGCCTCGGGCAGCACCAGTTCACGCGCCCGCTCGGCACTGTCGGCGATGGTGATGTCCAGCGAAACAACCACTGACGGTTCGGGATTGGACTCGGTCGGCCGGAAGCGACGTCGGTACACCTCGATCGCCGACGCGTCGCCCTTCAGTATCGGTCCACCCACCACCACCGGTAACCCCGCGCGAGCCGCGATCGCCAACCCCTGCCCCGTCGCGAGCACGAACACCGGAGGCGACGCGGTCGCCGGCCGTACCGTCACCGGACCCGACCCGTCGAGATATCGCCGTAGCTCGCCCAGATCGTCCTCGAACGTATCCGCAGCGCTCGTACGAAGGGCCTCGCGCACGGGACCGGTGAATCCCAACGACCGCCCGACCCCGGCGTCGACACGACCCGGATACAACGCTTCGAGCACGGCGAACTGCTCGGCCACGACGAACGGCTGATGGTTGGGCAACATCACCCCGCCCGACCCGAGTCGAATGGTCGACGTCCTGGCTCCGATCGCCGCGAGCAACACCGGAGGAGCTCCGCTCGCGATACCGGGGACACCGTGGTGCTCGGCGACCCAGAATCGGTGGAAGCCGAGCTGCTCCGCGTGGACAGCACGTTCGATCGTCGCCGTCAGCGCAGCAGCGTCCGGCGACCCCAGACGGGTTCGAGAACGATCGAGAACGGAGACGCGCACACTCACACCAACCAGTATCGCGTCGGGCATATTTCGTACGGGATTTCAGTCACCGAAGAGGACCGTTTCTGTCCGCGATCGGGTTCAGAATGATCGGCATGGACATCAAACTCGAACTCGTCATCATTCCCGTCTCCGACGTCGACCGCGCGAAGGACTTCTACGTGAAGATCGGATTCAACGCCGATCACGACTCGAGTCCCACCGAGGACATCAGGTTCGTGCAGCTGACTCCCCCGGGATCCGCCTGCTCCATCGCCGTCGGACGCGGCATCACCGACGCCGCCCCCGGCAGCGTCGAAGGACTCCAGGTGGTCGTCGCCGACGCGGAGGAAGCTCGAGCACACCTCATCGACGCCGGACTCGACATCGACCCCGTCGTCGACATGGGCTGGGGCAAGTTCGTGTTCTTCGCGGACCCCGACGGAAACAAGTGGGCCGTCCAGCAGCTGCCACAGTATTGAGGCCCCCGGCACGGCCGATCTGGAAATATCCCAAGGTCACGGACATCCGGTCGCTTTTCGGTGTCCGAATGAGGAACAATGGCCGGTGGTCGGGACGAACAGGGTTCAAGAACTGCAGGGGGCTACACACGTGAAGCGACGTCAACTGCTGCAACTGGCGGCAGCTGGAATCGCCGGATTGGCAGTACCGCCGCTCGCCTCGGCAGGTCGAGCCGGTGCCATTCCCATCGGGGTCGGGTCCATCCGTGGCCTCGTTCCCGAACTCTTCGCCGACCCCCCTCGCCCACCGGACCACTCCCCCGTCATCGTGATCGGATCCGGCTTCGGCGCCAGTGCTGCGGCGCTGCGCCTCGCCCAGTCCGGCACCAAGGTCACCGTCCTCGAACGTGGCCTGCGGTGGCCGCGAGACCCGTGGCGGGACATCTTCACCTCCGACATGACCGCCGACGGACGCGGCCTGTGGCGTCAGAGCTCGTTCACCAACATCACCGGACTACCCGTCGGGCCCGTCGATCACTTCGGTGGTGTCCTCGACACCACTCGCTTCGAGAACCTGTCGGTCTGGCGCGCCGCCGCAGTCGGCGGAGGTTCCGTCGTCTACACCGGCGTCACCATCGCACCGGATCGCCGATTCTTCGACATGTCCTTCGGTGGACGCCTGTCCTACGACGAGATGGCAGGCACCTGGTACCCGAAAGCCCGGTCGATGCTGCTGCCGTCGCCGATCCCTGCCGACATCCTGGGCAGTCCCAACTTCGCGCACTCGCGCACATGGGACGACCATGCCCGACGAGCAGGCTTCACTCCCGAGGCCGTCGACGGCAACTGGAACTGGAACGTCGTCCGCGACGAGATCGCCGGCCGATCCCGCCCGTCGGCAACCGTCGGCGCCAGCACGTTCGGCAACTCCAACGGCGCCAAGCACGACCTCACCCAGAACTACATCCCGCAGGCCGAAGCCACCGGCAATGCACTCGTCGCTCACAGCCACGAGGTCGCGTCCATCGGCACCGAATCCGGTGGCCGATACCGCGTCGAGGTACGCCGAGTCGATCCCGAGGGCAACGTACTCGAAACGCGCACCCTGACATGCGACAAGCTGGTACTCGGCGCCGGATCCATCGGCACCACCGAACTGTTGCTGCGCGCACAGGCCACCGGCGCACTGGGCAACCTCAACGAATTCGTCGGACGCGGGTGGGGGACCAACGGCGACGCCTCCATGACCCGATCTCTCGGCCCCGCGGCCGGAGTCCCCCAGGCCGCGCCGTGCGCGTCACGCATCGTCGACGATTCCGGCCTACCCCTGACCGTCGAGAACTGGTACGTGCCCGGAGTCCCGTGGGATCTCGGGTTCATCGGATCCCTCGGGATGACGATCGACCCGCTGCGCGCCAACTTCAGTTACAACTCGGCCACCGACTCGATGTCTCTGTCCTGGCCCAAGGGCGGCAGCCGAGACACCGTGGAAGCACTACGCGCAGTACAGAACCGGATGGCCGAAGCAGGCGGCACCGTCGTCTCCGCCGAGCCGTTCACCCGCGATGTCGACGACACCTTCACCGCCCACCCCCTCGGCGGCGCAGTCATCGGCGACGTCACCGACTCCTACGGCCGCGTCAAGGGACACGACGGCGTGTACGTCGTCGACGGCGCCCTCATCCCGGGCAGCACGGGCGCCGCCAACCCTTCGCTGACCATCACGGCGTTGGCCGAGCGCAACATCGCCCGGATCATCGCCGACGGGCGGTAGAGCGGCTCCGCCGCCCGTGCCGCTCAACCCAGTTGGATCTCCGGGCGACCGTCCGGAACGGTGACCGTCGTCGCCGTCCGGACGGACGCCCCCGGCGTCGACACCGCGTCGAGAACCCTTACCTCCGAACGCCATTCACCCGGAGTGAGCGTCGACCGCAGGTAACCGCGACGCGCATTGCCGTACTTCACGTGGGGCGAGCCGTTCGCGATCGCCGCACCCGTCGTGTCCACGTCGGCGCCGTCCTTGCCCGACGCGATCGACGTCGTCGCGATCTCGACACCCACCACCGGAGACGCCTGATCCTGGTAGTCCCGCCGGAGTTCCGACACGATCGTGCGATGGATGTCGCCGACGATCGACGCGACATTCGTCGTCCCGCGCTCCCGTGCGCCGTCGAGAATCCGATGACGGGACGCCTCGTATCCGCTCCACGGATCCATTCCGACCTTGCGATCGCCGTCCAAGCCCTGTGCTAGATCCGAGATGACCGTTTGGTGCGCAAGGAAATTCCACTTCGACGGCGACGCGAAACCGTCGAGAATCCACTTCTCCTGCTCGGCGCCGGTGATGGTGCGCGACGGATCGGCCGTCTCCGCGTTCTGCGCGTGTTCCTTGTCTCCGTTGGCCTGGTCGCTGCGGTACTGCCTCGTGTCCAGCACCGAGAAGTCCACGAGGTCACCGAAACTCAGACGGCGGTAGACCTTCATGTCCGGGCCCTGCGGCTTCAGATTGGCACGCACCGGAGTGTTCTCCCACCATGCCTTGAACGCATCGGCCCTCCTGTTCAGGAACAGCACCGGATCGTCGTCGTCCTGACTGATCTGCGAAGCCCAGTTGTTGTCCACTTCGTGATCGTCGAACGCCGACACGAACGGCGCCGACGCATGCGCTGCCGCCAAGTTCTCGTCGGCCTTGTACATCGCGTACCGGTCACGATAGTCGCTGAGCTGCATGGTTTCTCGGCTCGCGGACTCCGGCCTCGGTCGACCGGCCCGGGCACCCTCGTCCTTGACCGCGTACTCGTAGATGTAATCCCCGAGGAAGAACACGACGTCGAGGTTCGACGCCGCCAGATCCGCGTAGGCACCGAAGTACCCGTCCTCCCACTTCTGGCACGACGCCCACCCGAAATCGAGCCTGCTCAGCGGCTGCCCGGCGGCCGGCGCAGTCTTCGTCCTACCGACCGCACTGGCGTGCGGGCCGACCAGGAACCGGTAGAAGTACTCGCGTGCAGGCTCGAGGCCACGCACATCCACGTGGACGGACCACCCGTCGAACTCCGTCGCGAGTTCGACGCCCTGCGCCGTCACCCGGGTGAAGCGTTCGTCGGCCGCGATCTGCCACTGCACCGGCACCACACCCGGCGTCATACCACCGGCAGGCGCGAACGGATCCGTGGCGAGTCTCGTCCACAGCACCACCGAATCCGGCAGAGGATCACCGGACGCGACCCCGAGGCGGAACGGATAGCTGCTGGGCGTTCCCGACTGCGCACTCGCCGTGGCGGGGTTCAGTTCCGGAGCGAACGCCAACGCCCCGACCAGCGCACTCCACGTCAGAAACTGTCGCCTCGTCGCCCCTCCTCGCAGAGAGATGTCCCGTCCGATGTTCACGTCTCGTTGCCCCATCCTCCGAGGCTCTCTCGTGGGCACGAACTGGACTTGTCGGGCGTCCGACATTTCGATGAACGCGGACTGTCGGTGTCCGCAATACCGTGCATTCTGGACTCATGACATCACTCGATCGCACAGGATCCCAGATCGACCACTTGAACTTCGGCGTCCACGATCTCGCGGCCAGCGCGGAGTTCTACAGTGCAGCCCTCGAACCGTTGGGCATCACCGAGATCATGCGAGTGCCGGTCGGACCCGATCAGCTCGCGATGATCGCGTTCGGTTGGGCCGCGGTGAAACCGTTCTTCTGGATCGTCGACGCACCAGGCTCACGGATCGGTCCGCACACACACATGGCCTTCAGTGCACCGGACCGGGCGACGGTCGACGCGTTTCACGTGGCCGCACTCGCGGCCGGTGCCACCGAACTCAGGGCTCCCGGGTTGCAGCCGGAGTACCACGCGACCTACTACGGTTCGTTCGTACGCGATCTCAATGGCATCGATCTCGAAGCCGTCTGCCACCACGGCTGAGAACTCGGCTGGGAACTCGGCTGGGAACACGCAAAAGCCCCGCACCCAATCGGATGCGGGGCTCTTGCTGTGAGTCCTAGCGGTATTCGTTGGAGAAACCGTAGTCGTCGAGCGGCACTGCGGCGCCGGTGTTCTGGCCGAAGCCGTCCGGGCTGTAGTACTGATCGTCGTACGACGGCACTGCGTATGCCGCAGCGCGTGCCTCCTCGGTGGGCTGCACCTGAATGTTCCGGTACCGGTTGATGCCGGTACCAGCCGGGATGAGCTTACCGATGATGACGTTCTCCTTGAGACCGATGAGCTTGTCGCTGCGGGTGTTGATAGCCGCATCGGTGAGCACACGAGTGGTCTCCTGGAAGGACGCTGCCGACAGCCACGAGTCGGTGGCCAGCGACGCCTTGGTGATACCCATCAGAACCGGACGTCCGGCTGCGGGCTCGCCACCCTCGGCGACGACACGACGGTTCGACGCCTCGAACTCGCTGCGCTCGGTCAGAGAACCGGGCAGGAATTCGGTGGAGCCGGAGTCGATGATCGTCACGCGACGGAGCATCTGGCGCACGATCGTCTCGACGTGCTTGTCGTGGATCGACACGCCCTGACTGCGGTAGACCTCCTGGACCTCGTTCACCAAGTGAATCTGGACCTGGCGAGGACCCATCACGCGCAGCACCTCGTGCGGATCGGCAGCACCTTCCATGAGCTGCTGGCCGACCTCGACGTGGTCACCGTCCGCCAGAAGGCGCTCGGTGCCGTCGTCGTGCTTGAAGACGCGCAGACGCTGACGCTTGGAGAGCTTGTCGTAGACAACCTCTTCGCCGCCGTCGTCCGGGATGATGGTGATCTTGTAGAAACGATCGCCGTCCTCGAGCTGGATGCGTCCCGACACGTCCGCGATAGGAGCCTTGCCCTTCGGCACACGTGCCTCGAACAGCTCCGTCACACGAGGCAGACCACCGGTGATGTCATCTCCGGCGACACCACCCTGGTGGAAGGTACGCATGGTCAGCTGGGTACCGGGCTCACCGATCGACTGTGCGGCGACGATACCGACGGCCTCACCGATGTCGACGAGCTTGCCGGTGGCCATCGAACGGCCGTAGCAGGTAGCGCAGACGCCGGTGCCGGTGGTGCAGGTGAGCACCGAACGGACCTTGACCTCGGTGATGCCGGCCTCGATCAGAGCATCGATGGCAGGATCGCCGACGTCGTGTCCACGAGCGACGATGATGTTGCCGTTCTCGTCGACCGCATCCGTGGCCAGCGTGCGAGCACGTGTGCTGGTCTCCACGTGTGCGTCGCGGATCATCGTGCCGTCGGCGAGCTTCTCGGCGATGGTCGTGACGATTCCGCGCTCGGTGCCACAGTCGACCTCGCGAACGATGACGTCCTGCGACACGTCGACGAGACGACGCGTCAGGTAACCCGAGTCGGCGGTACGAAGCGCCGTGTCGGCCAGACCCTTACGAGCACCGTGCGTGTTGATGAAGTACTCGAGGACCGTCAGGCCTTCCTTGAAGGAAGACTTGATCGGACGCGGGATGAACTCACCCTTCGGGTTGGTCACCAGACCCTTCATGCCGGCGAGCGACCGCACCTGAGTCATGTTTCCGGCTGCGCCGGACTTCACGATCATCGGGATGGGGTTGTCGTCGGGGAAGTGCGCCTCCATGGCCTTACCGACCTGCTCGGTCGCGTCCTGCCAGATCTTGACCAACGCAGAGTTGCGCTCGACCTTGTCGAGTGCGCCACGCTGGTACTTCTTCTCGATCTGATCGGCCTGAGCCTCGAAGGTCTCCATGATCTGCGGCTTCTCCGGCGGCACGAGGACGTCGGAGATCGAGATGGTGACACCCGAACGCGTGGCCCAGTAGAAGCCTGCGTCCTTCAGCTTGTCGACAGTCTGTGCGACGACGATCATCGGGTAACGCTCGGCGAGATCGTTGATGATGGTCGACTGACGCTTCTTCGGCATCTGCTCGTTGACGAACGGGTAGTCCGCCGGGAGCAGCTCGTTGAAGATGACGCGTCCCAGAGTGGTTTCCGCGGTCCATGCATCGCCGCGGTTCCAGCCGTTCGGGAACAGCTCGGCCTCGAGGTCCAGCGGCGGACGCTGGTTCGTCAGACGAACCTTGATCTGCGACTGCACCCGAAGAGCGCCACGGTCCACTGCCATCTGAGCCTCGGCAGGCGACGAGTACGCACCGAACTCCGGCTCGTCGGTCTTGGCATCGACGCGCTCGCCCACGGCACCCGCGTCGAGACGCGTGAGGTGGTACAGACCCGTCACCATGTCCAGACGCGGCATGGCGAGCGGACGGCCCGAGGCCGGCGAGAGGATGTTGTTCGAGGACAGCATCAGGATGCGTGCCTCGGCCTGAGCCTCGGCCGACAGCGGAAGGTGGACAGCCATCTGGTCACCGTCGAAGTCGGCGTTGAACGCCTCACACACGAGCGGGTGGAGCTGGATGGCCTTGCCCTCGACGAGCTGCGGCTCGAACGCCTGGATGCCCAACCGGTGCAGGGTAGGTGCACGGTTCAGCAGCACGGGGTGCTCGCCGATGACCTCTTCGAGAACGTCCCACACCTGCGGACGCTGACGCTCGACCATGCGCTTGGCCGACTTGATGTTCTGCGCGTGGTTGAGATCCACCAGACGCTTCATCACGAACGGCTTGAACAGCTCGAGAGCCATGAGCTTCGGCAGACCACACTGGTGCAGCTTCAGCTGCGGGCCGACGACGATGACCGAACGGCCCGAGTAGTCGACACGCTTACCGAGGAGGTTCTGGCGGAAACGACCCTGCTTGCCCTTGAGCAGATCGGACAGCGACTTCAGCGGACGGTTACCCGGTCCGGTGACCGGACGTCCACGACGGCCGTTGTCGAACAGGGCGTCGACCGACTCCTGCAGCATCCGCTTCTCGTTGTTGACGATGATCTCGGGAGCACCGAGGTCGATCAGTCGCTTGAGTCGGTTGTTGCGGTTGATGACACGGCGGTACAGGTCGTTGAGGTCGGACGTCGCGAAACGTCCACCGTCGAGCTGCACCATCGGACGAAGCTCCGGCGGGATGACCGGGACGGCGTCGAGAACCATGCCCATCGGCGAGTTGCGGCCGGCCTGGAACGCGGCGACGACCTTCAGACGCTTCAGAGCGCGCAACTTCTTCTGGCCCTTGCCGCTGCGGATGGTCTCGCGCAGGTTCTCGGCCTCGGCGTCGACGTCGAAGTTCTGCATGAGCTTCTGGATCGACTCGGCACCCATGGCACCGGTGAAGTACTCGCCGTACCGGTCGATGAGCTCGCGGTAGATGAGCTCGTCGACGATCAGCTGCTTCGGAGCCAGCTTGGTGAAGGTGTTCCAGATCTCCTCGAGACGATCCAGCTCACGCTGCGCGCGGTCACGGAGCTGACGCATCTCGCGCTCGCCGCCGTCCTTGACCTTGCGACGGACGTCGGACTTGGCGCCCTCCGCCTCGAGCTCGGCGATGTCGGCTTCGAGCTTCTGAGCGCGTGCCTCGAGGTCGGCGTCACGCTGATCGGCGACAGCCTTCTTCTCGACCTCCATCTCGGCCTCGAGCGTCGAGAGCTCGTTGTGGCGGAGCTCGTCGTCGACCGTGGTGATGACGTAGGCAGCGAAGTAGATGATCTTCTCGAGATCCTTCGGTGCCAGGTCGAGCAGGTAACCGAGGCGTGACGGAACACCCTTGAAGTACCAGATGTGGGTGACCGGAGCGGCCAGTTCGATGTGGCCCATGCGCTCACGACGCACCTTGGCGCGAGTGACCTCGACGCCGCAGCGCTCACAGATGATGCCCTTGAAGCGGACGCGCTTGTACTTGCCGCAGTAGCACTCCCAGTCCCGGGTGGGGCCGAAGATCTTCTCGCAGAAGAGGCCGTCCTTCTCGGGCTTGAGCGTGCGGTAGTTGATGGTCTCCGGCTTCTTGACCTCGCCGTAGGACCAATTGCGGATGTCCTCCGCGGTCGCGAGACCGATGCGGAGTTCATCGAAGAAGTTGACGTCGAGCACGTAACTTCCTTTCCCCGTGATGGGTGTTGTGCTGTGCGAATCAGATCAAGTCGATCGCCCCGTGGGCCCACCTGCTGCGTGTCGGCAGTGCGGTGAGGCCCACGGGACCGAGAAATCTACTGCGCGAGGTCGTCGACGGTGGCAGCTTCGTTGCGGGAGAGGTTGATTCCCAGGTTGGCTGCGGCACGCTCGAGGTCCTCGTCGTCACCGTCGGCCATCGTGATGGCTGCGCCGTCCGAGGACAGCACCTCCACGTTGAGGCACAGCGACTGGAGCTCCTTGAGGAGCACCTTGAAGGACTCGGGAATACCGGGCTCCGGGATGTTCTCGCCCTTGACGATGGCCTCGTACACCTTCACGCGGCCGACGACGTCGTCCGACTTGATGGTGAGGAGCTCCTGCAGCGTGTAGGCAGCGCCGTACGCCTGCATTGCCCAGCACTCCATCTCACCGAAGCGCTGACCACCGAACTGAGCCTTACCACCGAGGGGCTGCTGCGTGATCATCGAGTACGGCCCGGTCGAACGAGCGTGGATCTTGTCGTCGACCAAGTGGTGCAGCTTGATGATGTACATGTAGCCCACCGACACCGGGTACGGGAACGGCTCGCCGGAACGACCGTCGAACAACGTGGCCTTTCCGTCCGGTCCGACCATCTGTACGCCGTCACGGTTGGGGATGGTGCTCTCGAGCAGACCAGCGAGCTGATGCTCCTTGGCGCCGTCGAACACCGGGGTGGCGATGTTGCTGTCGGCAGGAGCAGCCAGCATCTCCTCCGGCAGACGCTCGGCCCAATCGGGCTTCGTGCCGTCGGTGGCGACCTGGACGTTCCATCCGGTCTTCCCGATCCATCCCAGGTGCGTCTCGAGAACCTGACCGATGTTCATACGACGCGGAACACCGTGGGTGTTCAGGATGATGTCGATCGGGGTGCCGTCGGGCAGGAACGGCATGTCCTCCTGCGGGAGGATCTTGCCGATGACGCCCTTGTTTCCGTGGCGGCCGGCGAGCTTGTCGCCGTCCTGGATCTTGCGCTTCTGCGCGACGTACACGCGAACGAGCTCGTTGACGCCGGGAGGCAGATCGTCGTCGTCCTCGCGTGAGAACACGCGAATGCCGATGACCTTTCCGCTCTCGCCGTGAGGAACCTTGAGCGACGTGTCGCGAACCTCGCGCGCCTTCTCACCGAAGATCGCGCGCAGCAGGCGCTCTTCCGGGGTCAGCTCGGTCTCGCCCTTCGGCGTGACCTTTCCGACGAGGACGTCACCGTCACGAACCTCGGCACCGATACGGATGATGCCGCGCTCGTCGAGGTCGGCGAGGACCTCGTCGGAGACGTTGGGGATGTCGCGAGTGATCTCCTCGGCACCGAGCTTGGTGTCGCGGGCATCGATCTCGTGCTCCTCGATGTGGATCGAGGTGAGGACGTCCTCTTCCACGAGGCGCTGCGACAGGATGATCGCGTCCTCGTAGTTGTGGCCTTCCCACGGCATGATCGCGAGCAGCAGGTTCTTGCCGAGCGCCATCTCACCGTTCTCGGTGCACGGGCCGTCGGCGAGGACCTGACCGGACTCGACGCGCTGACCCTCGTCCACGATCGGACGCTGGTTGGCGCACGTGCCCTGGTTGGAGCGCGCGAACTTACGCATGCGGTAGGTCTTGCGGCTTCCGTCGTCGGCCATGACCGTGACGTAGTCCGCGGAGACCTCTTCGACGACACCGGTCTTCTCGGTGATGACGACGTCACCGGCGTCGACGGCAGCACGCAGTTCCATGCCCGTTCCGACGATCGGCGACTCGCTCCGCACCAGCGGAACAGCCTGACGCTGCATGTTCGCGCCCATCAGGGCACGGTTGGCGTCGTCGTGCTCGAGGAACGGAATCATCGCGGTCGCGACCGACACCATCTGACGAGGCGACACGTCCATGTAGTCGATGTCCGAGGACGAGACGAACTCGACCTCTCCACCCTTACGACGGACCAGAATCTTGTCCTCGGTGAAGTGGCCGCCTGCATCGACAGGCGAGTTGGCCTGCGCGAGCGTGTGGCGATCCTCTTCGTCCGCGGTCAGGTAGTCGACCTCGTCGGTGACCTGTCCGTCGACGACCTTGCGGTACGGCGTCTCGATGAAACCGAACGGGTTGACCCGTGCGTACACCGACAGCGAACCGATCAGGCCGATGTTCGGGCCTTCAGGGGTCTCGATGGGGCACATACGGCCGTAGTGCGACGGGTGAACGTCACGAACCTCGAGGCCTGCGCGCTCTCGCGAGAGACCACCGGGGCCGAGGGCCGACAGACGACGCTTGTGCGTCAGACCCGACAGCGGGTTGTTCTGGTCCATGAACTGCGACAGCTGGGAGGTTCCGAAGAACTCCTTGATCGCGGCGACGACGGGACGAATGTTGATCAGGGTCTGCGGCGTGATCGCCTCGACGTCCTGAGTGGTCATACGTTCACGAACGACGCGCTCCATGCGGGACAGGCCCACGCGGATCTGGTTCTGGATCAGCTCGCCGACGGTACGGAGACGACGGTTGCCGAAGTGGTCGATGTCGTCGACCTCGACGGGAACCTCGACGCCGTCCGGCGCCGTCATCGAGGTGTCACCTGCGTGCAGACGCACCAGGTACTCGATGGTGGCGACGATGTCTTCCTCGGTGAGGGTCGACGCAACGATCGGCTGGCCCGAGTTCAGGCCCAGCTTCTTGTTGATCTTGTAGCGGCCCACGCGAGCGAGGTCGTAGCGCTTGTCCTTGAAGAACAAGTTCTCCAGCAGAGTCTGCGCCGACTCCTTCGTGGGCGGCTCGCCCGGACGCAACTTGCGGTAGATGTCGAGGAGAGCCTCGTCGGTACCGGCGGTGTTGTCCTTCTCGAGCGTCGCCATGAGGATCTCGGAGAAGCCGAAGCGCTCCGTGATCTGCTCGGTGGACCAGCCGAGAGCCTTCAGCAGCACCGTGACGGGCTGGCGACGCTTGCGGTCGATACGAACACCGACCGTGTCGCGCTTGTCGACGTCGAACTCGAGCCATGCACCGCGGCCAGGAATGACCTTGACGCTGTGCAGGTCCTTCTCCGTCGTCTTGTCGATCGAGTGATCGAAGTAGACGCCGGGCGAACGGACGAGCTGCGAGACGACGACGCGCTCGGTTCCGTTGATGATGAAGGTGCCCTTGTCGGTCATCATGGGGAAATCACCCATGAACACCGTCTGGCTCTTGATCTCGCCGGTGTTGTTGTTGATGAACTCGGCAGTGACGAACAGCGGAGCCGCGTACGTCATGTCCTTGTCCTTGCACTCGTCCTGCGAGGCCTTGACCTCGTCGAACCGTGGGTCGGAGAAGGAAAGAGACATCGAACCCGAGAAATCCTCGATCGGAGAAAGTTCGGTGAGGATGTCTTCGAGACCACCGGAGACATTGCTGTCCCCGCGCGCGGCGGCACGGTCACGCCAACTCTGCGCGCCTACCAGCCATTCGAAAGAGTCCGTCTGTACATCGAGGAGACCGGGTACCTCCAACGGTTCGCGAATGTTCGCGAACGAAACCCTCCTCGGGGCTCCCGGTGTTCCGACAACTGCCTTGGTCTGGCTAGAGACTGCCAAGATGCGTCCTTCCAGCACCTCACGCGGGCCGCTCGTGCAGTGCGACCGCCGCTGTATCTGCTTGCTTCAATGTGGGGCGAATTCGCTGGTCACAACCAGACCGAATCCCCACTGCAATCTCTTCGAAGTAACACTTCGCAGACACGGCAATCGAGAGGTGGACAGGAGGCAGCCAGCGCAACGTCCAAAGGTACCCCAAATGTGCGCAGGGCGCAACAGGGGCATCAAAAGTAGCACCCGAGCCAAGAACCGGCGTCGCCGTCGAACACGGCGTGTCGCGGTCGAGCAATCGTCTTCCACGATCGCTTCGGGGTGCCTTCGTCAGGACAAGAGTGACCCCTGCGCGCCCCGGCGTCAAGAGGAACAACCGTCGACTTTCGCACCCACTGCCCGTTTCACAACCATCCCGATCGGTCCGTTCTCACCCTCGCC